>JAQVCX010000006.1 GCA_028689545.1 Parabacteroides sp.
AACTTTTCGAAGCCAGTTAAGAGGGGTGTCTGATGTGAAATTCTTCATGTTTAGGCTGGCTATGCTATACGCTTAAAAGAAAGCTTGCCAACCGGGAAAATCCGCTGACCCGAAAATCCGCTGACCCGAACCGTACGGGCATAAAAAAAGAGAGTCGCTTATATGCAACTCTCTGATTATCAAGTGATCCGCCTGGGATTCTCCTTGCAGAGTTACCACGCTGATATATAAAACTTTATATTTTTTGCTTCAAGCATATCCCATGATTTAACCCACTGATTTGCTACGTGCTTTTGCGGTAGTTTGCTCATGGAGAATACTGAGGGCAAAGATAGCTATTCTTCTTCATATTTACAAAATATAAAATTTCACATTAATTGCCTCTAAGAAGTGAACACTTTATATCCCGATATTGATAATCAATGATTTATCTTCTTTTTATCGGAAAATTTACATGATTTATCACACGATTATTTCTCATCGTTCTGCCCGCGATTTAGCACGATTGTTATTGCAAAGTTAAGAAAGAATATTAACTCTATCCATTGTTTGCCCGAAAAGTAGAGATAAGCAGTCTTTTTATTTCTGTTATGTAGCAAAAAAAGTGCATTTAAGAAATAGAAAGAAAATTTTTATGGCGGTAAAATTTACGGCTGTTTAATTTTAATCTTCATTTTTATTATACTGCAAATATACTGCATTTTGGAAACGAAACAAAATATTTGACAGAATAATAATTATTTCTTGATTTTTGTGAACTGAACATTGAAAAGAATCCAATGAATAGTTCTCAAAACTGAAAAAAATATTGTTTTAGTATCTCGATCAAGTGATTGGATTCCTCTATAATCCATTGGTCATTTTTGATTAACTTCTCAATTATTTGCACCTGTTGTTCATCCGAAAACAATTGTTTGATGTTGCATAGTTGCCACTTGCTATCATGTTCTGTTTCATCAATCCCTTTTGGTAATCCGTTAGGTATGAGTAATTCTATTGCAGGTATTTTTTCTTTTACTAGTGGATAGATTACAAATAAACCATCATAATCCCAATCACAAGAATAGAAAATTGGTAACCCTCGCGTATCTGCATATTTCAATTTCTCGACATTTTTTCCTCCTGCATACCAAAGTTCAATCCCGAATTCGCGAGGTTTTACTGGTTTTTTGAGAAAATCAAGATTTTCACATAATACAATTAATTTAGGATTGTGACATTCTAATTTGTAGATATACTGTTGGTCTTTCTCATTGGCAAACTGTTCAACTTCTAATACTTTCTTTAAGGCTTTTATTAGAGAGCTTTTATTGTCGAGGTATTTCTCATTCTTAAAAAACATTAAAGACACGCCTCTTAAGGTTTCGTTAGAAGCGATAATTTGTTGACGCAATTCTTCTAAATTTCCTTCTTTTTTTAATTCGTCAATTTCAATTAATTTCTTAATGTCGCTTTCTTCAAAACGAGTCTGCGGAAAAAGTAATTTGTTTTCGGTCAGAAAATCCGTATATTTTTTATAATCATCAAAATATCTATGTTCATAAAACTCTTTGAAATCTGATGTGCTTTTTATTTCTCTACTATTTTTCTCAAGAATGTTAAGGGAATTAATAAGAAAATGAACCTCTGAGCTGTTAGCCAATGTTTCATTAACTTTCACCACTTCGTTATGATAGAGCGAATTAAGTGCTTTGAGTTCAATCCAGTTCATGTTTCAATTTGCTTATATAAAGATTCAAATCCTCACGTCTTTCTTTTGTTTTAAAATAGGACACGCAAGGATGAAGATTAATGTTTTTATCAGGCTTCCCCTTTATCAGATGGTGAGAATACCATTCATCTTCCAATCCCATGTTCAATACATGAGGTGCCATGGTAATGATTTGGTAACCGAATTCCTTGGCAACAGATGGGAAGGTTTTGAAGTTTACTTTATCTAAATCTCCAAGTTCTTCCAATATGATGAACTTTAATCCGGGACGTTCCTCTTTTTGAGCCACTGATAAACGTGCAATTCCTAATAATGCAATAGCAGAATATGTCTCTCCTGTGCTTCCTGGTATTTCATTTTCATTCAAATCTGTAAGCTTTGCCGAAAGACGAAAGTATGATTTGGGATTTAATAGTTTATCAATATTTATCTTCTCTCTCATTTGTGTCGATTTCCTAAAAAAATCTTCAATTAGCTCAGAAATAGGTTGGTCGAATGGAAGTTCACCTTGTTTAGCCGAAGTTCTCACTTTTCCAATCATT
This sequence comes from Parabacteroides sp., assembly GCA_028689545.1. Lineage (GTDB taxonomy): Bacteria > Bacteroidota > Bacteroidia > Bacteroidales > Tannerellaceae > Parabacteroides. The sequence goes on from JAQVCX010000006.1 coordinate 2,254, forward strand.
TCATCTATAAGGTTGATATGAAGAGGATGTTTTTCGTTGAATCCAAGTTTGAAGAAGTATTCATCACTTATTTTTCTTCCATTGAAGAAAATATTAATAGATTTTATTTGTTGCTTGTAGAGATTATACTGCTTTACTGTGTTTTCAAAGACTTTAATCATGCTGTCTCTAATTCCATCAGCCATATTCAACCTATTTTGATTAGCCTCATCCAGCGCAGCAGTAATCTCATCAGTGGACTTAATCTTACTGCCAAGCAAAGCCTCTTCCAACATGCGAAAAGAATAAGATGATTTATTAATTTCTAAATTCACAGCAGTGTTTTTACTGTCTTTCGTTTCTTCGAACAAAGGAACAATAGAAACATATTTTGTTTGATACAGTTTAAAAGCTTTTTCTGATTGTTCTTTCAGCTCATTCAATGCCTTTTCATCAATGAATGGATATGCCATAATATCGTCATCAAAAAGTTTAAAATATTTTTCATGAAGATTTACAAATTCGGTTTTTTGATTTTCAAACTTTGTTTTGATTGTAATTAACTCATCGTTCATTTTTTGAATATCTTTCTTTACCGTTGGTTCTGCGGCATTAATTCTTTCAGAATATCTTGTAACATTTGTTTGGCGAGTATTCCAACATTTACGCAAATCGAATAAATTCGATTTTATCTCTTCTATGGTTTTTAATTTCAAGTTGTAAGGAAAATTCGCTTCTAATTTTTGACATGCTACTTCTTTTTTGCTTTTTCTCGACTTAAGAAATTCAATTTTAGATCCCAAGTGTAAAATGTATAAAACACCCTTTTTGATTCTTTTTATATTGCTAAACTCAATCAAGGACAAGTCAAATTGACATTGCAATATATTTTCATCATATGGTTCTGCTTTACGTACTTTATCCAGCTCTTTGAGTTGGCTATCTATCGTACCAATTTCCTGTTCTAATTTTATAATTAATTTTTGAACGGATTGTTCCAAGTTCTTCTTATCTTCAAATAAAGCTACATCTGGCTCAAAGGCTACATATTCTGAAATTGCACCTAATTCTATCCAATAACTTCCTTCATTTTCAAATTGCTTTGGATTGGATTCAGAGAACAATTTTTCAGGATTGATAAATTGCGCTCTATTTTCAGGATGAGTAATTTTATTTATTGGCAAGGAAGCAAAATGCAATAAAGTGTGCAATTGTTCTTTTGATAAAGTTTTTTGATGATTAATAAACCAATGAATCAAACTGTCTTTTGACTCTTTGTCCAGCAATGCTAACAGCTTCTGTTTTTGGCTTTTTTCTGTTTTTAGCTGTGATTTTAACTCTTCAAATTTTTCGTTTTGCTCTTCCCTTGCCTGCTCAATGTTCGAGACTATTCCATATTTTTGAATAAAAGGAATCGTAAATTTTATTTCTTGAATAATTTCTTGAGTATCTACATCTGCTATTGAAACAGACTTCACTAATAACTTATCTGCTTCATGCAATTTGGGGATGGATAATGATTTCAAATCAGAAATATTTTGTATCAATTCTCCTATTTCTTTGCTTAGAGCCTCATAACTACTATAATTGTCATAGTTATTATTTGCCTTTTCACATTCTATTGATACAAGCGATTCAATTTTTGGAAGCTTCTCTAGTGCTTTTTTCAGTTTTTCATATTCCCTTTTTTTCGTTGATAGATCGTTCTCTAATTTGTTAATATTTGCCTGTGTATTTTCTTTCTTATGGTAAACCTGATTAATTTCCGCCATTTTATAGACTTTGAATGCTTGGGCATATTCTTCATTAAGCATCTTGAGCTTAACAAGACTGTTTTGTTTCTTTTTTAGTGATTCGATGTCGGTACTGAGTCGCTTATATTCTCTAAGAATTTTCTCCAAAGATTCCTGTTGTTTATTAAAATCGTTCATGAAATCCATATCCGAATCTTCAAATAGAAAATCCTTCAAACTGTCGGAAGCATGCTCTTTATCAAGATGAAATGTTTTTACTTTTGAAAAGGATTGAATTACTTTTGAAAATGCCCGATAATTCTTTTCCAAAGCGAGGTTTAATGACAGGAGTCCTTTTGTGTATAAGAACCCATAATAGTTTTGTATTTCCTCTTTGGTCTTAAAATTTGTAAGATACAAATTTCGAGATGTCAACAAAATTTTGGCAAAATCAATAAGACTTAGTATCCGATCTTGTTGTATCACTTCTTCTGCAAAGAAGAGGTCATCAGTATTGAGCGCTAATTGCTCTTTAGTTAGGGTTAAGTCTGTTTGTTTGGTTATTACAAATGGAGTAATTTTTCTTCGGGATTGAGCACTTATCGTGATTCCCATAATAAAAAACTGACCTTTACCAACTTCTACGGTTAATAGACAATATGCAAGGTTTGTATTATAAGGCAGTGTCTCTATCTTTCGTGTTTGTATTCCATCCGTTCCAAAATAAATATCTTTACTGTCGTATATAAACAACATCTGCAACAAGTCTGTAATAATAGATTTCCCTATTCCATTAGCTCCTACAAAATCGGTTCTTATAGGATGGAATAAGTAATCACTATTGTAATGTTTCAATATCCCTACTGTTGAAAGGGAATATATACGCGGATATTTCATATTGCAGTGGTATTATTCAATTTTTCAACAAGCGTATCCAAGTCTGACAGCTCTTGCTCGTATATTTTTGCCATTCGGAAAATGGCGGGTTTAATTTCAAATATTAATTCTTCGCCTTGCCCTGATATTTTTGAAGCCCAACCTAATTTAGCAAAGCTGGTAATAGTTTCATTAAAAAGTCTTTCAACACGACTCCATTCTTGTTCTGTATATGAAGGCCGAATTGCTTTGAATAATAAATTTTGATACTGCTCTTTAAATTCGCTATCTTCAATCAAGTTCTTTATATCTATCCAATAAATAATTTTTTGTTCATTAAAGTAGCGATGGTAATACATGTCCAACAAAACTAATCCAATGATAGTTTGTAACTCTGTAAGTTGGCGGCTCCGAGATGGATCGCTAAGTCTTCCTTTATCCGAATCAAAGAAATCAAGATAATAGTAAAATTGTTTGTCAAATATATCGTCTACCAAATTTAGACCATATAAATTTCGATAGAAAAATTTCCAATGCGGTTCGTACATTTCCAGTAATGAATAAAATGTATAATCATCTGTAAAGCAAATGTGTTTTCCAGACAATAGGCAAGTGTGTAAATCGGCAAAACTTCTCTGCACATCTTCCACCAAAAGGAATGAATAGTCTATATTTTCGTTAGAGTGGTTTTCCATAAAAATAAATCTGTATTTTTTATATTAACTAATTCCTTCTCAGCATTAATATGCATGTTTTCATTTGCAGAAATCTCTTGTTCAATTTCTCCAGCTATCTGATATGCAAGAGTCTGGTCTGCCTCAGAATTCATGATCTGTTCCATAAATTCTTTCAAATCAATAGACCGATGTTCTTCTATAATAGACATAGCCTTTTGTGTCCATTGATTGATAAGTTCTTGCCGATCATTCTCTTTTATTATTTGCAGATACTCGTCCTGAGTATATTGCTCATCTTTAGGTATCCGAATAACTATATTGGGCTTAGATATATTAAAATCATGGTGACCGGGGTAGGCAAAAACACCTCTTTCATTTACTGTTTTTTTTAGAGGGAAATTGTCGTTAAGCACAATCCTTTTATTGGAATACGAAGCGTTATCAAGCACTACTTTTAACATACGTTTTATTTGCAACCGCAATTGAGCTCTTGCTGTGAATTGTTCATGAAGTTCGCTGAGTTTTTCGCTTGCATTGTGAATACGTTTTTGGATATTTATAATTTTATCATCTACGGTTTTGAAAAAAGCCTCAATATCCTGATATATTTCACCTGCTTTATTGTAGTCGTTTTTCAGTTGCTCAAATTCGTCTTCTGATTCAGTGTATTTAAAGCTGTCTAACTTTTGATAAAATTGTTCAACGACCGAATGTAAATCTTTCAAAAATCGATCTTTGGAAGCAACAGAATTTGTAATATCTTCAGCACGTTCTCCAAACTTCCTGAAAACAAATGCAAATTGATTGACCATTGTCGTTGCACTTTCTTCATCAGATTCCAGAATTTTATTCAATTCGGCATACCCTTCTACAAGTTCGTCCTCCAAGCCTTCAAGATGGTCATTGATTATTTTCTTCGGGCCTTCAATAAATAAACGTCCAAACTTTCTTTCGAGGTCGCTTATTGATTGTATTTCTTCTGGAACAATAGTAAATGATTTTTCGAAGCTTTCTTTTAGAGGAAAGTTCTTATATGGATTTTCAAGTATATTCTTTAGAAAATCAACCAATTTACGCGCACGTTCGGTAAGATAATACTTGCCGGGGTCTTTTGCCGAATTTCTTATATAGAAATGCAATAGCATTTTGAGTATCCGCTCCGATTGTGGTGTCTGTTGTTCACCATAACTTCGAGCTATTTCTTCAAGTATGTTTCGAATGTCAGTAATGGTGAATTGCTCTGCAATCTCTTCATTCTGAATTTTGTCATATAGGGCTATAATAAGATAACCTCCATCAAACTTAGCAGGAAGAAGCAATTCATATTTTTCATATATTTCATTGGGTGCTATCATTTACAAATTTCAGATGTCGTTAATATCCTTTTCAATCAATTTATATTTGTCTTTAATCGATTCTCCTTGATAAAAAGATAGTAGATCCTCTTTAGTCAATGTACCATCTCTTAAGAATTTCAACAAATATTCTTGATTAAATTCCATAAGGAGAATACTTTTCTCCAGTTGTTTCAAGATTGCTTTATTATTTTCAATATTGTTATTTACTAGAGAGCGAATACTCACTATCTCATTTATATCTTTAATAACTCGATTGACAATCATTGTAAGAATATTCTTATCGAAATCAATATTTTTAGCATTAAGAACAATATCTCTAGCCAACATATAGGCTATAGAGAGGTTAGAATAATCTCCTTTTTGCGAGTCCACGATTGCCACAAATCCAATATCAGGGATATACCCTATATTTTCATATTTCCTCAAAATGGAATTATCAGTCAATGAAATATCCAACACGATAATACTTGCTTGTGCCTCTCTATTTGCTTGCGCTTCTATTAACTGACTCCAAGCTGTATCTGTTTTTCGGGTAAATACATCTTTTGAGTCTATATCTCCAAGCTTTATACTTTTATCGAACTTGCATTCGAGGACTATTTTCAAGTCATTTTGTCCATTTAACTCACAAACTATATCTCCGGTTTTGTTTTTTCGTAAATTACCTGTCGTATTCCCCGTTAAGTACACTTTATCAGGAATACGTTTGTCTTTCAAATATTTGATAAGAAATTCTGCAATATCATTTTCTGCCAAAATGCCTTTGATGGCTGATTTGTAGAATATTTCTTTCTTCATTTCAAATATCATTTTGAGGCTTTCCAATTCTGTGCCAAGTTCATTTGAAGTTTTAGAAAGAAAAGACGAGAAACGATCTTCCATTAGTGCTAAAACACCAATATATATGGATTGTAATAACTTATTATCTCTTTCTGATGCTGAAAGTTTATTGAAAAAATTGAAAACAATTTCGTTTTCAATTTCAAATTCTTTTATTTCAACTCGTTTGAGTTGCTGATCTATTTTTATTGTACTCATTTTTTAAGCTTAAATATCTGCCAGACTTAAAGTCCGGCAGATAAAATCATAATTTTGCATACCTATAGCCTCCTTTTTTGATGTTGGCATCAAAGTATTGCCCCTTAGAGTCGGCATTCATCAATGCTTGGTGTTCATGTTGTGGAACATCGAAGTATTGATATATGCCACCATGATTAAATTCTACCTCAAGAATGTTTGAGGATTTATCATAGCCAATTGAGGCTATGTTTGACGAGCTTACAGATTTTCTTTCCATAAAAAATAATTGTTTTTAAATTAAACACTTGGATTTTGTGTACGCCACGATTGTATTACTTTTTTATAGTCCTCCTCTTTAATCTTATCAGGATTTTGCCACCCAATCTTCTCTGCAGTATTTTCAGATACGACAATTGGATCTTGACTATCAGGTCTCCTTGCTTTTTCAGGTGGATTTATCAGTGCTCTCATTGGTAGTTTTACACTCTCACCAACAATGATTGCTTCACCCGTTCTTAAAATAGGCAGCATACTCATAAGTCCATCGAGATTATCAGTAACGGTTCCTGTCACATGACCTCGATCTGTTGAGTTAGATAGCCTTAATGATACTATTGTTCCGCATTGAGACAAGATTGTGGAATTGATTTCTGACGGTCGTTGGCTTACAATCATAGCACCAATACCATACTTTCTGCCCTCTTTTACGATTCTTTGAACAATGCTTGATGCAATTCCCTTAAAATTATCATTTAGATAGTTATGAGCCTCTTCCATCACTAAAAGAAGAGGTCTGTTTTTACCTCCTTGGGATAACCTTCTTGACCAAAATATAGCATCGTATATGATTCGTAAAAGAACTCCTATTATTGTATTTAGTATATTATTGGGGACACCTGATAAGTCTAAAACAGTTATATTCTTTTCTCCAACCCATTCATGAAATAATACATCTAGGTCAGAGTTTATCCCTCCATTGGCATCTGTTTTAAAATTTCCGGGATTAAAAATAAAATCAAATCGAGGGTCTCTAAGCTTTGATGTTAAATGTTCTACAGGTCTTCTTATGTTTAATGTAGAAGAGCTTAAATAAATCGCTTGATTTTGTTGGGGCTTGTATTTGGGAAGTGTAAGGGTTTCGTAGTCTCCTGTCTGAATAGGATTATTCTGAGCATCGACTTGAAATGCCTCTGTTGTTTTAGTAATATCAAAATCATCTGTTATAGAGCACATTTTTTGCCCAGAACTTTGAACAGAATGAGTAGAATAAACTAACCTGTACAAATACAACCATAGCCGTTTAAGGCTAAATGGTAATGGTGTATCCGATGTTATACGCTCTTCATCAAGTCCTTTATATTTGTCAGGTTCCAAGTTATAGGCCTTCTTTTTTAATTCCAAAACCATTTCTCCAATCTGGACTTTATCTTTTTCATCAATATCACCAAGAGTAAGAGAAACTAATTCATCAAAACTCATCGCCCAATATGGGATGTGAAGAGGTTTTGATTTGGGCTCTGGTTCGTTAGGCTCCGGATTAATCTTATATATATTTGCTGTATTTTTAAATGTTTTGCTGTATTCTCCATGTATGTCGAATATTAGAATTCGAGAAGATGGGTACTTCTTTTTATAAGCTAATGCATCTATAATACCTGCTACCGTTGTTGATTTTCCCGAACCTGTAGAACCTACAATTGCAGAATGTCTCGTAATTAGCTTATTGATATCTATTAATGCAGGTATTGACTCTGCACCCGCAATATGTCCAATATTAACAAGATAAGGCTTGTTAATATGCCCATAAATATGTTTCAAATCTGATTCTGAAACCAAATGAACTTCATCTCCAATTGTCGGGTATTGTGAAATCCCTCTTTCAAAACCGCCATTCCCTTGTCCTTCTCCAATAAGCTGAATAGTCATCCATCTATTACCATATGGCTGAATTTCTAACTGTTTTTCGGGGACAGCATTAGCTCCTATCTGAGATACGATACCAAACAAGTCATTATATCCCAAAGGAATTTTTACAAAGCTACCTACTTGTCCTATTTTGTATCCTTCTCCATTGACATATGTTAATCCTGATATACAATCAGAGGAAAGAGAAACACTAACCGTTGTTCCGTCAACATTCTGAACATCTCCTATATAGGTCACTTTATTTGCCATCTTTTTCCTCCTCTTCAATATGGCCAATAAGAGAACTCAGAAATGCTGAGAATACTTTAAAATCTCCGATTTTAGTATGTATATCATTGGTTGTTTTATCTTTTGCTGTAAAATGAGTTAATGTGTCATTCTCATCTTTCGGCATTATAGACCATTTTCCTTGATTGGTGCCAATAATCGCTTCATCATTAGTCCAGAAACTTATATTGTGCCTTTTTTGAGCAATTTCAACACCTTTCGGATAGTTTTCTTTATTATCGGTTTTCATATTACCAAACATCAATGCTATTACGATTGCTGTAGGGTTGGATTTTAATGCGTTCACGATTGTATCGTTAATATGGTCATCATTAAAAGAATATCCGCATAGAATAAGAGCTGCCGAAGGTTGTTTTAAGAAACGACTTAATTGATCCGACAATGCAAGAAAGGGCATTTTCCTACTTTGGTCGTATTTTAGATGAGAGGGATAAATTAAGAATGATGCATCTTTTCCATCATTCTTGAATGCATCAGAGCGAAAAACTTCTTTATTTGTCTTTTGATACCAATTTATGGAACCATGTATTTTCCAGAGCCTAGACCAATGCTTAGGGATTAAGTTATCTTCTACAGACCTTAAATCAAAGAAAGGTTGTCGAGAGCCTACAAATCCATCAAAGTAAGGAATACTAGTATCTTCCAAGGCTTGCTCCATTAATAAATCATAATTTGTAGTGAAAATTTCAATAGACTTATCTCTATCTATCGAGCTGATCCATCTTGCAAATTTATGGTATGGAGTATTTCTATTTGGTAAATCAACTCTGATTTTTTCAACAATATGCTTGCATATACTTGTTTCTAAATCTATAAGTTCCTCTTCTTTAAGCCCTCTGACAGTCCCACCACCATGAGACACATCTTTTAATGAACGAATAAAACTAAGAATATCTTCTAAGTTATTTTCGTCTTTCTTTGCCAATTTAAGTTCGGCTATTAATCTATCAAAATCGCTCGGTTTACTGGGATTAGTAGATTTTAATTTTGATGAAACATACTCAGATAATCTTTTCATATCAGGAATTAGTGGCCATTTTGTGTCATCTTCCATTTCTACAGATAACGGGCATCCTGCAGAAATAAAAAAACCAATTGGTTTTTTATTCTGAGCTAATGTTTGTCGTAAGGCTCTCAAATGCCTTATTAAATCATGTGTTAGTATATTCATTACATTGTCTTTTATGTTTTCAAGTTTTGCTATACTTTTTCTACTTTTATTTTTTGCATTATTGCGCTTAGATTTTCCCATAATAATATTCCGATTCTCTATAGTTTTTTGTCGAAACAAGTAACTCCCTCACATCAACATCCAGCGCTTTGGCAATAGCAAATAATGTTTCAAGCGATGGCTGTGATTCATTCATACACCAACGAGAAACAGTTGCTTCATTCTTTCTTAATACTTCAGCAAGCCATTTACCTGTACGCTTCCTCTCCACAAGTACTACTTTCAATCTGTTTAGTTCCATTCATCAAATCATTGAGGTGATTTGCAAATATAATGATTGAGATTTAACTAATCAACAGAATTGTTGTTTATTTTTCCGCAAACGGCCTTTAATGCCGCCTTAACTACCAGAAGTTATTCTCGCGGGGCTTCCGTCCTTCAAAACAGGCAGGTAAATCATGAGCGGGAAATAACCGAAGTTGGACGGGAAATAACTTTGAGTACAATATAAATCTAGAATTTTATCAGCTTAATCTCGGTTTTCGTTTCTTCTTTTTCTTGGGTTTCGATGGCTGCTGTTCATCAATCGGATTGACGTCTGAAGCAGACGGAAGTATGGAAAACAAAGAGGATAACCCACTTTCACTTGTCTGTTGGTGTATTGGTTGATTTACTGATTTGCTGTCGTATTGAAGTATCTGAAATCGTTTTTAAGTTTTTATTTGTTTGCGCTTTTACATTTTCATCTATTTGTATATCTACAATCTTGTTCTTTTCACCAGCAAAATCTTCTTTGGGGGTTGATAATTCTCGTTCCTGCATTTGAAGTTTGTCCGCCATACTGCCGTTTTTCATCGTATTACAATACTCGAACGTTTTGGATAGTTGCCGATTGTAACTGAATAGCCTGTCAAAGCCTTTTTCTACATTCTTAAATAGGGCTGTACGGTCAAAGCCGCCTGTAATGACGCCTTTCTTGGTGTTGCGGTGGTTGGTTAGCGGGCTTATTTTGACTTTGTTTGATTGGTCTTTACGGCTCACAATCAAATGGCAGTGTATGTTCATACGATTGTCGGAACGGTCGCGGTTGAAATAGATTTTGCCGTAAAACTTAATATCTTCTGCCGATAATCCTTTATTGAAATTCTTGGCGTATTCGGGAATGAACACTTCACGGATATACCGTTTCATGGCTTCGGCTTGTTCCTGCTCAGTGTTTCTCATTGCGTGCAGTTCCTTTTAAGATGGGTTGACATGGACAGCATAAAACTTGGCATATTCAATCATCGTCTTATTCCTTTCTTCTTTTTCTTTTTGCGTTTCTGTGCCTGTAAATCTTCTGCCTGTGTAGCATCGTAGTTGTTGCCATCTCCCAATGAAGAGATAGATAACAGAGTATCACCGCTACTATTATTTTGTTGATTTTGAGAATGTTTATTCTCTTTCTTGCTATCAAGATTGCAAGAAATCATGTTTTCTTTTTCACTGGATTGGAATACTTCTTTTTTATTTTCGCCAGTAAAGTTTTGTTGCTGTAATTCAAGCTGTTTGGAGATACTGCCGTTCTTCATCGTGTTATGATACTCAAACGATTCAGATAATAGGCGGTCATAGCCGAACAAATTATCAAAACCTTGTTCTGCTTGTTGGAATAGGTTCACACGGTCGAAACTGCCTGTTACCGTTCCTTTCTTGGTGTTCTTGTGGTTGGTAAGCGGTGATAGCTTTTTCTTATTGGTTTGGTCTTTTCGGCTGATAATCAAATGACAGTGCATATTTAATTCGTTATCGGAACGGTTGCGGTCGAAATGTATCTTTCCGTAAAACTTTATATCCGCTTCGGATAGCCCTTTATTGAAGTTCTTGGCATATTCAGGAATAAACACCTCTCGGATATACTGCTTCATAGCTTCGGCTTGTTCCTGTACTGTCTTACCCATCTCTCTAAGTTCATTTTCCGATGGACTGACATGAATAGCGTAAAACTTAGCATCCGTTTTTAGGAGTTGCCCGATATTACTATCTATATCTTTTATAACCTTTGATTTATAGATATTATCATCTGTCAGATTGAAAAAGCCTTCGGTGTAGATACCCTTTTCCATGCGTTCTAAATCTTCATGTTCTAAATAATTAGCCAACTGTCGACTACTGCCAGCATTATTATATATTCCGTTTGATGGTGGAGCAAAATCTATGTGCATGGTTCTATGTGTTTATCAGATTGCTAATTTCTGCTTTCAGATTCTCTTTTCTTTTGCTATCCATCACACCACAAGCAGAAAGTTCTGAATAGAGTTGTATCAAATTAAGCAACTTTTTATAATCCCGTTGGTGTATCTGGTAGAGTGCGTTTATCTGTTTGGATTGGTTGTTTATGACACCGGCATGATTGCAGAGCTGTTCACTTAACTTTTTGAGTATAGCTGTGTGTTTCTCCTGACTGGCTTCCAGTTGAGAGAGAATAAGAGTTTCCAAAGTTTTGCCGATAGCATCAAAATGCAAAGCGATAGAGTTTGTAGCCCGTATCATGGGATTCAGTTGTTCTTCTTCATAGTGACGGATGAAGCGAATAATATCATCCTGTCTCTTATTTATTTTCGCCAGTTCCGATTTTACGGATTCAGGGGCTTCGGATGGGTTGATATGTGCCTTATCTATATACCCGAACGACAACTTTACAACTTCACTCTTTTTCAGTGAATAGCGTTTGCATATCTTCTCTACCAAAGCTGCCGTTTCCTTGTCTATGGAAATGGTAGTGAATATCGTTTTTCGACTGCTGTTTGGCATGGTAATTACTTTTTTATAGAAATATGAATAGATAAATACCTGAAAATAAGCATTGCAAAGAAAATGCTTATTACAGGTGTCATTACAACGTGTTCTTGTAACACGCTAAAGCCGAAGGCTTTGCCCCGCAGGGCAAGAGGGAAGAACAGGACTTGTCCAGTTCCCTCTTGCTCGATTTAGCGAAACGGGCTAAACCAATAGGTGAGGCAGTTTCTGCTAAATGGGGAGCGATAGTTCTTCATCAGGCGGTAATATTACCCACCTTGGTTTTCCTCAGTTTGCTTATCGAGTTGGTTTTCCTTTTTGAACCGTTCGTATGTCTTACAGTCGGCATTTTCTTGAATAAATACCCGAATATCAGCAGCACGATAATAGGTTTTATGACTTATCATAAAGTAAGGAAGTTTGCCACTTGCCCGATAGCGTTGCAGGGTTCGGAAAGATACTTTCAACAGGAAAGCTAAATCCTGATTATCCAATATCTTGTCGTTAGGATCTAATATTTTGTCGGTATTGATAAGGGATTTTAGGTCTTGTCCGATTTCGGAGAGTTTTTTTGATAGCCGTTCCATCCACTTGTCGAAGTTTTCGTTGTCTATATACATTTTGCTTCATTTTTAAGTTTAACATTATTGTTCTCAATCGATTGATGAAGCAAAGTTCGGCAAATGGATGAAAATAAGTTAGGGGTGTACCACTGGTACACCCCTATAAATAGTTGTTAAATATTTGATTTATAGATAGCCTTTCTTTTTGCTTTCTTCATTAATGGCTTTACGAAGCGTATCTAAAAATTCGGTTATTTTTGATGGTTTACGACTAACGACACTTTCATGCTTCTTATGCACATCGCCCAATTTAATATTGAAAAGGTATTCAAAGGCTCTTCCGATTTCTGTAAGTGGTGCTTCTGTACCACTGCGCGTTACCACTCTTTTAGATAGGAACAATCCACTAACTATCTCCATAATCTCAATAAGATAGGTTTCGCCTGTAAGGTAGAGTGGTGAGAGTGGAAGTTTATTCTTCCGGTTTTGGAGTTGAACCGGATATTTAATTTGCATATTGAGTATGCGGATTTCCGTATTTACAAGTCCTATCGCTTCATCAATAAGCAATGACAAGGCGTTTTTCCCCCTGCTCAAATTGTACTCGATACGACTTGAGCCTGTTTAGTCCAAAAGAGAAGTAACGTAATAATACAGCGTAGTCCTGTTCCTTTATAGCAATACTTACTAAGTGATTGGCAAGTTCTTGCAATGCGGCCGTAAAATCATTTACGGCAAACTCTTTCTGTGAGTGTTCCGACAATAGTCGGAAAAATCTCAAATCTGATAAGTCTTTCATAATTAATACATTTACATATTGATGAATTGCGTTGCTTTGCTGAGGATTGCGTTGATACAATTCTCTCGTAGCAAGCGGTTTGAATGAGTTTTTTCATACCGGTTATATTTTGTTGTATTTATGATTTACGGTTATTTTTTCCACCAATCGTCCACCTCTTTGCTCGGTTGTAGGTTTCCCACATACGAGCGTATTCTCCTTTAAGAGCAAGTAGCTGCTCATGTGTTCCCTGCTCGGCTATCACACCCTTATCTACATACAGAATTCGGTCGGCATTGGTGATTGTAGACAATCGGTGAGCGATGACCAATACTGTCTTTCCTTTGATGAGATGAGAGAATGCTGCCAGAATCTTACCTTCGTTTTCGGGGTCGGCAAAGGCGGTGGCTTCGTCCAGCAAGATAATAGGGGAGTCTTTTAATATGGCGCGAGCCAAGGCTATGCGTTGTGCTTCACCACCAGAGAGGTAGATGCCTCCTTCGCCTACCAATGTCTGATAACCATTGGGCAAGGCTTCTATAAACTCATGGCATTGAGCGGCACAGGCAGCCCGTGCCACTTCCTCAAAGGTTGCAGTCTTGTTACCCATACGGATATTCTCCTCGATGGTATCGAAGAAGAGCATATTATCCTGAAAGACAAAAGCGACGTTGTCCATCAACACCGAAGTGGGAATCTCTTTGACTGGCACTCCTCCTATTAAGATTTCTCCGCTTTGAACGTCCCAAAAGCGGGCGGCAAGCATAGCAACGGTACTTTTACCGGCTCCCGAAGGACCGACTAATGCAGTTATCGTACCGGGATGGGAGATGAAAGATATCGCTTTGAGTATCGGCGTGGTGTCGTAGGCAAAAGAGACGTTGCGAAATTCCACTGAAGCGTCTTTGGGGTGTCGGGGAATGTCAGGCTCTTCGATTTCGTCCATATAGAGAATGTCATCAATCTTCTGTACCCCCATGTTGTTCTGATTCAGAAAGCTGCCTATCCACAAGAGTTTAAGCACGGGAAAGAAAACAGCCACGCCGAAAAACAGGAACATGAGTAGCACCGGCACGAAAGTGGCATACGAGGCACTCCTCACAAGCAGCCACACTGCCACGGGAATGATGAAGAGTAGTGCCGAAGAGAGTATGGTAAGGAAACCTACATATGTGGGTTGGTATTGTACGTTTACCTCGTTGGCAAATTTGCGGTACTCCTTGATGTCGTCATTGAGTTTGCGATAGGCATCGGTCGATTCGGTGAAGGTCTTCACCACCTGAATACCGCGAATATATTCCACAATACTGGCATTCATTCTGCCTAAGGTCTCCACATACCGTTTGGAAACCTCCCGGATTTTTTTGCCGGTGTACATTCTTCCCATCACATAGAATGCCATCGCCAGCACAGCCAATACTATGATAGCCAACCGCCAGTCTACGGCAAAAATATAGCTGACGAGAATCAGCGGAAAAAGTACGGCAGTTACGATGTCTGGGATATGGTGGGCAATAAACAGTTCGATGCGCTCCACGTCGTCGCTCATTATTTTCTTCAGTTCTCCCGAAGCCCGGCGGGAAAAGAACCCCAAGGGCAAACGAACCATTTTTTGTGCTAGCTGCATTCGTATTTCATACAGAATGTTGAAAGCGGCAATGTGCGAGAGCATGAGGGAAGCAAACGTGAGCACTCCGAAAGCGAAGAAAGCTCCCAAGGCGATATAGCTCCACAGCCAGATGTATGCCTTGTCAATCAATGAGGGATCAAGCGCATGCTCTGCCAACTCGATGAGAATATTGTACACCGCTATGATCGGCACAAGCTGCACGATGGCGGTGATAACTGCCAACAACATCGCTCCGATGAGCAGCCGACCTTTAGTGCCGGCAATTTCTATCAACCGTGCCAGCCCGGTCTTGCGTTTATTTGTATCCATAGCCTTACTGTTTATTCGATTGTTTGAACTTCCATCCTTTTACCCGTTGTTGTTCCTCCCAAAGATTGCGATACAGTCCTTCCTCTGCCAAAAGAGCTTGATGCTTGCCTTGCTGCACCACCCGTCCTTGGTCTATCACTACAATATTATTGGCATCTATCACCGTGCCCAAGCGATGAGCGATGATGACTACAGTCTTTTCTTTCACCAAGTCGTTGATAGCATCTTGGATGTGAACCTCGTTTTCGGGATCGAGCGAAGCAGTTGCCTCGTCAAGCAACACGATGGGCGCATCTTTCAAAATGGCACGGGCAATAGAGATACGCTGTTTCTCTCCACCGGAGAGTGTGCTACCTCCTTCACCCACCATCGTTTCGTAGCCATCAGGCATGGCGGTGATG
The DNA here is from genome assembly GCA_028689545.1 of Parabacteroides sp. GTDB lineage: Bacteria > Bacteroidota > Bacteroidia > Bacteroidales > Tannerellaceae > Parabacteroides. The sequence goes on from JAQVCX010000006.1 coordinate 17,741, forward strand.
AAGTTGTGGCATTGCGCCTTGCGTGCGGCAGCTTCTATCTCTTCACGGGTAGCTGTCTCACGTCCCACGCGGATGTTGTTATAAATGGTATCGTTGAAGAGATACACATCCTGAAAGACGATGGAAACTTGTTGCATCAGTGTATGCACGGTGTAGTCTTTGATGTTTCGTCCGCCAAATAGGATTTCCCCCTCGCTTACATCCCAGAAACGGGCAATGAGTCGTGTCAATGTCGTTTTGCCCGAACCCGATGGCCCCACAAAAGCGGTCAGTTCCTTTTCGGGAATGGTAAGTGATACATCCCGAAGTACGGGAATGTCGGCATTATAGCTGAAACTGACGTGACGGAACTCTATCTCTGAGTTGACAACATCTTCTATTATACCCTCCGGAAGTACGGGCGTTTTGCAAAGAGCATCAATGCGTTCGGCTCCCAGCTTCATGTAGTTGATGAGGGCGATAAAGGTCAAGGCGTTGATGAGTGGGGCATAGATAGCCGATCCTGCCAGCAGGAACATGATGTAAACGGGCATGGAGACTTTGGCATTTAACAACATCGAGAAGCCAAGTAGCATAATAAGAACCAGACCGCCATTGAGCAGAGTGGAAGCCAGCGTGATGCTGGGTGCGGGAGCCGCTTCCAAACGGATGCTCTCCCGCTTGAGATCACGGAAAGCTCGTTCCAAGCGTTCAAACTTATTGCCGCTCAGGTTGAAAGCCTTAATCAGGCGGATACCTTGTATATACTCGATCATGCGCGAAGCGGCATTGGTCTTTATTTTTTGATGCCTCTTGCCCAAGGTTGCCACAAAATGATTGGTAAGCAACATCATAGGGTATGCCAATGGAATGACAGCCGCTGCCGCCAAAGCCAATTGCCAGTTAAAGAATAAGAGCGACACCAAAGCAACGATGGGCATCGCCAGCCCGCCAAAGAACTGACCGATAAGGTGAGTGGTAAGCATTTCCACATTGTTGTAGTCGCTGACAATGTATGCCCCGATGTCGCCGGGATCACGACTGTTGAAAAAACTCATCGGCAGGCGGCGCAAGTGATCGACCACAGCCAAACGGCCGTTACAACATATTTCGTAGCCGTCGCGATAGGCTACGAGGTAGGCTTTCTTGCCAATTAACCAAAGGCAGATAAGAGAGATGAAGAGCAACAAGCACGCCCAACCGATGTTCACGAGATTTATCGACATGCCGGGATTTTGCAGAGGTTTGAATACCTCCCACACCACGAGTAGCATTGCCCCGTACGGTGCGCCACGGAAAAAGTACTCCGCAATCGTCCAGCCTATCAGCGGACGCAAGCGACGGGGCTGCCCCATCGTAGCGGAATTGAGTATTTGAGAGAGATTGTTCATAAGGATAAGGATGTTGTTTTGAAGATGAAGTCTTTTTTTTGAAAATTGCCGCTCATATAATGATTAGGCAATCAATGAAAAGGGCAAAGAGAAAGCCGATATTTCAACACTCGTCTTTGCCCTCCTGATTTTGGACTATCACTTAGTTGAAAAAGTACATATATGCTATATTTCCACTTGTCGATAGTGCCTGTCGCACCTTTCCTGTTGTGGGATTGTATGCAAAAACGCCCGAAGCGTCTACACCATATGCAGCAAATAAGACTTCATCATTATGATATTCTATTGCCACGCTATGACCATCTGTGTAGGGTATTCCTTCAATTTTCTTGATTGTTTTGGTGTTCAAGTCTATTATTACCGCCATGGAATTGCGTGCCGTATAAGGGTTATTGCCATTTAGCTCTACAATACCGACATAAGCAGCAACCTTTCCACTGCCAATATACTTGCAGTTGAATACCGTTGCCGATTTATAGGTACTTCCCTCAATGCTTGTGTTGCTCATATCCCACGTTTTGGTTTCGTCAAACTCTTGTTTTCCTGCAGGAATACAAACAAATCCATTTTTCAAGTATGTGGGGTCATATCCGAAATAACCTGTACAAGCCATGTAAATGTCATTTTGTTCATTTGTAAATACCATCCCTTTTAGGAAAGGGCGGGTCGGAAAGCAAAGACCGCTCGTCTTCTCGGAAATTACTTTTACCACCTTGTCGGTTTTAGTATCAATAACAGCTACGTCAACCTGTCTATAGTCTGCAAATGGCATCCAGTTTTCTCCTATCTGATCGAGAGGCAAGTAGTATAGACCATCACGCAAGATGCCGTAAGCAGGTTCCGGGCTTGCATCATTATGGGCATATTGCTTCAAGTCTATTTCTCCTTTCTTTTCCAAAGTCTTCGGGTTTACAATCATTATTCGTCCCAAAACATATGTGGGAATATAAGCCTTCTCTGCACTCACCTGTGTCAGGTTAATAGGATAAGAACCGGGAATAATCTGCATTTCTGCAGCTTTCTCCAATCCTTTGTAAGAACGTGCATATCTAATAATGGTTTGTGTACCTTTACCACCATGCTCAGGAAAGACAAAAACATCATTTCCCACAATAGAGATAGAGGCAGCAAAACCAGTTTGAATGCCCTTGTTCATACTCAAAGAACCCGATAGCGCAGGTATCTGTTGCAGATATGACTGTCCACTTGCTCCATCGGCATTTTTCACTGTTGTTTCTATCAGAATATTACCTTCTCCTCCCAAAGGATTGTTCGGACTTGGATGTTCTCCATTATTTTTCTCACACGATGCTACAAACAACATCATTACACTCATGGCTATAAGTTGCCAACTATTGAATACTACTTTCATTTTTATTTTTTTAATGATTATCAATTGATTTGTATTTATCTGAAGACGTATCGCAATTTCACTCCAAAACTTCTACCCGGTAAAGGACGATTAAACTCCGACAAAACTGTGGAACTGGTCAGATTCTTTATTTTACCCGATATGAACAGCCGTTGATTCATGAAACTGTACTCAAAGCCAAGATCTATCGTTGTACTTCGAGGGATGCGACGTTTTGCATTCTCGGTTATTTCAAAGTCGTAGAGGTACTCTTCCACAAAAGCCAGATCGACAAATAGCCGTGTGTTTTGGCCTTTACCGCCGAAAAGATTTTCTTTGTGAAACTCCAAGCCTGCATTTGCCATGAAATAAGGAATATTGGGCATTCGTTTTCCTTTTGTTGCATTGGGTATATTACTGCCTTCCTCATGGCTTCTTACATCACGTAAGTCTTGGTAAGTAACATTGCCATAAGTATATAAAAAAGGGAATATATCCGCCTTCACTTCAAACTCCACACCAAGGGTTCGCATTTCTCCGAAATTTTGGTATTGGGCGCCGAAAATCCCTTTTGTAAAGCGAATCATATCCTGTAAATACATATAGTATCCACTCAATTCTATTTGTAGATTACTCGGATGGATTCCGGTTACATCGTAGAGCACACCTACATTTGCACTCAGGTTACGCTCAGGTAACAATCTCTCTGATGGACTAATGGTATAGCCGTCTCCTAACAACTCATTTTCTGATGGAATGCGTACGTCATATCCCCCCGATAGTTTTACCATAAAGGAAGGTGTGAAGCGGTAGCGCATAGCGTTGCTAAACCCTATACTGTTCTTGTTTAGATTAATATCCTCTACAGGGATGTTCACATAAATGTTTTGATAGGATGTATTCATCGAATACCAATAATATCTCGACGTGAGCGAGTTAAGAAACTTGTCGTTTTTTGTGCGGTAATCGTAGGTCAGGCCTACCGTCCAGCTACGCATACGCGAGTCAAAATCTGTTTTCTTCCCCAAACTTTTTTCCTTGGTTGGATCTGAGGGATACCCATTGGCCAAGGTGAAAACCGAATTAAAACTGACGGAATGATGCTTGTCTATCAGATATTCCAGACTCAGCTTATTCATAAGCGTAGCTTTTTTATTATCCGATTCTGATGCGTATCGTGTACCCAGCTCGCCACCATGGAGCGAAGGAGTAGGATAAGAAACCCCACTCCAATCGTACCATACTTTAGCAGTGTCTACCAGCCCATATTGCGTATAGCCAATTGCTGTACTCATATCTAAGTCTAAGCCCTCTAACAGAAAATTGTCTTTCTCTAATTTATTGGCTAGCATATAAAGGCGCGACCTCGTATGCGCCTTTCTTATATCGGTTTCTATACCTTGTATTTCCTTGTAGGTATCAATAAATACGGGTTCAAACTCAACTTCATCAAACCACCAGTTCTTGGCTTTAAGACTTCCTCCTACGAGTATTTTTCTGAAGTTGTCGTGATCGCGTTTGATTTTCAATCCTTTAACATAAGGAGATTCCATCGTGTAATCATTGTCTGCATAAGTATAGCCTCCTCCAATGCCAAAGACCAATCCAGCATCTTTCAAGTTCCTTTTGAACACCGTTTGCGCCTTGTTTACATTAAACGACTCACGAGTATAGCTTAAATCAGCATAACGATCCGGATATTCTTTTATGACAATATTAACTGCTCCTCCCATTGATGACCCTCCAAACTTGGCAGGAACCACGCCTTTGTATATCTCAATCCTATCAATCATATCAATAGGTATGTCATTGAGGTCAATAAAGTCTGACTGATCATTCAGAGGTGTTTCATCAATAAAGAAGCCTATGCGTTTGCCCTCTAAACCACGTACAGACAATCGAGAAGTGCTACCCACTCCTCCAGAAGAACGAATGGCAACGCCTACGGTCTTCGCTAATATTCCTTGAACATCACTCACTGTCCCTTGCAGCTGCTTCATGCTGATGACCGATACGGGCATGGCTTGCTCCCGAATCTTGCGGGCTTCACTTTTGCCCATCACCACCACTTCGTCCAACGATTTGACTTCGGCTTTCAGGCGGATAATAGTTTTCTTTACATTCTCTTTACTTACGGTTACTTTTTGGACTGCTGTTTGATAGCCCATAAACTTCACGGTGAATGTATAAGTACCGAAAGGAATGTCTGAAAAAGAAAACTCGCCATATTTGTTGGCTACATCGCCCTTTTTCAGTTCCTCAATAAAGAGGGTTGCTCCGGGCAGTGGATCTTCGCCAGTGTTGTCGATAACCACGCCCGCAATCCGCCCCCCACCTGTTTGGGCGGATACACTGATGCTCATGAGCATCAGTATCAATAGAGAAAATAGTACTTTCTGTTTCATTGTTTATTTATATGATTGTTGGTTTCTCCTTGAATGCTGGGATCGGGAGCTTCCGGCGTGGAAACGACTACAGGAGTTATACCTGAAGAGTTTCCTTCGGTTACTTTTTTTGTAAGTACCTCAACATCCTTAAACTCTACTCTGGCAATCGCCTCTTTGGGATTGAGTATCGTTTCGTCAGCAATGAGTTTGGGCACTTCACGTTCTTTCAACATACCCGTAGAGCGTAGCACGGGATACCATTTGGCAGCTTCCTTCGGCTTGGAAAGTTTTTTGCGGGCTGCTTTGTTATAAAGTATAAGCATAAATCGATCTTGTTTTGTGCCCTTTCGGGCAGTTATTAGTAGTAATTTTCAATATTTGAACTGTATATCTTCTCGTTCCATTTCTCCTTTGAGGTATGTGAGAAGAGTCTCCACATCGTCTCCTACTGTAAAGGCAATGCTCTCAATAGTAGTGCAATGCCCCAACGTACAAGTTGATACAGGATTAATTAAAGAAACATAGCGACTGTCTCGTTTCACCAGTCGATGAATTAACTGCGGATAGGCAGTCAGAACCCGATGTATCGGGGTGTATTTATTGATGCTCATCTGTCTATTGGTTTCATCATCGGTTGTTTTTTCGCTTGCACGCATATTCGTTGCGATTTGCTCTCCGGCGAAATGTCGTAGGTCACATTTATAAATCCCGCTTGTTCCAGCATGCTTTGTATTTCTATGGGTGAGTAAATGCGCAGGTCGATATTCCTCACCCACTTTTCATTGCCTTTCTCGCTGTATGCCTCGTTGCAGATGTAGAACCTTCCTTCGGGTTTCAATACACGCAATACTTCCTTGAAGTTTTCCACTATATCATTCCAAAAGTAGATAGTTTCGAAAGCGGTTACAATATCGAAGCGGTTATCGTCAAAAGGAATGTTTGAAACATTCGCCTCTACGATAGATGCTCGTCCCTGACTGATAGCCGCCTTGTTCTTGCGACTCGCAATGTCCACGCACGTGGGTGAATAATCCATGCCGCAAACTAATCCATGAGTTCGTTTGATGAAATTAGCTACGTTTTGCCCACCGCCACAACCAATATCGAGCACCGTTTCGCCACTGGAAAGTTTTACGAAGTTGTCAATGCACCAAAGAGAAATCCGGTTATGCCCTAGGTTCATCATTTTCACAATGCACCTACCCATAAAGCTATTCTTGGGTTTGCGGAAGTTTTGAAAGATGTTTTTTATTATGCTCATAATTATTCTTTGTTTTTAAGTCTTTTCTTACTAAATATGATATGTCTATTATTTGCTGTGCGCGATGTCTAAAAAATGGTTGCTCAATCGCATCAGTCGAACATTGGACTACCAATGCTTGGGCAAGCCCCCCGTAAATGCTATATCAGCTCCTGTTTTCATCGCGACAATTAAGGGGATATTGCCCTCGCAGCAGTTGTGCTCTATCTGAAGGGTGTTGCGGCGTATGCCGTATGTGGCAAAAAAAGCAATAGCACTGCCTATGCCGGTGGATATACTGGCAAACAGTGTCAGAAGAAATGGAACAAATACTTGTTGTGACATGGCTATAACAGATTGGAAGTTAGTACTTCAAAAGAGAACGAAAATCTATTTTGTTCAAAAACAAAGCGAGTCGCTCTTTGCAGGCGACTCGCTTGATAGGATGAATTATTATTATTAAAAATGGGATGTTTCATACATCTGTTACTAAATTAAGTCTGGTAAATCAGTCTCTGGACGTTCAATATCGATGCATTCTTTTTTAATTCTAATAGTCTCTTTGTTCAAAGCCTCTCTGGGCAGAGCGGATTTTCTGCTTTGTGTAACCCACGATTCTTCGCAGAGGAAAAGTCCGTTTACTCCTTGCACAAGCGTTATTTCGCCGTTACTGATGATGTTGGTGATACTCATATATTGATTGTTTTTAGTTGTTCTATCGAAATGGTGCTGTATTTGACCTCCTGCACCAAGCGAAATCCTGCTTGACAAGACCTGCCGCATCTGCCCATGCAAGCAACGGGTGTCGGGTCGAACAGAAGATGGCTAAAGTGCTTCTTTTCCGAATCGAATACGAAAGAAATCCGATTGTCCACAATTGTACAACCGCTTCCACAAGGGTTGCATTGTAGGCAGGAGGATGTGTGGATGTTTCTATTTGTTTTCATCTTTCTATTTTTACATTCATGAGCCTTTTCCAGCCTCCTGTGCTAAAGCGGATATACTCACCAATAAAACATTCAATTTCCTCACTGGAAAGTTCTTCATGTTGCACCACCTCTTTCATCATATTAACCCACCATGAGCAGGTGAAGTGCATAAAGAATAGGGAAATATCGGTATGCAGATCAGGGTAGAGCTTTTTCATACCTTCCATATATTCTATACCCATTACTGTACTTCTTTTAATCCATTGTTCCCAATAATCATTGAAACGAGAGTCTTGGATAGATGAAAAAAGTAACTTAAATTCTTCACGATACCGTCTTACGATGTTCATTACCTCCTTCATGGATGAGCGATGATATTCTTCGGAGGTAAAGACATCCAAAGAAAAGGCCTCCGGGCGATTATGATCTTCCAGCATACTGTTCATCGCCTCCAAAAGCGGATGCAACACGTCAGCCAACAAATCGTCCTTACAAGGATAATAATTGTAGATGTTGCTCAGACCGATACCCGACAATTTGGATATTTCACGCATAGACACAGCCTTAAAGCCCTTCTTGAAAAAGGCTCTCCTTGCTGTTTCCAACAATAATTTATGTGTATATTCTTTTGTTGTTTGCATAGGTCAGAACGTAGTTCCTGTTATTAGAATACAAAGTACGTTGTATTTCAAAAATAAAACAATCCCTACAAATGGGTGTTTTCCTATAAAACAATCCCTATTTGTAGGGATACAAAAAGGGTATGTAACTATCAGCAGAGCCACTTCACGCCAAACCATAGTCATAAGTACGTGTGTTACCTCTACCGTATCCTTTTGTTATTCTTATTCTGACCTCTTTCCATGGCTATTATTAATACGCAGGTTATAAATCATGTGTAAAAACTACTTTAATCTTTTCATGATTCCCTTTTTAGTAATGATTAATCGAATATGCTAAAAATGTATCATATAAAACTTCTCTTTTCTGTCATTCTACCTTTTATCTATTTAGCTTGTCGCCATTAATTAACCCGGATTCATTTTGATAGTTGTGCCGCAAGAGTATTATGACTAATAAATAATTCATGTGTCATTTTGCCATAAACAGTCTTTTTATACCACTCTCGGACAGTTTAGAAAACGGCTCTTGATTCTTCTTTCATTTGCCGATGAAAATAGAATCAACACGTTTTATTAACCATTAAAAATTAAATGTATGGAAGTAGTAACCATTGAAAAAAGAACATTTTCGTATGTCTGCGAGAGCTTCACGGAGTTTGCCAAACGGATAGAGAGTTTGTGCAGCACTCATACTCAAAAAGTAGAAAACTGGCTGGATAGTCAGGAAGTGTGCCTGTTGTTAGGTTTTAGTAAACGAACGCTGCAATATTACCGAAGTAGTGGGCGACTGGCTTATTCTCAAATAGGGAGCAAGATTTATTATAAGTCTTCCGATATTGAAAGAATTATTGCGGACAGTGAAATACAAAATCAGTCACCCAAACAAATCAAGCCTTATGAAAAGAACTAAAGAACATTATCCGTCCTTCAACTTGTTTTCCATTGTCGGCACATGGGAAAGTGTTAATCTGAATCCTACGGTTATCATCTATCGGAACGACAAAGAATATCTTCTTTCTATTATATATGTATCGGAAACCACCAAACAGGCTTCACCTTCTACTTATGAAATACAGAAAGATGGTAGCCAGTATTTTATTGCTCCTGCTCTTAAACGGATTTACATAGATTATGATCCGGGAAAAGATGTACTTAGCATTTCATCGCTGGGTGACTATCTGCGCAACTAACCAGCTATCTAGCCATCTTGAAATCAATATTTCTATAAAACAATCTTTCAATCATGGAATTAATAAATAAAGATACCCCACAAGTCAAAGAATTTATTTCTTCTCTCGATTCAATGCTAAACGGTATTGAATCGATTGTCAAACACTATAAGCCCCACCTGAACGGAGAACGTTTTCTTTCCAACCATGAGGTTTCTAAAAAACTGAATGTCAGTTTGCGAACTCTACAAGAGTGGAGAGATACGGGATTAATCCCCTTCATTCAGATAAAAGGTAAAATCATCTATCGGCAAAGTGATATTGACAAACTACTGCAAAAACACTACTTTGAAAGCTGGAAGGAATAACCTACCACCCTCGAAAACATTGTTTTTCGGAATTTAATTTGAATCATTGACTTTTCCAGTGAAGTATTTAGTCTGTGCAAGTCTTTAGATAAAAATACGCTCGAAATGCAATGAGAGGAAGATTTTTATCTAAACCGAAGGCTTGGACTTGAACAGGCTAAATGCGGAACTTACCTTTGTCAATGCTTCATATTGGGTTCTGGAAAACTTACTTTAAAAGAAAAGGATTGAGAAAATGAAATTCATTCTTCCCAATCCTTTTTCTATATTGACTACTGTCTTTTTATATCGCCAACTCCGACAAGCAGCTATTTACTTTCTGCATATCCTTTAGAATATTCTGATCCAGTACCCGTGCATAGTGTTTTGTTATGCTGGTATCGGCATGACCTAACATCTTGGCTACGTTCTCCATACTTACGCCATTTGCAAGGCACACGGAAGTTGCATAGCTATGTCTGGCTGAGTGAGTGCTTAGATTTTTATGAATCCCGCACACATCGGCAATCTCTTTCAAATAACTGTTCATGCGTTGATTACACAATACGGGTAAAAGTTTTCCGGTACACTCTACCACATCCTTATATTTATCAAGTATAGAAGCTGCCACAGGCAGCACAGGAATGTTGCACATGATTTTTGTCTTTTGGCGGTTCTTTCTTATCCAAAGCTCCCCTTTGTTGTCTTTTACCAAGTGTTCGGGTGATAAATCTTTCACATCGCTGAACGCCAATCCAGTAAAAATGCAAAAGATAAAAACGTCACGTACCTGTTCTACTCGCTTAATCGTGAATTCTTTTGCAAGAATAATTTTAATCTCGTCCATCGTCAGAAACTCAGGATCGGTTTCTTCCAGTTTGAAGCGATAGTAAGCAAACGGATCTTTCTTTATCCAGTCGTTTTCCAAAGCAATACGGATAATCTTCTTCAAGTTCTTCAATCGGGTGATAGCTGAATTCTGCGCACAACCTTTTTCAATCTTCAAAAAAGCATCGAACTTAGAAATAAAGTTGGCTTCCAAGTTATTTAGGGCAATATCAGATAACTGATATTCTTTCTTTATGAATTCCTCTAAATATCGGGTAGTGGTTTCATACCGTTGAACGGTCTTACTAACGAAGTCCTTACCGATCAACTTACGGCTTTGTTCGTTATGCTCTCTGAATACTTGCAATAGCGTTTTACTATCTTCATCCACTCCATAATATAGCTTTCTCATAAGATCGGCTGTAATAGTCTTACCTGTGGATTCCAGTTCTCTATAAATTTGGTGTATGCGTGAACGTGTGATTTCTAAGTAGTGGTTCAGTTCCACCGACATACGATCTTTTCCTTTGGAGTTTTCTTTTGCCTGATTCCATAGATTTACAGGACAGCTTCTTTTTACTAAAACATCTACCATACAGCCGTTTACAGTAATTCTCATGCACACGGGTGCTTCTCCATTCTTTAATAATCTGGCTTTCTTGATAAAGAATAGCACATTGAAGGTTTTTCTAGCCATTTTTACATCGTTTTTAGAGTTACAAAACTATGTATTCTCTTCCAAAGTACGACCATGCAAAATGCTATGAATCAGTGAGAAAGAAGCTAAATCGTGGGGCTTTTTTCAGCCTGATTTATGTACCACGATTTGCACACCAACAATATGCTTGAAACGGCTATTTTCTGCCACCTGCCAGAAAAAAGAAATCCCCGATAATACTTGATTATCAGGGATTTGCTTGATTTTTCTTTTGTTTTCAGTGATCCGCCTGGGGTTCGAACCCAGGACCCCAACATTAAAAGTGTTGTGCTCTACCAGCTGAGCTAGCGAATCATCATGTGCGTTACTTCTGTAATGCGAGTGCAAAGGTAGGAGTATTTTTTAAATATGCAATAGGTATGGCTATTTTTTTTCGATTAAATCTGAATTTATTTTTTCTCGCTTAGGTTGATGAGCGAGGCTACCGGGGTATAACTCATTATCTTCGTGCAAGATAAAGCGTTTATAGTAGGATAAGCACAAAGTTGTCAATGGGAGGGCTATTATTAAGCCTATAAAGCCTAGGATCGTTCCCCAGATGGATAATGAGAGTAAAATGATGGCGGGATTCAATCCCATGGCCTTACCCATTATGCGGGGGGTGAGATATAAATCCTGTATACATTGTACGATACCCAAGACTAAAATAGCCATACCAAAGATTAGCCAGAAGTTCTCGCCTGTCTCGGCCGAACGCAATAAGCTCAATAGAATCATCGGGATAATACCGATCGCCTGCATATAGGGTATTAAGTTTAGCACGCCGATAAACAGGCCAAGCGTGACCGCCAACGGGAAATTAATGATCTTGAAACCGATCGCGAGCAAAATCCCTACGCAGAGAGCGATCAGCGATTGCCCGCGGAAATAACGGTTCATGCTATGCTCCACATCCTCAATCAGGCCTTGCAGGAACGGACGGTAACGCTCCGGTATCAAATTGATCCAGCCGTTCGCGATCTTCTCATAGTCCAAAAGGATGAAGATAAAATAAAGCAAGATCACGAACACGATCGTGATGCTGAAAAGGATCGAGAAGGTGTTCGACAGGATAGACCATAACTGGGGCGCTATCTGCTTCATCGCTTTCAACAAATTATCCTTACTCAATAACTCCATGATCTGGGCGAAGTCCACATTATTCTCCAGATATTCCGTCCATGAGTGCGGGATCAAAGGGACATAGCCTTCGCCGGGATCGTGCGTGCGGATCAGCTCTAGCGTCTTATCCGCCTCGATAGCGATGGAAGGGATGACCATGACTACCAGCAGCGTTATCAGCAGCCCTAAGGTTACCAACACCGCCATAATCGACAAGACACGGCTTTTGAGACGCAATTTATACTGGAAGAACTTCACGAACGGTTGCATCATATAAGCCAGCAACCAAGCGATCAGGAATGGCAACAAGGCGTTTCGTAATAAGGCTATCAAATAGATAACCCCGGAGATGACCAGGATGCCGAACAGGATGCGTATCACACGGTCAAACGTAAAAGGTTTATCAAATAATGGATTCATATTATTTTCATATCTTTGCTTACGACAAAGATAGAATAAAGTAGAATATATAAACACCATGATACGTAAAATATCCTTTTTCTTACTCCTTTCGGGCTTATGCCTCTCCGTGGGAGCACAAATCCCGCAACCTATCCGGCAATTCCTGCGCAAGCCTTATATGGAAGGAGCCTCATTCGCCTTGATCGTGAAAGACGTGGACAGTGGCGAGACGGTATTCGCTTACGATACCAGCCGGCAGCTGACCCCCGCCTCGGTCATGAAAACGGTTACGACCGCTACCGCCTTGGAGATACTGGGCGAGGACTATCGCTTTCCCACGACATTAGAATACGACGGCTCCATCGAGAAGGGCTTGCTAAAAGGGAACCTGTATATCAAGGGAAGCGGCGACCCCAGCCTTGGCTCGGCGCATCTCGCCACGGATCATAAGCGGTTTCTGCAGGAATGGATCTCGGCGTTGAGGAAGGCGGGTATCCATAAGATACAAGGCGCCGTGATCGCCGATGAAAGCGTGTTTGACACGGAAGGCACTTCCCTTAAATGGGTCGGCGAGGATATGGGCAGCTATTATGGCGCGGGCAGCTATGGGCTTTGCGTATTCGACAACCTCTATAAGCTAGCGCTGCAGACCGGGGCTCCCGGCACCCGCCCGAAGCTGAAAGGGACCGATCCGGAACTACCCGGCATCCGTTTCCACAATTACCTGACGGCCCAGCGAGTCTCCTCGGATAGCTCTTTCATCGTAGGGGCGCCATTCGCCACGGATCGTTATCTGTATGGCATCGTGCCCGCCAACCGGGAATGGTATCCGCTCAAGGGGGATATCCCCGACCCGGCTCTTTTCCTGGCGGAGTATCTCACCCGGCAATTGGAGCACGCGGGGATCACGGTCGGCGAATCGCCGTCTTGCTTCCGTATCTCGCGGGAGGAAGGCCGATGGAAGGCGGGGAAACGGACCCGGATTGTCACCACTTACTCCCCTACGCTCCGGGAGATCGTGGCGGTGACCAACCGGGTCAGCCATAACTTATTCGCCGATGCCCTGCTCAAGACGATCGGCCTACGCTATACGCCGCACGAGGGTGAGGTTTTGTCTTCCTTTAGCCGGGGCATCCGTGTGCTCCGGGAATATTGGCGGGAGAAAGGCATCGACCTTTCGGGCGTATGGATGTACGACGGTAGCGGGCTGGCGGCGGCCAACAAGTTATCAACAGCTTTCGTGGCTGATTTACTGGTGTATATGAGAACCTGTTCACAACATAGCACCGCCTTCTACGAGTCATTGCCCGTGGCGGGGGTGGAAGGCTCGGTGAGGAACTTCCTGAAAGGCTCGCCCCTCCAAGGGAAGGCACGCCTTAAGAGCGGAAGCATGAGCCGGGTAAAGGGATACGCGGGGTATGTAAGCGAGGGAGACAAGCGATACGCCATCGCCCTATTCGTGAACAACTATGCTTGCGACGGCCGTCCGATGAACGCGGCGATAGAGCAACTCTTGCTCCAGTTGCTCCACTAAGGGGCGGCTATCTCGGCAGGATGGACCGCCGCTCTAGCATCTCCAGGAAACGCTGCTTGTAACTGTCGGAGATCGGGATGTACTCCTTGCCGAAGACGATCCGGTTGCGCTCGATCACCTTGATCTTCTCCGGCTGGACGATAAAGGAGCGGTGCACACGCACGAAGCGGTCCGAGGGCAGCATATCCTCCAGGCTCTTCATGCTCATCAGCGAGAGGACCGGGCGGGGCTCGTCCTCCACGAATATCTTCACGTAATCCTTCAGTCCCTCTATATATAATATCTTGCGCAGCTCTATCTGCAACAGCTTATACTCGCTCTTCACGAAGATGCTCTCCATCCCGCCCTTCTCGGCGGCTGGCGCGGGTTCTTCCTTCTCTTCCGGAGGCACCGGCTTGCGGAGCAGCTCATACCATCGCAAGGCTTTGTTCGCCGAGGCGAGGAAGTCCGGGTAGCTGATGGGTTTCAGCAGGTAATCGAGCGCGTTCACGCGGTAGCTGTCCACGGCGTATTGGTCGAAAGCCGTGGTGAAGATGACGCGGGTATCGGCGCCCAGGATACGGGAGAACTCCAGCCCGCTCAGCTCCGGCATCTGGATATCCAGGAATAGCAGATCCACCGGCCGCTCCCGCAAGTCGGAAAGCGCGTCGAGGGCACTATTATAGGTTCCCCGCAAATCCAGGAAGGGGGTTTTCTGGGCGTAGCTTTCCAGTAAGCTAACCGCCAGAGGTTCGTCGTCAATGATAGCGCAAGTCAGTCGCATGAGGATTTATGATTTATAATTTATGATTTGGCTTCGACGCTTGAAGCATTATTCACTATTCACTATTCATTATTCACTATTCATTGTTTCCCCCCTCCTCCAAGGTGATCGAAAGGAGGGTTCGGAAGTTGTCTCCCTCCCTGCCGCATCGGAAGGAGAAGCGGGCGGGATAGAGCAGGGCCAGGCGTTTCTCCAAGTTCACCAGACCGATGCCGGAGCCGCTCTTGTCTTGCCCGGGGCTTTTCGGGAAGTAGCTGTTCAGGATGGAGCAAACCACCTCCGCCCCCTCCTGGTGGATGTCCAGGTGGATGAAAGAGGGCTTGTTGTTGCTCACCCCGTGCTTGAAAGCGTTCTCGATCAAGGAGATGAACAAGAGGGGGGCGATCAAGGCACCCGGCGAGGAGGCTACGATGCTCGTCTCCAGCCTCACATGCCCCGGCAGGCGGATGCGCATCAGCTCCACGTAGTTGCGGAGGAAGTCGAAGTCCTTCTCCAGGGGCACGAAGGGCTGGCTGCTCTCGTACAAGACGTAGCGCAGGAGGCGGCTCAGGTCGTGCACCGCCTCCTGCGCCCGCTCCGGGCTGAAGGCGATCAGGCTATAGATATTGTTCAGCGTATTGAACAGGAAATGCGGGTTGAGCTGGCTCTTCAGGTTTTGCAGCTCCGCCTCGGCGCGCTCCTTCTCCATCTCCCGCTGGATGGCCGCCACGCGATACCAGCCGTCGGTCATCTTGATCGCCACGCTGAGGCCGGCCACCAAGGAGTAGATGACGGCGTTGATGACAAAGAACCCCACCGTCTCGTTCAGCGGACGGGGCGGGCGGGGCGAATGATGGATCTCCGGCGGATAGAAATAGCGCATGCAGAGGTGCACGGACAGCATCGTGCCCCCGATGAGCAAGAGGTTGATCAGCAGGAATCGCCCTGTCCGGCGGTTGAACAGATACCGCCTCACCAGCCACCCGTAATTCAGGTAGAAGACGAGCATGAAGGAGAGCGGCACGAGGATGCTCCGGAGGTATCCCTCGAACGTGACTTGCGTCTCCCTCCCCGTGAAGAAGAAGGGTGAGCAGAACAGGATGGCCCATCCCGAGATATGTATCAATTTCCCCAGCCCCTTGATTGGGGGGGATTGTGGTGTGTCATTCATCTTATTATCCTCTTATTTAGTGCTACTGCGCAAATATAGTCATTTCCCCGGTAGATGACATAACATCTCCCTCCGAGCGAGCATACGCCTCAAAGCTATGAGGCATGACCTATAGGGAAGGGCAAGAAGCCTCACCCTTACCGGGCGGCACAGTGCCGCGTCGGGGCGCGGCTGTCCACCGCGTCGGGATGCGGCAGCTCGCCGCGTCGGGATGAGGCTGGTCGCCGCGTCCGGGTGCGGCACTGTGCCGCCCGGTAAGGGTAGGGCGACGTGCCCGGGCGGGCGGCTTATCGCCTCATCGGGGTGAGGCAGCTCACCTCATCGGCGTGAGGTAGGCAGCCTCATCAGGATGAGGTAGGTCGCCTCACCGGGGTGAGGCACCGTGCCGCCCGGTAAGGCCTCAAGGGGGAGGCCGCCTACTCGTACCGTATCGCCTCGATCGGGTCTAGCTGGGCCGCCTTCTTGGCGGGATACCATCCGAAGAACACCCCGGTGACGGTACATACCACGAAGGAGAGCAGCACGCTCCACGGCTGGATATAGATCGGGAAATGCGCCACGACGTTCACGAGCAGGGCCGCCCCCACGCCGAAAAGCATGCCGATCAGGCCGCCCGTCACGCTGATCAGGATAGACTCTATCAGGAACTGCGCCAGGATATCCACGCCCTTCGCGCCGATACTCATGCGGAGGCCGATCTCGCGGGTGCGCTCCGTGACGCTCACGTACATGATGTTCATGATACCGATGCCGCCAACGAGCAGCGAGATACCGGCCACGGCGGCCAG
Source organism: Parabacteroides sp. (assembly GCA_028689545.1). GTDB lineage: Bacteria > Bacteroidota > Bacteroidia > Bacteroidales > Tannerellaceae > Parabacteroides. Next base: position 34,441 of record JAQVCX010000006.1, read on the forward strand.
CAACGTCGTCATTATATCCGTCGTGCTTGTCAGCATCGTGCTCAACTCCTGCATGCTCCGGATCGTGAAATCATCATCATCGGCCTCCCGCAGCCGGTGGTTGCGCCGGAGTATCTCCGATATCTCGTCGATGGCCTGCTCGGTGTACTCCTCCTTGAGGGCCGAGCAGGTGATGCCTTGCAGATGGGTAATGGCCAAGATCTTCTTTTGAATAGTCGTGTATGGAGCTAAGATCAAGTCGTCTTGGTCCATTCCCATGCTGTTGTATCCTTTACTTTTCAGTACGCCTACGATCCGGAAGGGCAGTTTCTGGAAACGGATCACCCGGCCTACGGGATTCTCGCCGCCGGGAAATAGGTTGTCCACCACCGTCTTCCCAACCACGCATACCTTGGCGGCGGTCTGCACGTCTCGCTCGCCGAACATATCGCCCTCCTCCACCTCGTAGCGGCGTATCTCCATATAATCCGGGCTGATGCCGTAGACGGTGGTCGGGGCGTTGTTGGCTCCATAGATGGCCTGCCCGCTGCTGTTCACCGAGGGCGAGGTGGCGGATACGTAGCGCGTCTCGCTCACGATATCCTCGTAGTCCCGCAGCTTCAGCGTCTCCATGGCGGAGGCATCCTGTCGGACACCGCCACGCATGTCGGCACCCGGCTGTATCATGATCATGTTCGAGCCCATCTCGCTGATCTGCGCCTGTATGCTCCGCTTCGATCCCTGGCCGATGGCCAGCATCGTGATCACGGAGGCCACGCCGATGATGATCCCCAGCATCGTGAGGAACCCCCGCAGCTTATTGTTCGCCAACGCCCGGAGGGCTATCTTTAGTAAGTTTGTCGTATTCATTGTTACTTCTATTTATCGCTTAATCCTCGTTCTTTGGCAGGCGGGCCAGGGCCTCGGCGGCGCTCAAGATGTTCGTGTTCGTGGTGTCGGCGGTTATATGGCCGTCGCGCAACATGATATTGCGGCTGCTATATTGGGCGATCTCCGGGTTGTGGGTGACGAAGATGATCGTGCGTCCCTCGGCGTGGAGGCGCTGGAAGAGCACCAAGATCTCGAAAGCGGTGCGGGTATCCAAGTTGCCGGTAGCCTCATCCGCCAGGATCACCGCCGGGTCGTTCACCAAGGCGCGGGCGATGGCCACACGCTGCATCTGCCCGCCGGACATCTGGTTGCTCTTATGCGTCAGGCGGTCTCCCAAGCCCACGGCCTTTAAGGCGTCTACCGCCTTTTCCCTGCGGCGGGTAGCCTTGAAGGCGGGGTTGTACATGAGGGGGAGCTCCACGTTCTCCACCGCCGTGGTCTTCGCCAGCAGGTTGTAGCTCTGGAAGACGAAGCCGATCTTGCGATTGCGCAGGGTGGCCCGCTGATTCTTGTTCATGGTGCGCACGGATACCCCGTCGAGGTAATACTCGCCGCTCGTGGGGGTATCGAGGCAGCCCAGCGTGTTCAGCAAGGTGCTCTTCCCGGAGCCGGAGGTTCCCATGATCGTCACGAACTCGCCCTCGCGGATCGTGAACGACACGCCTCGCAGGGCATGGACGGTCTCGTCGCCTACGTGGAAGTCTCGTTTTATATTGTCTAATCGGATGATTTCTTTCATGACGCGAACTGTTTGAACTTTGCAGGGGGTGGAGACGGGGCACGCCCCGTCTCTACGTATGGTACTTACTTGTTTTTCTTATTCTTGTTGCTTCCCGGAGGGCCGGGCATGAAGGGGCTGCGCTCCGCGTCGGCGGTAGCCTCGGGCGCGTCGGCGGCGCTGGCCAGATCTACGGCTACCTCGTCACCCTCGCTCAAGCCCTCGGTTATCTCGGTGACGCTATTGTCGCTGGTCCCTACCGTGATCTGCTTCGGGCTCAAGGTGTTCCCTTGGCGGAACCAGACCATGCGCTTCCCGGGTTGCGCCACCACGTCGGGATCCGTCACCGTCAAGCCCAGCGACTCCATGATGGCGGGCTCGGGGATGAAGCGGAGCGCCTTGTTCGGCAGGGTGAGGATATTCGCACGTTCCAGGGTGTAGATCGTGACATTCGCCGTCAGGCGGGGTTTCAGCTTCAAGTCCGGGTTATCCGCCGTGATCACCACCTCGTAGGTAACGACCGTGGAGGAAGAGGTGCTCGAAGAAGAACTGGAGGTGCTTTCACTATCCCCAAGGCGGATCTGGCTCACCGTACCCTCGAACTGGTCGTCCGTATAGGCATCCACGGTGAAACTTACGCGCTGGCCAAGCTCTACGTTACCTATATCCGCCTCGTCCACGTCGGCTATCACCTGCATCTTCGTCAGGTCCGCGGCGATGGTAAACAGCGTCGGGGTCTCGAAGCCGGCGGCCACGGTCTGTCCCTCCTCCACGGCCCGGTTGATCACCACGCCGTCTATGGGGCTCGTGATGGTGGCGTATTCCAGGTTACGGTTCACCTTCACCATGGAGGCCTGGCTCTGGTCGTAGGCGGCCTTCGCCTTCTCGTAGGTGTAGGTAGCCGTCTCGTAATCCGTATCGCTTATCAGTTGCTTCTCGTGGAGCACCTTGCTACGGGCGTAGTTCTTCTGTTGATACTCGAACTCCGTCTTGCTGCTCGCCAATTGCGCCTGTGCGGAACGAAGCTCGGCCTGGAGGTTGATCTTGTCCATCTCGGCGATCAGCTGTCCGGCCTTCACCACGTCGTTGTAATCAGCGTACAACCTATCGATGATGCCGGATACCTGCGTACCTACCTCAACCTCGGTGACGGGCTCTACCGTGCCGGTGGCCGTAACCGTGTTCGTGATCGTGCTGCGCCCTACCTTGGCGGTCTCCAGCTTGATCCCGCCTTTCGAGGATTTGCCCGTGAAAAGGAACAGCCCCCCCGCTATAAGGATAATGACGGCACCGCCAATGATTCCTTTCTTCTTGTCCATATTCTGATTCGTTTTATATCTGTTTATACGTTGTAAGCTTGTAGAAAAGGCCCCCGCGACCTCCGTCGCAGGGTAACCTTGAAAAAAGAGAGTGGAGTAAATATATTCACCAGTGGTTAGTAATTCTCCGCTACGGGCTTCTTCTGATAGACATTCAGCAACTGGACGCTCATCAAAGCCATGTATTTCGCCTGTAACTGTTCTTGCTGGGCGGTGAGGTAATTGTTCTTCTCCGTCAGCAGCTCAAGCGTATTCTTCATTCCGAGCGTGAATTGCTCGTCTGTCAAGTCGTAACTTTCCTTCACGTAGCTCAGCCGTTCGGTAGCCGAGGTGTATTGGGTCTGCGACGAGGTAGCGTCTAGGTAGATCCCCTCCACGGTTTGCAGCAATTGCTTTTGGGTATTGAGCAAATCCAGCTGGCTGGTGGTAATCGCGTATCTCGCCTTGTTATAGGCCGTCTTATACTGACGGTTGCTGAAGATAGGGATGCTGATCGTCAGCCCTACGCTCTCGTTGAAGCTATTCCAGACCTGGCTGCCGAACGCGTAATCCGTTCCGGACAGGTGGCCGGTGCCCAGCCCGGCGTTCATGGAGAGCGAAGGGAGGAAAGCGCCTTTCGCCTTCTTCTTCTCCAGTTCGGCGATGTCCACGGCCAGCTCACCGCTCTTTATCTGCGGCATCACGGCCAGGGAGGTGTTGTAAATCGCCTGCTTGCCCGGAAGGGGGGTTAAGATATCTTTCTCCGTAAGCTCCGGCATCACCAATTCGATCTCCTCGGTTATGTCCAGTTCCAGCAATTGCTTCAATTGCAGCTTATAGTTGTCCAGATTCGTCTGGGCTACGACCCATTGATACTTATCGGTGCTTAGCTGGCTTTCCAATTGCGCCAGATCCACTTTCGAGATCGAACCCGCACGTAGCAGCTCCACCGCGCGATCCCGTTGCGCCGTAGATACCTCTACCGTATTTTGGTTGATGCGAACCGACTCCATGGCGTAAAGCACCTGCATATAGGTTTGTATCAAGGAGATTTGGATATCATCCTCGTTTTGCTCGATGCCCAGCTCATCTACGGTATTCTGTATTTCCTGTTGCTTGATCGCCTGCACCCGTTGCCCTCCGTCGAAAAGCGTCCATTTAGCGTTCAGCGCATAATTGCCGCTATAGCTATTGTTCGTGGCGGCGTCGGTCGAAGGATAATTCACGAATCCTTGGGTAACCGAAGCCGAGAGGGAAGGGAAAAGTTGCGCTTTCGCCTGCTTCGTATCCTCTATCCCGGAAAGATGCGATACCTTGCTTTTCTTTACTTGGATATTATGCTCCAACGCATAATCCAAGCAAGCCCGCAAGGTCCACCGGGTAGGTTGCTCTTGCGCCTTCCCTCCTATACAGAGGAAAAACAGACACGCGAATAATAAAGAGTATTGTTTCATATTGCCTTCGTTTTCTATCTTTTTACGGAAGCAAAACTACCTATCCATAGAAACATGAACAAACAGACTAGAAAAACGACCTGTTTTCACCGATTAAACCGGCAATTCTATCGATAGGCCAATACCCAGCCCACTCCCCCGCTAGGCGATACGGAATTGACAATCTGACAATTTGTAAAGTAAAGTGCGGGAGAAGCGATTATTCCGGGGAAAGATGCGATAGGTCGCCAAATTCACGTTAAAATACATGTAAGCCTTTCGCTATCAATCCTGTATTGAAAAGCGGCCTTTTATTCTAGCCGTATTTATTCACCCTAATTCATATTCCTAGCGGTAAAAGGAGATAAAAACAGGGTAACAACAGGGGTATAACCGTATAAGAATGCCCATTCGCGACTACTCATAACCCTATTCGCGACCGTTCATAATGCCCAACGCCAGTATCGGCGTTGCCTAACACGACCTATCCTGTGGTCTTTCACCACCTAATGTGTACCGAAAACGTTCCTTTTTGACGAAAACAGGCTTATATCGCCCTCCCCTCATCGCTATTTCAGGACTTTCCCAAACAAGCGTTGTCACAGAACAGGCTCTATAAAGATCAAAAAGGAAGTGATATAGGGATTCTACCAGCAAAACGAACAGCCGTGGTTTGATAAGCCAAATACTATTTCAACCGTGTATAATAGTAGTCAAGAACTTCTCTGGCAGGTTGCTTCAATTTGATAATCGGGTCTATGAAATAAAGCTTCTCCCCATCATATAACACGTTATCTCCCATAGAAGAAACATCTGTTACTGAAAGATAATTATTCCCATAAAAATAACGGTCTTCAAGCTTTAGCCCTAGCCCCTCTATTAGATATCTACTTATAAGTAAATTATCCGGCAATATGAACTGATTGGAAATATAAGGTTGTGATAAAACGATGCGTATGCCATCTACATCTTCACTAATTCCCATAAACTGATAATGCGTATCTGGGAAAAGAATATTATGAAGCAAATGTTCATAAATGATGTCTTCAGCATGAAGTTGTTTTATTACGGCTTTTGCCATTGGATTCCGAAATTTGACAACTCGATTGTTTACGCTATCAAAGTAAACTATACTCTCTCCGGATGGAGTTCTTTTCCGCTCTCCAAAATCAGCCCATTCACTTTTAGGGATATATAAGTCATGAGCCTTTGCTATCTCTATTAGTTGTGACGAGACTTTTTCCGCATCAAGTCTCGTGCTTGGCTGGTGATCTCCATATTGTTCAGAGGATAACCCAGCCTCAAACATTCTAATATCGCTTCGATCGCGATTTGCCTCACGCTTTGATTCAAGTTCTGCACATATTGGAGTGCATTTTGTCCGTCTTTTAAATAAAGCGTTGATAACTGCTCTTCCATATTTCCAAATCATTAATTTATCTACATTGTTTTCCGCAAAGATACACATTCAACCAGAAAGACCAAGGACCCCATTAAATTTTCCCCGCTATAACACATTAATTCTCATTCGATATATACCCAATGAGATCAAGCACATTCGCCTTTAGTAATACAATATTATCCCCGCGATACCCGCCAAGATGATCATTAAGATAGGGTGTATCTTGAATTTCCAGGTGAGGATGAAGGCGGTGCCAAAGATCAAGAAGCTTTTATAATCGATGAAGTTCTCTTTATTCATTAACAGCAGGGCGGCGGCGGCTATCAAACCGACCGTTGCGGGGCGCAATCCAAGGAAGGCCGCCTCTACATATTTATTATTACGGAACTTGGCGAAGAAATAAGAGATCAGAAGAACCAAGAGGAAAGAGGGCAGACAGACAGCGAACGTTGTCAGGCAAGACCCCAAGATACTCATCGTCTCCGAATATCCCGCGTTATGAATTGCCGTGTACCCTATATAGGTGGCGCTATTGATACCGATCGGCCCGGGGGTCATTTGGGAGACAGCGACAATATCGGTAAACTCCCGTAAGGAGATCCAGCCATGACGGTCCACTACATCGGCTTGTATCAAGGATAACATCGCGTACCCGCCACCAAAGCCCAATATACCGATCTTCAGATAGACATATAATAATTGCAACCAAATCATATCAGCCCTTCTTATTTAAACCATACACCAAACCTCCGGCTATAGCCGCCAAGATAATCCATGCGGGAGACACCCCACCCACCCAGATGAGCAATGCCGCCCCGACAGGTATGAGCATCTGCACGTAACTCAGCTTGATAGAACGCGCGGTCGTCAGACAAGGCACAGCGATCAAGGCGACCACCGCCGGACGCAATCCCTTAAACGCCTTCTCCACCCATACATTATCCTTTACCTGCGTGAAGAATAACGCGATCAAGAGCATGATTACAAAAGAAGGGAGGATCGTGCCCAAGGCACAAACAAAACCGCCCCACGTCTTCTTCAGTCTATAGCCCACAAAGATCGCTATGTTCACGGCGAAAATGCCCGGCAACGACTGAGCCACGGAGAAAACGTCGATAAAGTCCTCTTTCGTCATCCACCCCCGGTCCACCACGTCCCGTTGGATCAACGGCAACATAGCGTATCCACCTCCGATGGTGAACATACCTATTTTCACGAATGTCAGGAAAAGCGTCCAATACATACCCTTATCGGTTTACGTTGGCTAACGTCCTAAAAGCCTATTGTAAGTTTCCTTATCATTAATGATCTGAAGCGCCTTCTGGTAACTCTGGATATCATCATTGATAATCTGGAAGTACTGCGCCATATCATAGAGATCCCGTGCGATAAGCGCCTTGATCTGGAGCATGATCAACGGTTTCGAGCGATTGTACTGTTCTTCCACAAAGTCTATCTTCTCCTCCCCGGCCATCTTCAGAAGCTCTTCCAGGATATCCTCTCCTACCACGAAGTCTTGCTTATACCGCTGGAACTTCGAATATTTAGCCATCATCTGGTTCCGATTACGATCCAGATAGTTCATGGACACCCGATTGACCAAGCCGGAGGCTACGAGCTTCCGGTGGTAATCCGTGTAGCGAGCCGTATCCACCGGGATAAACACGTCCGGCATAATACCTCTGCCTCCGTATACGGTACGCTCGGTAACCAACGTATTATATTTCATTGAGTCCGGGAAATGAATGCTATCGGCGCTCATCAATTCTCCCCGGTTATAACGACCGATCAGATCATTGTGGTATTCCTCGATCTTTCCGTTCTCGTACGGTTTTTGTATACAACGTCCGGTAGGCGTATAGTAGCGGGAAACCGTCAGACGGATCATGGAACCATCCGGCAGGGGAATCGGTTTCTGCACCAACCCTTTACCAAAGGTACGGCGACCTACGATCACCCCACGGTCCCAATCTTGAATAGCGCCGGAGACGATCTCGCTGGCCGAGGCCGAGGACTCGTCCACCAACACGACCAAGCGTCCTTCTTGGAATTGTCCGCGGGCGGTAGAGTTCGCCTCCTCACGAGGTTGCTTACTCCCTTTCGTATAAACGATCAATCGGTTTTTATCCAAGAACTCATCCGCCAGCTCTATGGCGATATTCAAATATCCCCCTCCATTACCCTGCAAATCCAGGATCAAGTTCTTCATGCCCTGTTTACGGAGCGTCTCCAACGCCTCCCTAAATTCATCGGCGGAAGAAGCGGCGAAACGGTTCAACTTAATATAACCCGTATTCTTGTCCGCCATATAAGCGGCATCCAGGCTATACACGGGGATCTTACCGCGGACGATCTTGAAATCCATCAATTCCGGAGACTTGCCCCGTTTCACTCTCACCCGCACCTCGGTACCTTTCGGCCCCCGCAGTTTCCGCATGATATCGGTAGTCTTCATCTTCACGCCGGCGATCAAGGTATCGTCTACTTGGATGATACGGTCGCCCGCCATCAACCCCACCTTCTCGGAAGGACCTCCGGGGATCACCTGTATCACGTAAAGCGTATCCGTCAGCACATTGAACTGTATACCGATCCCATCAAAATTGCCTTGTAAAGGCTCGGTCATCTCTTTCGTCTCCTCCGGATCCATATAATTGGAATGAGGGTCCAGCTTATCCAACATACCCACTATAGCGTCTTCCACCAGCTTCGTCTCGCTCGTAGAGTCGACATATAGATTAGAGATAGCGAACAAAGCCAATTGGAGCTTCCGGGCATCCATATTCGCTTTTTGCGCCGTCGCACCGGTAAACACACCTAAAGCGATCAGCAGGGATAAGACGATTCTTTTCATCAGATATATTCGTTTCATAATTTTCAATACAACTCCGTCTCTTTCGGGACGAACTGGGAAATGTCTTTGCCGTAATGTAACAACTCGCGGACGATGCTTGAGCTAATATGCGTATGCTCCGGTTCCGTAAATAAGATAAAAGTCTCGATACCCGTCAACTTACGGTTCACGTCCGCGATCGTCTTCTCGTATTCGAAATCATTGACCGTACGGATTCCTCTCAGGATGAAGCCGGCTCCGATCTCCTTGGCGAAATCTACCGTCAGTTGGTCGTAGGACATGACTTTCACCTTTGGGTTGCCCCTGTATAGATTGCGGATCGCTTCCATCCGTCTCTCCAAGGTAAAATAGGTAAGCTTCTTATCGTTGATGCCGATCGAGATCACGATCTCATCTACCAAGTCCAACCCACGCCTTACCAAGGATTGATGTCCGATCGTGAAAGGATCGAAGGTACCGGGGAAAAGCGCGATACGCTTTTTCAGTTGACAGTTGACAGTTGACAGTTGACAGTTCGCTGCCGCTGTCGTATCAAGACTGTCGTTCTCTTTTTCATCCATTTCCTACATTCGTTATATATATCATATATTATACACTCACACCCTCATCAACTGTCAACTGTCACTTGTCAACGGTCAACTAACCACGTCTTCCTCAACCACCAAGTTATCGATAATAAAGTTCTGTCGTTCCATGGTATTCTTTCCCATATAGAACTCCAGCATATCTTTCACGAGGTCCTCTTTCTTCATTGTCACCGGATCAAGGCGTATATCCTTGCCGATAAAATGCTTGAACTCATCGGGCGAGATCTCTCCCAGACCTTTAAACCGGGTGATCTCCGGATTCTTCCCGGCGGCGGCTATGGCAGCCAAGCGTTCCTCCTCCGAATAACAATACCACGTCTTCTGCCGGTTACGTACCCGGAATAACGGGGTTTGCAAGATATAAACATGGTTGCGCTTAATCAAGTCGGGGAAGAATTGCAAGAAGAAAGTAATCAACAATAAACGGATGTGCATCCCATCCACGTCGGCATCTGTCGCGATAATCACCTTATTATACCGCAAGCCATCCAAGCCATCCTCGATATTCAAGGCCGCTTGAAGCAAGTTAAACTCCTCGTTCTCGTAAACGATCTTCTTTGTCAAGCCGTAACTATTCAAGGGCTTACCCCTCAAACTAAATACAGCTTGGTAATTCGGGTTACGGCTCTTCGTGATAGAACCGCTAGCCGAGTCACCCTCCGTGATGAAGATACTGCTTTCCTCTAGCAGATCCCCTTTTGAGTCGGTCAGGTGAATCCGGCAATCCCGTAGTTTCTTATTATGCAAATTCGCTTTCTTAGCGCGCTCGCGGGCCAGCTTCGTAACACCGGCGATCGCCTTACGCTCTTTCTCGGACTCCAAGATCTTCTTGAGTAAGAGCTCCGAAGTCTCCATATTCTTATGCAAATAGTTATCCAGATCATTCTTGATGAAATCACCGATAAACTTCGCTACCGTAGGGCCATCCGGTCCTATATCTTTCGAGCCAAGCTTGGTCTTCGTCTGGCTCTCGAATACAGGCTCCTCCACTTTTATGCTGATAGCGGCCACGATACCCGCACGGATATCCGAATACTCGAAATTCTTATTGTAATATTCCTTGATGACACGGCCTATAGACTCCTTGAAAGCGGAAAGGTGCGTACCGCCTTGTGTGGTGTACTGACCATTCACGAACGAGTAGTATTCCTCTCCGTATTGGTTGCTATGCGTGATGACCACCTCGATATCCTCCCCTCTCAGATGAATGATCGGATAAAGAGGCTCGGTGGTCATATTCTCGTTCAACAAGTCTACCAGACCGTTGCGAGAATAGAAACGCTTGCCGTTGTAAATAATGGAAAGTCCCGAGTTCAAGAAGACATAATTCTTCAATAATGCCTCGATAAACTCGTCCTTATAATGATAATCCTTAAAGATCTCACGATCCGGGATAAAGAACACTCGCGTGCCGTTCGTCTCCCCGGTCGGTTGTATATCCGATTCCTCGGTGACGATCGCCTTGCTGTATTCCACCCGCTTGCATTCCCCGTCGCGGAAACTGGTTATCAGGAAGTAACTACTCAAGGCATTCACCGCCTTGATACCCACGCCATTCAAACCCACGGATTTCTTAAACGCCTTGCTATCGTATTTAGCGCCGGTATTCATCTTGCTAGACACATCCACGACCTTCCCCAGAGGGACGCCACGACCATAATCTCGCACGGATACCGTACCTTCCTCCACTGTCACCTCGATACTTCTGCCGTACCCCATCATGTACTCGTCGATAGAGTTATCCAGCACCTCCTTCAACAACACATAGATACCATCATCGGCATAGCTACCGTCCCCCAGTTTTCCGATATACATACCGGGACGCCGGCGGATATGCTCCATCCAATCCAGTGTCTTGATGTCATCATCGTTATATTCCGTAGGTTGTTGCATCGTTGAATTCAGCTCATCCATATCTCTTATAACTTTTTAATATACGCTCTTCTTGATTTATGATGCTCTCGCTTGAAATAATCCCATTGCGCTTGTACGGCGTTATTCGTCTCCAACTCCGGATTACTCTCGGCATAAACGGCCCCGACACGCTTATAGATCGGAATCAAATCGTTAAACAACAAAGCGTTCACGCCTTTACCTTGATATTCCGGGGCAACTCCCGTCAGATACAGGTCTATTACCTTGGGCTTGCCCTTCAATGCTCTCAGCAAATGGAACCAGCCGAAAGGAAACATATGACCACGAGCCTTTTGCAATGCCCGCGAAAGGTTAGGCAAGGAGATACCGAAACCCACTACCGCGTCATCCTCTTCCCTTATGATCAGCGTTACCAGATCATAACGCAGCATAGGGATATACATCTTGATATAATAATCGATCTGCTTATCGCTCAGCGTGGAAAAGCCATACAACGAAGAGTAGGCCTTATTCAAGGTCTGAAACAACCGATGGGCATAAGGAAGGATATCTTGCTTATTCTTGCACTTCATCACCTTCAAGCCATATTTCTTCTTCACGATCTCGCCGATACGCAAATGCTTCTCAGGTACGCCTTCCTCCGGTATGTAAATCTTGAACTCGTGCCAATCCTCATCTTTCCCATACCCCAAGCGTTCCACTTGCTTCGGATAATAAGGATAGTTATAAATTGTGGCCATCGTACCAAGCTGATCGAAACCCTCGATCAACATACCCTCGTGATCCATATCAGTAAAGCCCATCGGACCATGGATCTCCTCCAAGCCTTGTCCGCGAGCCCATTTCTCGACAGCGCCGAAAAGAGCGTCTACCACCTCGTTGTCATCAATAAAATCCAGGAAACCAAAGCGAGCACGCTTCTGCCCCCAAGTCTCGTTACACCGACGATTCACGATGCCGGCGATACGCCCTACCACCTTCCCATCCTTATAGGCTAGGAAGTAAATAGCGTCGCACATCTCAAACGCCGGATTCTTCTTCTTATCCAGCGTCATCATCTCTTCCTCTATTAAACCCGGTACGTGATAGGGATTACCCTTGTATAATTCGATATTGAACTTGACAAACCTTTTAAGCTCCTTCCTATTGGTAACTTCTCTTATCTCTACGCTCATCGGTAATTTTATTTAAGCGGCAAAGTTACATAAATAATCTTTTACCATGGCATTATAAAACAAATTTATACCTTTGTAAACTCAGATTCATAGCATACCATGAAAAAAACAGTTATTAAATTAATGTTGGCATTTATCATGCTTGAAGGGACCTCCTGCATAAACGATCCTGTTATCATCCGCCCCGATCTGGCGTTCCGAGCAGAAGCTACCACAGGAGAGGGATCGATTTGGCATCCCGATCGCAATACACTTTTCTGGGTGGATATAGAAGGAAAGACGTTATATGAGTATATGCCGGACTCGCACAACTGCCGTTCATGGCAATTCGACCGCATGGTCTCTACCGTCGTGCCGGAAACGGACAGTACAGTAGCCATCGCTTTACAAAACGAGATCGTACGCGTAAACCTAACAGATGGGAGCACGACATCTATCGCCCCAATTCCGGATGACAACGGGAAGCTTCGTTGCAACGACGGGAAATGCGACCCGTCCGGACGTCTATGGATCGGCACCATGGGATTTGGCGCGCCTAAAGGGGCTGCCAGCCTTTATTGCGTATGGACAGACGGAAGCGTTGAGACAAAGCTGACGAAAGTCACGATCTCTAACGGAATCGTATGGTCCGCCAACAAGAAATACATGTATTACAACGACACACCGACCCGTAAGATCATACGTTTCCGATACGACGATAGTTCCGGTGACATATTGTACGATGGTGTAGCCGTAAATATACCCGAGGGCACCGGCTCGCCGGATGGAATGACGATAGATAGCAACGACAACCTTTGGGTGGCTCAATGGGGAGGTGGAGGTGTTTATTGTTACAATCCCTATACCGGCGACCTGTTGACTAAAATTATCGTACCGGCTCCCCACGTAGCGTCATGCGCTTTTGGAGGGAACGAGCTTGATACTCTTTATATAACGACCGCCCGCGCCGGGCTGAGCGAGGAGCAGCTTGAGAAATATCCACTAAGCGGCAGCGTATTCTGTTGCAAACCCGGAGCGAAAGGGGTACCGGCGAATTGTTTTCATTAATAATCCGCGGGCCTATAAGTCTAATTAACACAATTGTAAAACTAAATATCAATTAAAATTGTTTCCTTTGTAAACATGGCATACAGAAGACGGGGCGTGCCCCCGTCACCACAAAAAACAAATGCTAATAATTATACAGAATGGCAAAGAATAGACCAGCAAAAAAAGACAATAAGGAGAAAAAAGGTAAAAAGGACAAGGGTGTTGGTACACGTATGAAAAAAGAAGCGATGATCCAAGCTATCATTTCCGTTTACCAATCCTCTCCCAAGGAGCCTTTCAACTATAAACAAATCAGCAAGATCATCGGAGTCGAGAACCAAGTGCAGAAATTGCAAGTGGTGGACATCCTATATGATTTGGCCGCCGAGGATATCATTACCGAGATAGATCATGGACGCTATCGCTTAAACGGGCTGGGTACCGTAGCGATAGGCACTTTTGGCCGCCGTAGCAACGGCAAGAACTCCTTCACCCCCGAAGACGGAGGCACCCCGGTATTCATCGCGGAGCGTAATTCCGGCCACGCCATGAATGGCGATAAGGTAAAGGTACAGCTTTTCGCCAAACGTAAGGGAGCGGAACCAGAAGGAGAGGTTGTAGAGATCCTTGAGAGCCAAGAACGCACTTTCGTAGGTAAACTCCAGGTAACGAAAGGATTCGCCTTCTTGATCACGGAAAACAAGACATTAGCCAACGATATTTTCATTCCTAGAGACAAGCTAAAAGGCGGTAAGAATGGCGACAAAGCCATCGTACGCATCATAGAATGGCCCGAAGAAGCGAAGAACCCGCTGGGTGAGGTCATCGATATATTAGGAGTAGCCGGACAAAACAACGCCGAGATGCACGCGATCCTTGCCGAATTCGGATTGCCTTACAAATATCCTTCCTCGGTAGAAAAAGCGGCGGATAAGATTCCGGAAACGATCTCTCCGGAGGAACTTGAGAACCGGGAGGATTTCCGGGGAATAACAACCTTCACGATCGACCCGAAAGACGCGAAAGACTTCGACGATGCTCTTTCCGCACGCCGTTTGGATAACGGGAACTGGGAGGTTGGCGTACATATCGCCAATGTAACTCATTATGTAAAGCCAGATGGTGTCATCGATAAAGAGGCGCAAAGCCGTGCGACTTCCGTTTATCTGGTAGACCGTACGATACCGATGCTTCCCGAGCGACTTTGCAATCAAATATGCTCTTTACGTCCCGACGAGGAAAAGCTATGCTTCTCCGCAGTCTTCGAACTAAATGGCGATGCCGTGGTACAAAACGCCCGGATCTGTCGCACGATCATCAAGAGCGACCGCCGTTTTAGCTATGAGGAGGCCCAGTCCGTGATTGAGACCGGCGAGGGTGACTATAAAGAAGAGATCGTAGCGTTAAATGATTTAGCGAAGAAGTTACGTGAACGACGCTTCAAGGACGGTGCCATCAATTTCGACCGTTATGAGGTAAAATTCGAGATCGACGAATATGGCAAACCAATCAGAGTCTATTTCAAGGAGGCGAAAGAGGCGAACAAATTGATCGAAGAGTTCATGTTATTGGCAAACCGCACGGTCGCCGAATATATAGGTCGCCCACCTAAGGGCAAGACGAAGAAGACATTCGTCTATCGTATCCATGAGCTTCCGGACCCAGACAAGATGGAAAATTTCGCTACCTTCATCCGTCGTTTCGGCTATAAGTTGAAAACAGAGGGAAGTAAGAGCGATGTATCCAAAGGAATCAATTCCTTATTAGATAACGTACAAGGAAAACCGGAAGAAAACTTGATCGAGACCGTAGCGATCCGTGCCATGCAAAAGGCCCGTTACTCCACGGAGAACATTGGCCATTATGGATTGGCGTTCGAGTATTATACCCATTTCACCTCTCCGATCCGCCGGTATCCGGACATGATGGTGCATCGCCTGCTAGAGCGTTATCTGGCGGGGGGACGCAGTGTCGTGAAAAGCAAGTATGAGGATCTTTGCGAACATTGCTCCAGCATGGAGCAAGTAGCCGCTAACGCGGAACGCGCTTCTATCAAATACAAGCAAGTTGAGTTCATGAGCGATAAGCTAGGCATGGTATTCGACGGCGTGATATCCGGTGTCACCGAATGGGGGCTTTACGTAGAGCTCAACGAGAATAAGTGCGAAGGACTTGTTCCTATCCGCGACTTGGATGATGATTACTACGAGTTCGACGAGAAAAGCTATTGCCTGTTGGGTCGCCGTAAAAAACGTCAATATCGTTTGGGAGATACTATTACGATCAAGGTGGCGCAAGCAAATCTGGAGCGTAAGCAACTAGACTTCCAATTAGCGGAATAAACAGGATTTATCTTTTTACAGATAAGGTTGACTCACTGAAGAGCCAACCTTATCTGTAAAAAGCACTTATATTTAGAGCGATCCCGCAATTTCCATACCTTGGCGTATTCGGTCTGCCATACCGATTCCTCCCTTGATATTTCCGGCCAGGATTAAGCCAGGATAATGTTTCTCCAGCTTCTCAATCGTACGAAAACGTTCGCCACTACTTTGCTCATACTGTGGTATGGCACGGGGATGACGAAAGATACGAATCATGTCCGGCTCCCGCTCTACCGGGAATTTCAGCATTGAGTGAAAGACACGAACCACTAAGGCTCTTAATTCTCCATCCGGCAACTCGGTCAGATGAACATGGTTTACACCACCTATAAAAAAGGAGAACAAAGCCCCGCCTTCCGGCGCACGCCCTTGAAAACAAGCGGACGGAAACAAGATTCCCAGTACTTCTTTTCCCTCACGGGAAGGGATCAGCCCCCCAAACGCATCGAAGCGTAATCCCATCGTTTCACGTACCCCCACACTTACTTGCACCACCGGAGCATACCTTAACTCACTGATCCTCGACATATCCTCCGAATCGATGAATGGCAGTAATTCCGGCAAAGTATAACCTCCTGTAGTCGTAACTACCTTACGCGCTTTAATCAATCTTTCACCAGAAGGCTCCTGAAAACGGACTAGCCACCCGCCGTCGTTCGAAGGAGATACCGTAACATGGGATGCGGATAATAAGATGCGCGACCTTCCAATCGTATCCGCCAGTGCCTCAGTCAATCTATCTAAACCTCCTTCCGCCGAAAAGACTTTCTTGGTAGCTAACCGGTCTCGCTCTGTTTTCGGTAGTCGAGCCTTAGCGATGCTTCCTTTAATGAAACTACCATATTGTTGTTCCAAATTATACAATTTAGGTAAGGCGTAGCGGGTGATTAGCTTCATTGGATCGCCGGCGTAAACTCCCGAAAGGAATGGGTCTACCGCATATTCCATAAATGATTTACCAAGACGACGATACGCCAAGGCTCCAACAGGCTCATCCGGATCAGTTCCTTTCGCCCGGAAAGGTTCCCCCAAAATACGAAATTTGTCACCCCACGTAAACAAAGGGGTCGTGATCGCACTAAATAGTCCAGACGGTAAGGCATGAAACGTATCACCTTTCCAAATCAAACGACGTTTAGATTCCTCACGAGCCGTATCCATACGGCAGGCATGAGACAAGTCCGCGAATAAATCAGCTACCTCCGGATAAGAGACAACACCGGTATTCGGACCACTCTCGAAGGTAAAACCATTCTCACGGAAAGTATGGATCTGCCCTCCTACCCTATTCTCACGCTCCAAGAGCAATACCTCCTTCCCCTTACGGGTCAAGTAAAATGCGGTGGTCAAGCCTGTCAACCCGGCTCCGATCACTAGAATATCTGTTTGTTGCGTTTTCATGATTGATAGGAAATTACACGGGTTTAGAGAATAATCTGGAGGAATGGAGCATCAACTTATCGAATGAGGCCGCTACATTACGGACAAAAAGAGCCCCTTCGTCCGTCATGCGCAACCCATTCGTATCCAGCAAGACCAATCCATCCTCTACAAATGTCCGGATCCGAGCCTTATCATAGCCGATCACATCCCATATCCTTTCGATCGGGAGCGAGAAACGGTGAGACAAATCCAGCCAGTCGATCCGAGAATTACACATCAACGACTCGATCACCCCACGGATTATTTGTTCATCTGGGCTTAACGCATATCCCTTCCGGATCGCAAATACGCCAGACTCGGCACATTCCATATATTCATTTATATCTTTACTATTCTGGGCATAAGCCGAATCTAACTGACTGATCCCCGTCACCCCAAAAGCGTAAACCTGCCCGGTAGTGCGCCGGGTACAATATCCCTGGAAATTCCGGTGAAGCCTCCCATCCAGAAGAGCTTGATATAGCTCATCCCCCTCACGCACGAAGTGATCCATACCGACGGAGTTATATCCAGCCTCGTGCATGACACGAACCGCCTCTTGATACATCCTGCCTTTCTCTTTTCCGGAAGGAAGCCCCGCCTGCTCCAAGATCAATTGCCGTTTATTTACCCAAGGGACATGGGCATACGAGAACGTAACCAAACGATCGGGTTCCAATTCCACCGCCTTAGATAAAGTAGCGGCGAAACTTTCCGCCGTCTGGTAAGGCAAGCCATAGATAAAATCCATATTAATACGCACATTCGCTGTCCGCGCTATCCGGAATATCGTTTCTAACGGCAAGAGGGAAGGGCGGCGATTGACCACCTTTAGCACTTTCTCATCCAAGTCTTGCACTCCCAGGCTAAAACGGTTGAAACCAGCTTCAACCAGACCTTGCCAGTAGATCTCATCCAGATATCCTGGATGGCACTCTATCGCGATCTCCGGATTCTCTATCGTATCAAATGCCGATAACATATGCTCATTTAGTTCCTTCAGATAACGAACAGGCAAAGCCGTAGGGCTTCCACCCCCGTAATGGATCTGGGCGATAGGGCGAGAAGGGTCTAATAGAGGAATTACCCGATCTATCTCCTTATGCAAGGCGGCAATATACCGATCTACCACTTCCGGCCGCATCATCGGGAATGAGTTGCAACCGCAATAATGACAAAGATGGCGACAAAAAGGTATATGCACATAAAATGAGATATGATTCGGGCTCGCCCCATTCGAGTCCTTAATCGCAGTCTCATACATCTCGCTCGTAAACGAGCCATCAAAATAATTCGCCGGAGGATAACTTGTATACCTAGGCACCGGCACATTATATTTTTCTAATAACTCTTGTCTCATACTGTCTCTTTCTCCTTCCTGAACACAATTAATATATAAACCAGCGATAATAACGCCAGTATTGTCTCAAATAAAAACAGCCCGTGATATCCGGCATGATCCGCCAATTTCCCGCTGGCAATCGCCACACACATACCACTTAGATGGGTAATTACGGTCTGTATCGTAAAGTCCGTACCTTCCTTTCCTGGACGGACGCAGTCCATGGCGGTTGTGTACACCACGATCGTTGCCATCCCATAACTTCCCCAAAGCAAGAAAACACCCCCATATAAGAATAATGTAGTAGGACGTAAATAAGAGAGGCCCAGGAAGTATAACGCAGCCATAAGGACACAAACCGCGAATAAAACACGAGACTTATGCCTTCCAAGCCTGCGTACGACCATCCCTCCCGCGAAAGACGCGAGAAAACCGACGAATGTTCCAGCCATCCCGCTCATCATCCCGATTTCTTTCATATCGTAACCCAGATCTACCAGGAATGGTTTCAGCATGGCCAACGTACCGATCAGCCCGGCATAATAAAGGAACAAGAAACCGATCTGCTTCCAGATCTTCTTACGGGCGAAAAAATAAATCACGTCCGCTTTACGTGCCCGCTCATGTGGCAGTTTCGGCTGAATGGCTATCTTACGGTTCATAAACAAGGGGGATAACGCCATCAAGACGAATACCGACAGGCAGGGAAGTAACAGGCTCCAGCCGATCTGCTTAAACAACAGTAACAGCACCCCGCCGCCAATCATCGTTCCACCAAAACTTCCCATCGATTGCATGCTGTTCGCCAAGCTTTTCTCTTTCCGGTTGAAAGAGAGAACCGCCAATGCGTCCGTAGCTATATCTTGTGTGGCGGAAGCGATAAACGACACGATTATAAGCGCCACGATCCCATAAAAATCCGTCTTGAAATCAAGAAAAGCCACGGCAAGGATCAAGACCGCATAGACCAGTTCCGAAGAAAAGATCCATCGTTTATAATCCCTTACCGTATCGCAATGCCGATCTACCAGCGGCGACCAAAGGAATTTCAATATCCAAGGAAGTTTTATCAATTGTAAAAGCCCGATAGCCGACAAGGAGAAATTCTCTTGACGCATCATCACCGGGATCACCGTGGAAAAGAAACTCATCGGAACAATCTGGGCGACATACAAGCAAAAGAAAGTGACTAGGCGAGACACCTTTCCCGTATCCTCACAGGTGCTATTTGTTTTTTCAAGACAGTTCATATATTCAATTTATCGTTATCGAGATAGTTCCGCCAATGGTAAAAGGATGCCCTTTCTGCGCCAGTTTATCCCCCATCGACTCGAAATAGAAAGCGGTATATTCCGTGTTCGTCAGATTCTTCGCCCAGACCCCCAGCGTAAAAAGACCTTTCGTGAAAGAGATACTGCCATTCAACCGACCATAATAAGGCTGATACACCTGATTATTCTCATTCCAATATAATTTACCAATCCCTATATAGTTCAAGCTTACGGTCATCCGGTCCATGTAATCACAAGGGTTGGAGATCGTATAATCCACTCCTAGGGACACGGTATGCGAAGGCACCAAAGGAAGGAAGTTGCCCGTATAATCCAACGTCTCGCTTCGGCGATAATCTTTAAAGACGGCATGCGTATAGCCGTAGTTCGCTTGTAATATCAAGCCATTTAAAGGATTGGCCTGAAGGCTGATCTCTATCCCCTTACTCTCGGAACGCCCCGCATTCTTCAGCATCGATCCCCCGCTTGGCAAAGGCTGATAAACTTGTTGATGTTTCCAATCAATATAGAAAAGACTGAATTCCGCACGCAGCCGATTATTCCAAAATCCAAGTTTGGTTCCCACTTCATAATTCCAACTATACTCAGGGCCGAAAGAACGGTCTTCCTCCCGCTCAAACGAGGTATTGAAGCCCCCCGTCTTATACCCCTTGGAAACCGAACCATAAAACATCTGATCCGAAAAAGAGGTGTATCGCAAAACGGCCTTAGGCGTAAGTTGGCTGAAATTCAAACGACTATCAAACTGATTGGTCATCGAATGGTCCTGTCCTTGATCCTTATACGCCAGATAGTCAGTCGAGGCATGCTCATAGTCATACCGAAGTCCCAAGATTAGCGATAAACCATCTACCAACAGATGATCAATAGTGGACTGATGATATACAGCGATTCCATAGGTAGGAATATCATAGTCTTTCAATGTACTAAAGCCTCGTGCTTTATAATCCATTAGCACCTTATTATCCACGCCTTGCCAAAAACCGAAAGCGCCGAATAACCATCGATATCTTTCCTTGCCGGAAGATTTCATGGTAAACTCTTCCGATACCATCTTTTGCTTCTGGTCTTGCGTAACGAAATATACACTCTTCGGCGAGAAGTCCTGATCAATTCCCTGATGATCCGAAAGATACTGGAAAGCGGTTTGGCTACGTAGGCTAAAGCGTGAATTTTCATAGTCCACCGTTAGTCCGGTCGTAGAAAGCGTACGTTTATAAAAGCTGTAATCATTATAGTTGACATCCCCGATTTGCTTTAGCGAGTCATTATAAATGGCGTATGGATATCCTCCTTGATTCAGGTAGTCGAGGCTGGACATCAGAGCCAATAATAAGTCCGGGCGCAATTTCCATTCCAGCCGGATACGACCGGAGGCCGAATTAGAGCGATCCGTTTTCCCACCCGTATAGAGGTTCGTGAAATAGCCATCCAAGTGATGATAATCGGCGGACAAAGCATACCCAAATGTATCGCTCGCACGTCCGTAATGAGAAACGGAAGCATCTATATTAGCATATTTGCCACCGGAAAACCCGAGATTAGTTCCTTGATACCTCAAGGGAGATTTCGTATATACATTAATAATACCTCCCATGGTATTCCGTCCGTATAAGGTACCTTGCGGTCCGCGAAGCACCTCGATCCGATCTACCTCAGCCAAGTCGAAATCGAAAGCGGACTTCTCGAAAAAGGGGACTCCGTCTACATAAAGCCCTACCGACGGAGAGTTGATCTTAGAACCTATACCCCGGATATATACGGGCGAGGTCAACTTCGATCCATAATCGGGCATAAAAAGATTCGGGATCAACGCGCTAAACTCCTTGATCCCGGTAATATTCTTATTTCGCATCATTGTTCCTGTCACAGCCGAAGCGGATACAGGGGATAGCCGAAGGTTTTTCTCTTGCTTGAACGAACGCACCACGACCTCGTCCAAATCGACTCGCTTACTCGTTAACGTATCCAATTCCTCTCCCATCACCATGAAAGAAGGCATAAGAGCGATCCAAAATATAAGTATTCGACGCATAAACAGGATTTTTCAGTTTGAATTTTGTAGTCGCAAAGAAAAAGCAATCCTGTAGATGTCGCAATCACTATATCTAGTGATTCTTTCCCTTACGGACATCTTATAGGTAATATTGACATCTTATCGGGCAATCTCGCTATAGGACAACGAATTTGCTATCTCTATCTTCGCGACGTATTAATAAAACAAAAGTCACATGAAAAAAGCAATGACAGTGTTAGCGCTCATATTAGTTAGTATCAGCGCTGTGGTTGCCGGACAGCCGGTAGAAAAGGAAGGGGCAGGCAACGCGAAGAACGCTAAGGATCATTTCGTGATCGATGAGCATACGGCCATCGTCATGACCGATCCGCAAAACGACTTCCTTAGCGAGAAAGGAAAAGGTTGGGGCTTGTTTGGAGAGAATATCACGAAGAATGGTACCGTAGAGCATCTACGGCAGATATTCGATATCGCCTCTCAAAAAGACATGTTGGTATTCATCTCCCCGCATTATTATTATCACCACGATCACGAATGGTCATTTGAGGGTCCGGTAGAGAAGATGATGCACGAGAATGGAATGTTCGAACGCAAGGGGCAACTTACCGGGGAAGGTTTTGAAGGTTCCGGGGCAGATTGGCTGGATATCTATAAACCGTATATCAATAACGGGAAAAACGTAATCGTAACCGCTCCTCATAAACTATTCGGACCGGAGAATAACGACTTGATCCTTCAGTTACGCAAAAGAGGAATCAATAAAGTAGTTATCTGTGGTATGTCTGGTAATCTATGCGCCGAATCGCATTTGCGCGAGTTACAAGAAAGAGGATTTGAGGCAGCCGTAGTCTTCGACGCTACCGCTTCCGCGAAAATAGGGGAAATGAACGCCGATGATGCCGCTAAGATTAATTTCAGCCTGCTCGCCGAGAAAGTATATACTACGGACGAGTTCGTAAAAGAGATGCAAGGCAAATAAGCCATAGTAATGAGCCGAGAAATTCATGGACATGAAATTTCCCGGCTCATAATAATCTTTTCTAACTCCAGTAAATCAGCCCTAACACACCACAAGCGATCAGGCCCAGCCCTAACAGCGCATAGAAGATACGCGCCCCGCCACGACCGAGCCAATTCACGAAAGTGATAGCCCCACTGGTCTTGAAATACCAGTCGAAGTTAAAGATAGAGGCAACGATCGAGAATAGCCCCAAGGCTATAAACAAACATAATATAAGATACTCAGAAGGATCCATAAGTGCCATCAATCAATCTCTACGGTACGTGATCCATCCGTGTTCTCGGAAATCTTGACATTTACCACGTCTCCCGGAAGCAAATCGTCTATCTTCTCCGGCCATTCGATAAAGCAAAGGGCACCGCTATAGAAATAGTCTTCCGTGCCGATATCCTCCGCCTCACTCAATTTATTGATCCGGTAAAAGTCAAAATGATAGATCAATTCTCCCGTCGTATCGCTACGATACTCGTTAATGATAGCGAATGTAGGGCTATTGATCACGTCCTCCACACCCAATTCCTCGCAAATCGCCTTGATAAAGGTAGTCTTACCGGCTCCCATCGATCCATAGAAGGCAAAAACCGTACGATCGTCCATCCCGGCGATAAACTCCTTCGCCGCCTCATGGATCTTATCCAAACTTTCTATTTTTATTGTGCTCATCTTATCTAACTTAACAATTTTCCAATAATGTTTTCACTTCACTTTTTAAGGCAGGCAAATGATTAATGACTATCGCCCAAACCAATGTGTCATCCAAACTGTCATAAGCATGTATAATCCGATTACGAAAACCAACTATTTGCCGTGTATTGTTTAGCGATATACGTTCCGGTTGTTTATCATATTGATTTAGAGCCTCACCTATAATAGCCAATTGCCTTTCCACCGCACTTTGCGTCTTTAGATCCACTGTATATTCCATATAAGATCTAGTATTTGCGGTAAACGATTCGATCAAGCCTATCGCCCTCATCATGTCAGACAAATATTTCTTTTCTTTTATTGTCATACAATAGAATTTTCGTTTTATCGATATTCTCCAAAAGAAATGGGTTTTTCAAACTTTTCCGAGTAAGCAGATCTACTTTTCTTTGAAAGAAATCTTCTAATTTATCCCATAAAGAAAGTAATTTCTCTCCTTTTTCTAAAGGATCCATATCCTCCATCTCCACCAACAGGTCTATATCACTCCTCTGTGGATTGAATTGCTCTGTTACTGAGGATCCAAACGCATACAACGATTTTATCCCATGATTCTTACATATATCAGAGAACAAGGACAGATTCTTACGTATTTCATTATGGATAAACATACTTCTTTTTTCGCAAAATTAAACAAAACCTACCATCCACGAACAAAAACCTGATATTTATTTCGGTTCCATCGTAATAAACGGTATCAACATCTCTTCCATCGAGACACCTCCGTGCTGGAATGTATTCTTGTAATAGGAGACGTAGTAGTTATAATTATTCGGATAAGCGAAGAAATTCTCTCCACAGGAAAAGATATACTTACTGCTTAGGTTCGGAGAGGGTAGTCCCACTTTTTCCGGATCCCGGATCTCGAATACATCTTTCGGATTATAGTTCAAGTTCTTGCCTACCTTATAACGGAGATTGGTGTTTGTATTCTTATCGCCTATCACCTTGATCGGGTTCGTTACCCGGATCGTTCCATGATCGGTCGTGACGATTACCTTCGCTCCCCGCTCCGCGATTCGCCTGAACAACTCGAGCGTGGAGGAATGCTGGAACCATGATTTGGTCAAGCTGCGATAAGCCGCCTCGCTTTGCGCCAGCTCACGGATCATCTTGCTCTCCGTCCGGGCATGAGAAAGCATATCCACGAAGTTTAGCACGATCACGTTCAATTGGTTGCGTGCGATGGAAGGGATCGTAGCCAACAACTTATCTCCATATTGAGAATCGTGTACTTTATTATAGGAGAAGGTATATTTCTTACGGAACCGATCGATCTGAGTCTGGATCAGTGGAGCCTCATTCAAATTCTTGCCTTCCTCGCTCTCCTCATCCACCCATAATTCCGGGAACATCTGCTCTATTTGCGAGGGCATCAACCCCGAGAAGATGGAGTTACGGGCATATTGCGTGGCGGTAGGGAGAATGCTATAATACAGGCTCTCATCAAAAGTGAAATATTCGGCAAGCAATTCCTTTACGACCCTCCATTGATCCAGGCGGAAGTTATCGATCAAGATAAAGAAGACTTTCTCGTCATTCTCAAGCATCGGAAATACTTTCTTCTTGAAAAGATCCGGACTCATCAACGGGCGATCAGCGGGGTTCTGTATCCAGTTCACATAATTCTTCTTCACGAACTTGGCGAAGGCGTTATTGGCCTCTTCCTTCTGCATACGGAGCATATCGGTCATTGCCACTTGGCCACTTTCCAGCTCCAGCTCCCAGTACACCAACTTCTTATAGACCTCCATCCAATCGTCGGTAGTCAAGGAATCGTTGATTTGCATACCGATACGGCCAAATTCCTGCTGATAGCCTACGGTAGTCGTCTCGGAGATAATCACGTTCTTATGGACATTCTTCTTGATGGAAAGGAGCAATTGGTTGGGATTTACCGGTTTGATCAAATAGTCGGCGATCTTATTCCCTATCGCCTGATTCATGATACTCTCCTCCTCGCTCTTGGTCACCATCACCACCGGTATGTTCGGGGCGATCTCCTTGATATACGCCAACGTCTCCAAGCCCGTCAATCCGGGCATATTCTCATCCAAGAAAATAATATCAAAAGATTGCTCCTTACAGCGGTCAATCGCATCCTGGCCACTCACCACCGGAACCACCTCATACCCTTTGTCCTGCAAGAACAGGATATGCGGTTTCAACAAATCAATCTCATCATCTGCCCAAAGCACTCTATCAATCTTCGCTGCCATATGCTTACCTAGTTTATTTACAAATATATGGATAATCCTCCATATAACAACGAAATAAACAGGTTGTTTCGTATTTGATCCCGTAATTTTCCCTAATCCAGAGAAGCGAATCGCCCATGAGGAGATCTCCTTTATCGGGTCGCGAACAAGGGTTTTCCCACACTCGCCGTATATCATCATTTGACCTCTTTCTAATGAAGATAAGATATTAATATATAATCTTTTGCAGTTTTTACATATGAAAAACAAAAGTTTTCCGCTTGATAAACATTTGTTTCTTCGGCGGGAAACTTTTGTTTCTATATAGGGAAACTTTTGTTTCTTCAGCGGGAAACTTTTGTTTTCCCTAAGAGAAACAACTCGCATGTTAAGCTCTTGGCTTGCTTCTTGGATGATGTTCCAGTATCTCCTTGCGAAGGAACTCCCGGTCGATATGCGTATAGATCTCGGTGGTAGTGATTTTCTCGTGGCCCAGCATCTCTTGGATCGCCCGTAAGTTGGCGCCGCCTTCCAGCAAATGGGTGGCGAACGAATGGCGGAAGGTATGGGGACTTACGTTTTTATGGATACCGGCGGCCTCCGTCTGTTGCTTGATGATATGGAATACCATGATACGGGAGAGGGCCGTTCCCCGGCGGCTTAGGAATAGGATATCCTCGAAGCCTTTTTTAACCACGACCGAATTCCGGTCGTACAGATAGTTCTTTATTTCCCGTAAAGCGACCTCGGAGATAGGGACGAGCCGTTGCTTGCTCCCTTTTCCCTCCACCCGGATGAAACCTTCCTTGGGATAGACATCCGAGTAACGCAGGCCGATAAGCTCCGACACGCGCAATCCGCAACTATATAGAACCTCCAGCATCGCGCGGTTTCGCTGTCCCTCGGGAAGCGTGAGGTCTATCGTATCGAGAATGCTGTTTATCTCGTTGACGGTCAATACCTCCGGCAGCTTCAATCCGATCTTGGGCGACTCTAACAATTCGGTAGGATCATTTGTTATGTAATCGTCGAGCAATAAGAAACGATAGAACGATTTGATGCCCGAGATGATGCGTGCTTGCGACCGGGGATGGATGCCTATATCACGCAATTGGGCGATGAGCTGCTGCAAGTCGTCGTAGGTGATGTCCTTGACGTTCTTATTCTCGTCCTCGGCGAAACGCAGCAATTTGTCAAGATCCGTCAGGTAGGCATCGATGGAGTTGGCCGAGAGCGATTTTTCTAACCGTAAATAGGTGTTATATCGGTCTATTATATCTTTTCCTTGTCGCATTGTCGGTATGTCGTTATGAATGTGTCAAATAAAATCCTTACCTTTGCCGGATAATTCCGGCCTCAACGGGCGGTACAAAGGTAATAAACTTACAATAAAATGAAGAAGATTCAGATCATCAATGGCCCTAATTTGAATCTGTTGGGCAAGCGAGAACCGACAGTGTACGGAAATGCCTCGTTCGAGGGCTATCTAAGTGAGCTACGTGCCCGCTATCCTCAGTGTGAGATATCTTATTATCAAAGTAATGTGGAAGGAGAAATGATAAACAAGATCCATGAGGTGGGTTTTGAATATGACGGTATCGTGCTGAATGCCGGCGCTTATACACATACTTCCATTGCGTTGCACGACGCTATCAAGGCGGTTACTACGCCGGTCGTAGAGGTGCATATCTCGAATGTGCATGCCCGTGAGTCGTTTCGCCATGTATCGATGATATCGGCGGCATGCCGGGGAGTGATTCTTGGGTTCGGGCTGGATTCGTATCGGTTGGCGATCGAATCGTTTATGTGATAGAAGGTTTAGAAGGTTATCAAATAGAATTAATAATTAGGTTATAATAATTTAAGGTATATGTTAAAGCATACGAAGATTGTTGCTACAGTTTCGGACCAGCGCTGCGACGTTGCGTTTGTCGAGGCGTTATATAAAGCGGGAATGAATGTGGTGCGCCTGAACACGGCTCACATGATGGAAGAGGGGTTGACCCGTGTGGTGGATAACGTCCGTACCGTATCTGACCGTATCGGTATCTTGATGGATACGAAAGGGCCGGAAGTACGTACCACGATAACGGTAAACAAGGAACCGATCCCTTTCAAGACAGGAGAGATCGTGAAGGTAATGGGCAATCCCGACCAGGAAACTTCGCATGATTGTATTTGTGTGTCCTATAAGAATTTCGTGAACGACTTGGTGGTTGGTAGCGACATCCTTATCGATGATGGCGATCTGGAGATGAAGGTTACCGAGAAAACCAGCGATTGCTTGCTCTGCGAGATCCAGAACGACGCTACGCTAAACAGCCGCAAAAGCGTGAACGTGCCGGGCGTACGTATCAATTTGCCTTCGTTGACGGAGAAAGACCGTAATAATATTCTTTGGGCGATCGAGCATGATCTCGATTTTATCGCTCACTCATTTGTTCGCAACAGACAGGATGTATTGGATATCCAACGTATCTTGGACGAGCATAACAGCCCTATCAAGATTATCGCTAAGATCGAGAATCAAGAGGGCGTGGATAAGATCGACGAGATACTGGAAGTGGCTTATGGTGTCATGATCGCCCGTGGAGACTTGGGTATCGAGGTGCCGGCCGAGAAGATCCCGGGTATCGAGCTCATGTCGATCCGTAAGTGCGTGGAGGTGAAGAAACCGGTTATCGTGGCTACGCAAATGCTTCATTCCATGATTAACAATCCTCGCCCAACCCGCGCCGAGGTTACGGATATCGCCAACGCTATTTATTATCGTACGGATGCCTTGATGCTAAGCGGTGAGACGGCTTATGGAAAATATCCGGTCGAGGCGGTACAGACCATGACGAAAGTGGCTCGCGAGGCGGAGAAGACGAAACTTGCCGCTAATGATATCCGTGTGCCTATCGAGGGCAATGATCTAGACGTGACTTCTTACTTGGCGAAACAGGCCGTTAAGTCCTCCTCTAAATTACACGTGAAGGCGATCATCACCGATAGCTACACCGGTCGTACGGCACGTTACCTGGCGGCTTTCCGCGGAACCGCTACCGTGTTCGCCATTTGCTATAACCCGCGTGTGATGCGCATGTTGGGTCTTTCTTATGGCGTATGGGCGGTTCATCAGCCGTACAACGACAGCCGTAGAGGATATTTCTACGACGCTTTGAATCAGTTGATCCTTAGCGGACGTATCACGCGTAATGATATGGTGGCCTACTTGAGCGGTAGCTTCGGCGAAGGAGGCGGTACCAGCTTCCTGGAGATCAACAACGTAGGAAAGGTGTTGGATGTGGAGGCCGGTACGCAATACCAGTTGCCTACCTTTAAAGAATAAAAGGTATGTTTACGGGCGAGATTGATGCGTATATCCTTTCCCATATAGACGAAGAGGGGGATTTGCTGTCGGCGTTGAATCGCGACGCCAACGTGAACCTTCTTCGTCCGCGTATGCTATCCGGGCATTTGCAGGGTAGGATATTGAAGATGTTTTGCCGGATGATGCGTCCGAGAAGAGTCTTGGAGATCGGGACGTACACGTCTTACGCTACCTTGTGTATGGCGGAAGGTATGGACGAGGGGGCGTTGATCCATACGATCGAGATCAATGACGAGATGGAGGATTTCATCATGAAATATCTTTCCCGCTCGCCGCATAAGGACAAGGTAAGGGTCCATTTCGGCGACGCGATGGAGATTATCCCCCGTTTGGATGAGACGTTCGATCTGGTTTTTATCGATGCCGACAAACGCCTGTATTCCGAGTATTATGATTTGGTATTCCCGATGGTCCGTCCGGGCGGCTTGATTCTCGCGGATAATACGCTTTGGGACGGTAAGGTGGTGGAAGAAGTGCATCCTTCCGATAAACAAACGAAGGGGATACTGGTTTTTAATGAGAAGATCAAGCAAGACGATCGGGTGGAGAAGGTGATCCTCCCTTTACGCGACGGCTTGACGATGATCTGGAAAAAGTAAATAATAAAACGTATGGAAAATACTAGATTACAAAAGATCGAACGCCTTCTACAGAAGGAGTTGAGTGATATATTTCAGAAGCAGACGCAAGGGATGCCCGGCGTGTTGGTCTCTGTCAGCGTAGTGCGTGTAAGTCCGGATTTAAGCGTGGCGAGAGCTTATTTAAGCATTTTCCCGTCGGAGAAATCGCAGGAGTTATTGGAGGCTATCCGTGTCAACGCGAAGGCGATCCGTTTCGATTTGGGGCAACGCATCCGTCTGCAAGTTCGTAAGATTCCGGAATTAAGCTTCTTCATAGACGATTCATTGGATTATATCGAGAATATCGATAATCTTTTGCATAAGTAATCAAGAGAAGCCTTGAATCTTCCGTTCTATATAGCCCGGCGATATCTTTTTTCGAAGAAGTCGCACAATGCCATAAATATCATATCGATGGTATCGGTATGCGGGGTTGTTGTCGCCACGATCGCCTTGGTATGCGCCTTGTCGGTCTATAATGGTTTCAACGACCTGGTCTCTTCTCTCTTTGGCAATTTTGATCCGGAGTTGAAGATCATGCCCCGGAAAGGGAAGGTTTTCGACCCGACCTCGGAAGAGATGCGTAAGGTGCGAGAATTGCCCGGCCTTGTTTGCTTTAGCGAGGTATTGCAAGACAATGCCTTGATCCGTTATCGGGATCGTCAGGGTGTCGCTACCTTGAAAGGGGTAGACGATCAATATGAGAAACTGGCGCAGATTGATAGTATCTTGATCGATGGCAAGTTCCTGCTGAATGATGAGGTGGCGAATTACGCGAATCTGGGTATCGGATTGGCCTTCTCGCTAGGTATAAACGCCGGTTTTGTCTCTCCGCTGGAGATCTACGCCCCGAAGCGGGGGGAGAAGGTGAACATGGCGAATCCGGCTTCTTCCTTCAATTTGGAATACGCTTATATAGGCGCTGTCTTTCGTACGGATCAACAAATTTACGATGATTCATATATGATCGTCCCTTTGTCGCTGGCCCGTTCTTTATTCAATTATGATAAAGAGGTGACGGCGGTGGAATTGAAGGTGAAAGATAGCGGGGATATCGCCTCGGTAAAGAAAGAGATCCAACAAATCTTGGGCGATTTATATATCGTGCAAGACCGTTTTGAGCAGCAGGAGGCTTCTTTCAAGATGATGCAAGTCGAGAAATGGATGACCTTCCTGATCCTTACTTTTATATTGGCGATCGCCTTATTTAATGTGGTAGGTTCCCTCTCCATGTTAATGATCGAGAAGCAAGAGGATGTAAGCACATTACGTAATATGGGGGCCGATAATAATTTGATCCGCCGTATTTTCCTGTTCGAAGGCTGGATGATCTCCGGTTTTGGAGCTTTGATCGGAGTCTTGGTTGGTGTCGTGCTTTGTTTGCTACAACAAGAGTTTGGCTTTATAAAGCTAGGGGAAGCCGCCGGAGCGTTTATCATAGAAGCATATCCGGTACGTGTAGTCCCTATCGATATAATTACCGTCTTTGTAACCGTCTTAACAATCGGCTTTCTTGCCGCATGGTATCCGGCACGGTACCTGTTTAAGCAGTTGACAAGTGACAGTTGACAGTTGACAGTTATTCACTGCTGAGCACAACTGTCACTTGTCAACTGTCAACTATCAATTAGTTGTACTCTTTCCCGTATTTAATCTTAGCGTCGGCCACAAATTGTTTGATCCGCTGCTCGTCGTCCTTTTTACAAATCAATAATACGTTTCCGGATTCAGCGACGATGCAATCCTTTAGCCCTTGGATCACGGCCAGGCGTTTGGGGTTGTTCAGCGCGATCACGTTGCCGGAGCATTCGTATAGCATTGCCTCGTTATTCTTCAATACGGCATTATCGTTCTCGTCTTTATTCGCTAGATCGAACAAAGATCCCCAGCTACCGAGGTCGGCCCAACCGAAATCTACACATAACATATACACGTTGTGGGCTTTCTCCATGACACCGTAGTCGATGGATATGTTGAGGCAATAGGGGAAGTTCTCTTGAATGAACGCCTTTTCTTCCGGGGTGTTGAATTTATCCTTACCCAGATCGAAACGGCTGCTAACATCCGGTAGATGTTGAGCAAACGCCTCCATGATCGTATTCACGTTCCACACGAACAAACCGGAGTTCCAGAAGAATTCGCCACTTTCCATGAATACCTTTGCCAACTCAAGGTTCGGCTTTTCCGTAAAGGTCTTCACCTTGGTAAAATCGTCTACCACCGTATCGCTACTTTGGATATATCCGTATCCTGTTTCCGGACGGCTTGGCTTGATACCCAATGTAACCAATGCCCGATTCCTTTTCACAAAGTCCAACGCTTTTTGCACATCCCTCAAGAATATATCCTCTTTTAAGATCAGATGATCGGATGGAGCCACGACGATATTCGCTTCCGGGTTGCACGCCTTGATGTGATACACCGCATAAGCGATACAAGGAGCCGTGTTACGACGGGCCGGTTCCAGAAGGATTTGCTTGTCGGTTAATTCCGGCAACTGCTCTTTCACTAATTCCGCATAGGACTGGTTAGTAACAATATATATATTTTCGATAGGAATGATTTTTGCGAAGCGATCAAATGTCATTTGTAGTAAAGACCGTCCGCTCCCGAAAAAGTCCAGGAATTGCTTAGGGAAACTTTCTCTACTGAAAGGCCAGAAACGGCTACCGATCCCACCCCCCATGATGACGCAATAATTATCTTTCATGATATTGGCTATTATTATGATTATACGTTCACAAATGTAACGAAATAATCTTTTTATGCGCAAGAATCCCCTATATATTCCCCTTACGAAAAAAAATATTTGATTTTTTCGCCCAAACTCTTGCGGGTTTAAAAAAAAGCTGTACCTTTGCAACGCATTTGAGAAACAAACCTACTGCGAAAGCTAAAAGGTTAATCAAAAATGCCCAGATGGCGGAATTGGTAGACGCGCTGGTCTCAAACACCAGTGGATTCACTTCCATGCCGGTTCGATCCCGGCTCTGGGTACAAAGATAGAGCTGTAAATCACTGATTTATAGCTCTTTTCTTTTTATCGGGTAGCCAAAGGGTAGCCAAAAGCAACAACACCCCCACTTTTAGGGCTTGAATCATGCCTTTTGTTGAGGCTTCCAATCATGGTACAAGTATAAAAAAGAGGCTAACCGCTTGGGCTTGCCTCTCTATTCTAAATGTACTTAGGTTCTCCAATGGTAAACCTCATTTCCACTAAAGCCAAAATGTATGCCACTCTGGAGCAAAGCCCCTATCAAGTCATTGGTTAGCCTCACTATTCTAAAGTAAGGGCTGCTCATATCATACTCCAGACCTTTTATATTGGGCTTTTCACAGGCTTTTTCTGCCAATCCTCTTAGTGCCCAAAGCGTTTCCATGTGCTCAATATAGGTAGCCTCATCTGGGAACGTTCTTTTTAGTGCCTCTACATTGTCGGCTGTTAGGTATGTTGTTTTCTCCTGTGTCGTTATCTCCTGTAATTCTCCAGATAAAGCCCCACATTTGCCCGCTATTGGCTTTATATTGGCATTGTAATACTCTTTATCTATCACCATGTCAACAACAAACAGAGCTTTTATTTGTGATACAGAAACAAAGAAACGATGTTCTATCGGGTTGAGTAGCCTAACTATTAATATTCCTCTGGGTACATTGTAGAAAACCACCTGTTTTACAAAGCATCGCCCATCTTTCAGCATGATACAGACTATTTTCTCCACACTCATTATTATTTCAACCTCTGTTAGTGGTATTGCATGGACTACCAATCTATCACCGTCTTTAATCCTAATAGGGCTTAAATCACTATCTAAACAATCACCAACAGCGTTTACTATTGCATATTCATATTTAGGGTTCATTTCCATATCAACATAGATATGCCCCGTTACTTTTGCACCCTCAAAAGGGCTTTCTTTACCCGTGTCGTAGGCTGACGTGCTTACATGGTTACTGTTCTTCACCTTGTTTGCAAATTCATAGGACTTTGGCATAATGAATGAATTTTGCATAAAAAGAGGGGCTACCCCTCATTAACTCGCCAAAGTCCAAATTACAGCCCAATGTGCAGCAATCCATCGTGAGGAAATAGCCCCATATCTTTACAGACGGGTACACGTCTTATGTGTGCAGACAAAAAAGGCCACACGCTGGACTAATATATGAACTTTGGCACAACAAAGGTACTTCTTTTCTCTTAATCTCCATGCAAAAGGGGTATCTTTTTTTGAAGCAACCCACCCAATAACCCACTAAACAACCCTCTTAAAAGGCTGGACGATATTACATTATAGAGGTTTGCAACCCACCTAACAGCCCACTACCTTATCCTTGCCCTTTGCTTTGCTCTAACTGTGTTTTTATGGTTGAGGCTCTTAACTCTGGATATACAAAAAAGGTTGGACGATGCTAATAACCGCCCAACCTGTCACAATGTTAATAGGCAACTTTTAGCCTATTCTGTGTCCTCTGGAAAAGCAACCCCTTTAATATCCACCACAAAAGCCATTTTTACACGGGTAAATAGTTTGCCTTTTCTTTTCATAACTCCATATTCTACCTCTGTTTCTTTCAAATAGCCCTTATCAAGTAAGTTGCTTATTTTTGTAAGTTCCTGCTTCTTAAAATTCTTATCGTTCATATTGTTCAAAATTTATAGTTATACTCTATTTCTTGATATTTACCATGCCGTTATCTTGCCGTTTCTTAGTTGCTTTATCGGCTTAAAAACGCTTGTTTAACGGTTGTTTCTCGTTGTTTTCCCGTTGATTTAGTTTATTGGGTTTAGCTTGTTTTCAGCTTGATTTTACTATACTATAACCGTTTTCCAACCGATTTTACCAACTGTCAGAATTTAGGCGGTTCTTTGTCTGTAAAGCTGAAATCTGGCTCAATATCGGCAAATGTACCACCCAAAGCCCTAATAGCTACCATGCCTAAAAAGGCATCTTTCACCATCCTTTTGTACAAGCTGCCATCATCTATACTTTTCTCCCACTTCTCCAATAAATCACCATCTAAACCCTGTAACATGGTTTCCTCTATCTGCTTTCTGTCTGTTGGCACATATCCCCAACCCTTATACAGGCAATCCAGATAGTAGTTAAGCTCATCCCGCTTAATCTCTCTGGTCGGGTTATACCCATCCAACAGGCTTTTGAAACTTGCTATCTTATCCATATCAAGCCAACCACATTTTAGGGCTTTGGCTATCTCTAACACGTCTTTACTATTCACCTTTACTTTCATTTTCTTCTTTCTGTTGAAGTTCTTGCAATCGCTTTGCTACTCGGTCTATCGCTTCCTCTGGCAAACCTAATAATAGCTCCTGCATCATTTCTTTTTCCTTTCTCAAAACATCATCTGGAGTAGTAGGGGCTTGCTTGGGCAAAGCATAGTTTAGTAAGCCTGTGAACACTCTTATATATTCAGATGGCTCTAACTTATCCAGACTTTCTACAAACTTATCCCTGCCATTATCCAGAATAGAGGCTACCCACGTTTTTAGGTCTGTTGTAGCCTTGTTGGGTGTTCCTTTTGCCCGCCCGCCCATCCTGCCTTTTCCATCGTTCTTTTGTCTTGCCATATACTATAACTTACTACTTTAGTTTTACACTCGGTTACTGAATCGGTAACAGAATACAGCTTAATATAGAGGGATTTTTAGATTATCGGTAAAATTTCACCGCCTCACTCACTTTTTTATCAAGCTCCTTTATTGCTTCATTGGGAACGATTAGCCCCTCTCTAATCTGGGACGCTTCATTTACCGCCTGTCTTAAATCATAAGCCTGTTTTTTGGTCAGCTCACCCCGTTTCTGGGCTTCATTGATTTGCTCATACATCTGGAGCACCCCGCCCGCCTGTTCTATCAAGGAAAGCACCCCCATTTTATAAAGCTGCTGTTTGGTTTTCATTGCTTCAAAGTTTAGTGATATATCATTTATCTTCTGGATAGCTTTATAGGTGGTTTTCCACTTATCAAGCAAACCCATATAGAAAGCCTCATCATATAGCAAAGCACCTGTAACGGTTTGCACTCCTAATTGTGAGGCTATTCTATTGGTGTAACGCTGTTCATACCTTAGCACATTCCTACCCTCATATAAATCTGGTATCGGTTCACGGTGGTTTCTCTGCTCCTTAACTTTGTCATAGAAACAGAGCCGCCCGCCTGTCTGCTGATAGTAAAGCCCGCTTGGTTCTTGCAACCGTGTGGCAAATTTTAGCAAGCCCAAATGATTGATATAAACCTCTGGTGGGTGCTTTAGGATAAAGTTTTGTGCTACATCTATTCTGGTAACGGTGGCTTTATCCATCGGCAAATGTAGGCTGTCTGATAGCTTTTCCATAGCCCTTTGGGTATCACCCCTCCCCATCGTCTTAAAGTTGTCGCCCAAATACCATTTGCATAAAGAGCCATCTTTCACTTTTATCTGGTACCGGTTGAGGCTCACTTTAAGCCCGCTTAGTTCACCTGTTACCACTACATCACCGTTGTAGTTATGCTCACCTACACCATCCAGATAGCAAGGTATCTCCTCCAGAAAGTCAACCCCGCCCGCCTCTGCCTGTAATAACTTGAAATTGATACTATCATACATACTCGGTTACTGATTTGGTAACAAAACACGTCTTAATATAGAGGGATTTTCTTTATTTTGCCTCATTGGTGGCGGTTACTGATTTGGTAACTCTTGCTCTTAGAGCGTTCATTTCCTCATCGAGTTCACCATCTGAAAGGGCATTATATAGAGGCACACGGTCTTTGCTTTTTCCTCTGGCTACAAAGACCTCAATAATACCCCCCGCCTGTATCACTCCATCAATGATTTTCAAGTTATGAAATACAAATAAGAGTGCATCACTTGTACCTTTGAAGTCACCATAAGCAAAGTTTGTATTTGGGTCTGGTACATAAACGCTTGAAAGGTTCTTACTTTTGATGGTAATGCTCTTATCTGCCTTTCTGTGAACATTGCCCCCAAATTGAGGCGGTACATCATTGTAGTAAAAAACAAGGTCGCCCACGTTGGTAGCATCCCTATGCTCGGTGGCACTGGTGGCTTTGGTGGCTCGCTTTTCCTCAAATTCTTCATAGGTCATAGTTGAGGCGGTACAATCCATTCTTGACTTTGCTTTTGTCGCCAACCGCTCAAACTTGTAATAGTCTGTGAGTATCATAAAGCACCCCCTTTCTTGTTGCAATATGCTGCTGCTCGGTCGCTTATCTCGGTGGCGGTGGCTACCCTGTTGCTTTGTAGCCACTTTTCAAGCTCCAGGCGATTAAAGTAGCACATCTTACCCATCGGCTTAAAGTGGGGTATCTGCTGCCTCATGGTCAATTTATACAGGTAGCTCTTTGATACTCCCATATACTTAGCTGCTTCATCGCTTGTAAGCACCTCTTTGGTGCAAAAGATAGTGTTTGCCGTTATAAGGTCGGCCACCTGTTTCATTTCCCCTGCCATAATTCTAATTTTAGAGGTCTGGGCTGTCTGGGTTGAGGTGCAAGGCTCACCCTTATTTGCCCATGTTATTATCTGGATTTAGGCTTACACTCTCTATATCCATCTGATAACAAGTGCAAAGGTATATGGTAAAGGAATATAAGAAAAGGGGCTACAAATAGTCTATTCATAGCCCCTGTAAAAACACTTTCTTTTAGTGCTTAGTCATTGAAAATATTATCGTTTATTTCACTTCTCCACTGCTTTACGTCTGCTCTTTTTGCCTCACTATCAGCATTTGTAATGGATGCAGATAGTTTCTTAACTTCAAATAGTTCCTCTAATTTGTTTATAGGTCTGGGTTTGTTATATACCTTATTGCAGAAATAGCCTAATCTGGCTTGCCCTTTATCCCCGCCAAATAGCCATTTATAGCCGTTGCCGGTTCTTTCCATGTAGCCCACCTTAATAGCTTTGGCAAAGTATTTTCTTGCCCGCTCGGTGTTTAGTTCACTTGGTAAATCTGGCTCATCTGCTTTTTGCTCCTGTTCCTCTGTTGGCAATGGTTTAGGTTTTACTCCCATTTCTTCCAAAATCGATTGCACTCTAAATACCCAATACATCAGCCTGTGTGCCAACACATCAAACAAGCACATTAAATCGCTTGCCTGTGATTTAGTAATAATCCCTTGACTTGCCATGTTGTTTATTTTTCCACCCACTTGCTTAATGTGGTCGCTATATGGTTCACATACCCAAACGGGAATACCCACATTTTCAAACCTTACAGCCATAGCCCTTGCACATTTAGGCAAACTTTCTATATCTGTACAAATTCCCCAATACTCATCATACACATCTTTAGCTGTCACTTTGCAACTATCACAATAATCCAAATTTTCTTGGTAAGCGTTTATAATATCGTTAGCCTTATCAATTGGACTATCTGCCTTTTCTATTTCTCTTAGGTTGTATTCTATCAGATTTACAACTAATGCCACCTGTTTCAATACATTTATAACTTCATCGGCCTTTGGTGTTGCTTTCATACTGATTAAATTTTAAGTTCTGGTAAAGAATTAATAGCTGCCTCTTTGAGGCTGTCAACGGCTCTTGTGTATTTCTCTGTATGCTTCAATCCAGAGTGCCCCAAAAGGCTTGCAACCGTCTTTATATTAGCACCATTATTCAGAATATTCACAGCAAAGCTATGTCTGGCACAATGCCAACTAATATGCTTGGTAATGCCCGCCCGCTTTACCCATCGCCCCAAAGCCTTTAGGCACATTTCATAAGAGGGCAAAGAAAATATAGGCTCATTTCTATTGTCTGGGTGTTGAGGCTCACCAATCAGCGACAAAATACCCTCGTTGAGTGGTATTATTACACCGCTGCTTGCACTATGCCCCTTTGTCTTATTTTGCTCAAACTTCAATAGCTTATTGGAGTAATCCACATTTGCAAAAGTAAGGTCTTTCACATCACAAAACCTTAGCCCACAATAGAGGCAAAGGATAAAGGCTTTTCTTATATTGGGGTTCTCATTATCATAGTGGGTCGCTATAAGTTGCTGTATTTCTTCCTGTGATAGCACCTCTTTCTTTAGTTGCTGCTCATCGGCTTTAATAACAATACCTGTGCAAGGGTTCTTTAACATTGCATCATGCTCAATAGCATACTTAATAACTTTCTTGAAGCGTGCATATATACTTTTTGCACCCTCGCCAACACTTCTACTTTGTAGATATTCAGTAAAAGCCTCAACCATATCTTTAGTTATCTGCTCTGGCTTAATCCTCTTAGCAAACTTGGTGTACTCTGGTGTGTCTTTAAGAAAGTCCTTAAAGCGTTTTAAGGCTATCTCCACCATTCTAATATCTTTCTTGGTATAATTATCTATGTAGCTTTGAAAGTAATCCAGAAAGTTGATATCACGGTTCTTTTTGAGCCTGTAACCCTCAACACTTTCTAATAGTTCCTGCCCACGCTCAAATCTGATTTTCTTAGCAAGTTCTAAGGTTTCTTTGTTCTGTTGTCGCTCTATTGGTGTTCTGGGAGCTTGCCAAAGGTATAAAGATAGAAATTCCCGCTTTCTGTCTTTTCTTGCTACCTCTTTATCAAGTTTTTCACTATACACCATCTGATAGCCAAAGTAGTAATCAAGAAATAGGCTCTCTCTGCCATCTGCCAATATCTTAGCCCCCAACTTTGGGTTGTCGGTGGTGTCTTGGCTAATGATATATGTGTTATCGCTTCTTACTTCCTTTTTTGCTGCCATAGTTATTTGCTCTTTGTTTCCTATGCTTGCAAAGGTAGTATTATATTTCAATCTGGGTAGCCAAAGGGTAGCCAAAAACGGTAAAATATAGTCTTTTTTAAGAAACAAAGGGTTAATGTACCTCTTTGGCTACCTCTGATTTTCATTCACTTAGTTTCTTTTTGGTACACTTTGTTTGCTGGGTACTTTATCGGCTCTGGGTACTTGAAGCCCTAATAATCATATGATTATTAGGGCTTCTCCCTTTTATGGGGCGTACTAAAATCGGGTCAGCGGATTTTCGGGTCAGCGGATTTTCCGGGTCAGCGGATTTTCCCGGTTGGCAAGCTTTCTTTTAAGCGTATAGCATAGCCAGCCTAAACATGAAGAATTTCACATCAGACACCCCTCTTAACTGGCTTCGAAAAGCTTTGATTTTAGCATTGA
>JAQVCX010000173.1 GCA_028689545.1 Parabacteroides sp.
CGTTTATACAGATGTGCTTGGCGATCAGCATATTATTATGGACAAGTATCTTCGTCGTCGTGTTAATGCCGTTTCCATCAGGATCCTGTTCGGGTGTGTCAACACTCCAAAGGAACTGAATGCCTCCTCCGCCGTCAGAGGCGTTGTTAACGATATTGTTGAATATCTCCAAGTCACCCAACGGACCGGTCTGAATGCCGGGCCCGTTAAATCCGACCACCAAGTTATTATAAATCTTTCCCTGTATGCTCTGTATCGAAATGCCGGTGGCTTGGTTCGCCTCATTCTTGTAAGCCCCTTTAATTATGGTATTGTGGCAAACTTCAGAATTACGGGCGTTAGATAATTGCATACCGTCATAGCCGGT
This sequence comes from Parabacteroides sp., assembly GCA_028689545.1. Taxonomy (GTDB): domain Bacteria; phylum Bacteroidota; class Bacteroidia; order Bacteroidales; family Tannerellaceae; genus Parabacteroides. The sequence continues at coordinate 368 of JAQVCX010000173.1, forward strand.
CCTCTCAAAAAAATTACGGAAGATACGCGTCTTCTCCATCGAGTGCGGCTGATAGGAGACGGCCGCCCCGTTATTGTTCGTTTTCTTTTGGGTGGCGCAATCAAAATAGCCGAGATAAAAACCTTCCCCGCTTGTGTCATGCACGTGGCAATGGTGAAGAATGAAGTTCTCTTCCGCGAAATTACCTTTCCAATACCAAGGTCTGTTCGGGTCCGGATCTGTTTTGGAAGCGATCGCCGTAAATCCGGAGTTGCACATTTCCACCTCGAAGATCTCCACGTCTGAAGTCCCGTTCAGAAGCATCATGCAGTCCTCGAAATATAAATCATCGGAAAACCGGTCTATGCGCAGACCTTTGCTCAGGTTGTAATAACCCCTCCCGTCAAAAACGGTGTTGCGCATGTTGTCGTTAAAGTTGACGGCCGCATAGTAAACTCCCCAGATGGTAAAAGGCGTCTCCTGATCGAAAGTGATCACCAAAGGCTCATCATAGGTAAAGTTGGGAGTACCGTTCTCGTTTGAGACGGAACAAGGCTTGTTTCCGGTAAGCAACAGGCGCATGTGGTATTTTTGTCCGTTTTGTTCTGGATCATATTTCAATACCAGCGTGCTGCCCTTAGGATATTTGGATACGTCCAGGTTGGGGTAATAACCGGAACCGGGTTGTCCTTGAGGCATGATCCATTCAATATAATATTTCCCCGGCGCCGTTTCATAGACTTTATCCGAACAGGTTTTTCTTACCCCGTTATCCATGTATGACACGGTATTCATCACCGTATACTCCTTATTGTCTATCTGTGACTGCGTGGGACGAGGAGCGAGCGCGGGTGTTACCGTAAGCAACTTGTTGATTTGCTTGGATATGGTGACATTAGCGGTGGTGTCCGTGTAGTCTATGGAAATGTCATAGATGCCCCTTTGGAGAACCGTAATACCATCCGATATGAGGATATTATCTGATAAAGTAAAATCGTCACGTGTCAGCGATTTGATTAAAACATCGCTGTTTTCCTTATAAACGCACAGGCTTATAGTACATTCCCGGCTCAGGTCATATCCGTTTTCACTCGTGATCTTAATTTGGGTCGCTTCCCCGTCATTACGGATAATCTCTTTCGTCAGTTCCAGGTTGTAATAAGGTTCTGTCCTGGGTTGGATCGCGTACAGGTATTTTATTTCCTCTTTAGAAGAGATGCTGTTGCCCGCTATGATAACCTGTTTCAAATCACCCTCCGAACTTACCGCCACGTCTTTTGTCTGACTTTGCGTGATTTCGGTCCTGTTGTCTTCCTGAGGAACACCGGCGGAGGATTCGGTTTTGAAACTCACGGTCTGCGCCCACTTCATCGCGGACGACAAGCGGACGCTATCGCCGACAAGCGGAAAGCTGTTTGATACCACGGTGGATAACTGAACACGTCCGATACCGGACTTTATATTGGAATTATAGGTTTCTTTCATTTTTCAATCTCCGTATTATAAGTCTGTATATCACTATATGTCCCGTCACCGTTCAATTTGCAGGCGGGAGTAAATATGGCGTTCTTGCCGATGCACAGGTAGCTGTTATCCGTTCCTATGAGGTGGAATTTTACAATAGAAGCCCTGTTCTTCGATTTAGAGACAAGCACGATCGTGTCATCGGAAGGAATGGTGTATGTCCCCTGTTGGTCAAACCGGTCTGATGATTCGATATTCATTCCGTCATACCCGGTGGTAGCGTCCGCCCCTTCGTCCCAACCGACTCCGTTATGATTGATCGCTGCGGCGGAAGTCATATAAACGTTCTGCTTATAGTTTAAATCCAATGCCGGAGCCTTAGCTGTGTCTGAAAGATAAGCGTTAGCTATGGAGGCGATAAGGCCGTAGGTCGTACCTCCGGATTCAACATTCAGTAATTTGGTTGACTTGGCGATGGGCTTGCTGCCCGCCTCGTAACCTTTATCATTGTAATAAGACAAGCTGCGGGCATCGTTACCGGCTATCGTCAGGTATTGAGGTAAGTTATATGAGTTAGCGGATACCATCATTTGCATGGCTACAAACCGATTATCGGATGTGGTGTTTAGATCGGCCTTGTAAACATTGCCGGATGACTCATACTCTTTTACACCTAAAATTTGGAACACGGAATTGACCGCATTCCCACTCGTAGCCTCAATAAACAGATTGTTGCAGTTCACCAGCTTGTTGCAGTAATTGGCGGAAGCGCGCAAGAACCACTGCCTGTACAGAGTGCCATTGAAGAATACCGTATTATTAAGACATTCACAATAGTTCAGGTCGGTAACGATTGAAAGCATATCCTGAATCCAAGAGAAAATCGGTGAAAACAACGTGTCATGTATCAGGTTGGTGTTAAAGATGAAATTTTGAACCTCGGCATTCGAGGACACCTCCAAGATACGGCCGACGTGGTTATAGAATTTATTCCGGCGGATATAAATGTTTTGGGTGTTGCTGATGTAAAAGGCCGTCTCGCTGAAGCTTGCGCCGTTTATGTCGTTATCATCAATGTATAGGGCTATCGTACCCGAGTTAGTGAAGATGCCCGGATGCCCAACAAGTCCAACTTTTTGAATCCCGGAGATAGTGTTTTTAACCAAGCTTATCAATTTAGTGTCCGTAAGCTTGAATGTCATCGCTGAATTGTTTTTAAGGACACTGTTGCAAACCGAAACATTTTCCGTTAATTTGGTAATGATGGTATAGTATGAGCCTGAACCGTTATAAATGCCATCAAAGGAACAATTATCCACATAAAGGCTTTTAGCCGTATTACCATCTTCACCGATGAAAGTGACGGCGGACATTTCTTCGGGTGAACTGAATTTCGCGTAGTTGGCGAAATCGATGAAATTGATGTTGCGTATGATGACATTATCCACATTTTCAAACCGGAGACATCCTAACGAGTTTCCGTTGAGCGTATATTTACCGTCACCGTCAACAGTGAGGACGAACAAACTGTCCTTATTCCAATTCTTCAATACAGAAACGAACAGACGCTCATTGGTCAGCTTGTTTTCATCCTGCGGGTTACGGGTTTCCGTAACCGTCTTTACGCAGGAAAGTGTAACATCCCTCGTCAGTTTATCCGGATAGTCGGATTTGATGGCGTTCAGGGCGACGTGCAGTGAACTGTAGTAGACATCGGGCTTATCCGAGCGTACCAGGAAGTCGGTAGGATTGCTTGCGGATTCAACGGACATCCAGACATACATCGTATGGTTGGCATCTATGACATTGAACGTATATGAATCAACCGCGCCTTGTGACACGGTATCCACATTGAGTTGCTGCACTTCGTATCCTTCTTTGGGAACAATCTTTACCGTTACATTCCCTCCGG
>JAQVCX010000079.1 GCA_028689545.1 Parabacteroides sp.
GACTTGAAGTTGCGTGTGGGTTATGGACAGACAGGTAACTCCGAGATGAGTCGTAAGACTAACTATGCGTTTGAGTACGCTACAAAACCGACTAACACGAATTATGACCTAGGTGCTTCTAACTCCGGATCAATGGTTGGATTCCGTTTGGATAAATACGGTAATGAGGATACGAAATGGGAAGCCACGGAGATGACAAATGTGGGTCTTGATGCCAGTTTCTTGAATGGTAAGTTTGGATTAGGCTTTGAGTGGTACTACAAGAAGACCTCGGATATGTTAATCGAGGCGGCTTATTCCGGATTGGCAGGTAGCGAGATTGGTAAACCCTATTTGAATTATGGTGATATGAAGAATACCGGTTGGGATCTGACATTTAATTATAGAGATTCTAAAGGTGATTGGGGATGGGATATAGGCCTAAATGCTTCCGCTTATAAGAATGAGGTCTTAAAGTTGTCTAATACGGACGATTTCTTCATCGGTAAAGCCGGTGCTCGTTTCGAGGGCGAACACGTGACTCGTACGACGAAAGGGCAACCTATTTCTTCTTTCTTCGGCTATAATATCATTGGTTTCTATGAGTCCGCTGATGATGTGAAGAACTCACCTCTGCCTTATGGTATAAGCAGTAAAGAAGAGTTGAAACCAGAGCAGATGGTCGGTAAGTTCAAGTTCGAGGATAGTAATAAAGATGGTAAGGTCAATGGTGAAGACCGTATGTTCATTGGCAGTCCTCATCCAGACTTGATTTTGAGCTTGAATGCTTCCGCTACATGGAAGAACTGGGATTTCACGATGTTCTGGTATTCTACGATTGGAAACGACATATTTAATAACACGAAGTACTTTACGGATTTCCCGTTGTTTGGTGGAAACCGTTCTACTCGTATGAGAGATTTGTCGTGGAAGCCAGGCGCGGATAACTCGAAGGCGATATTACCAATCCTTGACTCGAAGGATTCTTGGAGTGGCGCGGTTCCTAGCTCTTATTACGTAGAGGATGGCTCGTTCTTGAGATTGAAGAATGTGGTATTGGGCTATACTTTCCCGAAAGCGTTGTTGCAAAAAGCCACTATCTCTAATCTACGTGTATATATACAAGCAGAGAACCTGTTGACGATTAGCGGATATAGCGGTTTGGATCCAGAGTTTACGAATGCGGATGTAGGCGAGGGCAATGGAGCGGACTTGAGACGTGGTATCGATATGGGTGGTTGGCCGACTACTCTGAGATTGTTGTTTGGTGTGAACTTCGCTTTCTGATAAAAGGTGAAACTTATGAAAACTAGAATAAAATATAGAATTATGAAACAAAAATATATAGCTTTATTAGCTTGCGCATCTTTGTTGACTTTGGGGGCTTGCGGAGAAGACTTCCTATATAAGGCTCCGCAAGGTGCGATTGACAAAGAAGCATTGACAAACGCTAACGGTGTGGACTTGTTGGTAACGAATGCTTACGCTAACTTGACAGAAAACAATTGGGGAGCTTCTGTTTTTAATTGGACATTTGGCGGTATGTATGGCGGCGACGCTAATAAAGGATCTGATGGTAATGACCAGTCTATCTTGAATACGATGGAAATGTATAACATGCTTCCTTCCAATGGATACCTAAATGAAAAATGGGAATGGGTATATAAAGGAGCGAAACGTGTGAACAATACGTTGCAGATTATCCCCGCGGTTACAGATATGTCCGAGAGTATTAAAAACATTCGTATAGGTGAATTGAAGTTTCTTCGTGCCTTATTCTACTTGGAAGGTGTCAAGGTGTTCGGTCCGATGATTCCGTGGGTGGATGAGACAATTGAAGACAACAATCCATTGGTGCATAATGACAAGGATATTTATCCAAATATACTTGCTGATATAGATGACGCTATCTCTAAACTCCCCGAAAACCAAGACATGGTGGGGCGTGTAAATGTTTGGGCCGCTAAAGCCTTGAAAGCGAAAATCTTGATGCAAAAAGGGGATATGGCTTCCGCTAAACCTGTTTTAAAAGAGGTTATTGAGAGTGGTAAGACTTCTAATGGATTGGCCTATGGATTAGAGAATGATATGAACGCCAATTTTGATTCTTTTAGGGATAATGGAAAAGAATCTATCTTTGCGATTCAATTCTCTGTGGATGCAAACGATAATGGTAATTCAGGAATGTCCTTGTGCTATCCTCACGGTGGCTCTGGTAATCCGGGTGGCTGTTGTGGTTTTTATCAGCCGTCTAGTGAGCTGGCAAACTCTTTTAAGGTAGACGCGAGTGGCCTGCCATTATTGGATAATTCGTATCGTACGGGTAAGCCTATTGGCTATCGTAACAGTAGTACAAATCCAGAGGATCCTATTGCTTTGAATAATGATGAGATCGCGGTGGATCCTCGTTTGGATTTCGCCATCGGACGTTTCGGCATTCCTTATAAGGATTGGGGTACCCCAAAGAATGGATGGGTGCGTGACGCTGCCAACGGTGGTATTTATTTGCCGAAGAAGCATGTATATTCAAAGGCGGAAGAAGATGCAGGCTTGGCTAGTGGAGGGTTCAGCGCAGGTTGGGCTCCGGGTTCGGCGATGAATTTGCAATACTTGAGCTTGCGTGATTGCATTTTGATGTATGCGGAATGTTTGGCAAACGATGGCCAGTTGGCAGAAGCTATGTCTCAAGTGAACAAGATCCGTGCTCGTGCAGGCTTGGACGTGAATATAATCAAGAAAGATGGTAAGCCGGCGGCTAATTATAAGATCGCTGAATATCCAGCTTCTCATGCTGCTTTTTCAGACAAGAACACTTGTATCAAGGCTGTTCGTATGGAACGAAAGTTAGAGTTGGCTATGGAAGGTCAGCGTTGGTTTGATTTGCAACGTTGGGGTGGTGATTATATGGCTAAGACTCTTAAGGAGTATGTAGACTTTGAGAAAGGCTATTTGGCTAAATTCTCTACAGCTTCTTATTTGCCGGCCGCTAAGACAATGTTCCCTATTCCTGATCAACAAATCTCTACCATGGGTAACGACGAGAGCGGTAAGCCATATTTGGTTCAGCCGGATGCTTGGAAATAAGACTTTATTGAGGATATAAATAAGAGGCAGCTTCTTCCATATGCGGGGAAGCTGCCTTTTTTATTCCCTAATACCCCCAATACCTCAATAGCCACCCGGCGCATTATCAATTATATTTATTCGTTCCGAATTTACCGGTGACTTTTTAGAAGCGTGTTTATGGAAAACACCTATATTTGTAAAAACGTATAATTGAGAATCGGTATGAATAGTGATATATTGAGGGATAAGGCGGAATATCTGATGTCGCTTATCAGTCATTTCGCCGAGCGGAATGGGCTAAGTGTACCACAGGCCTATCGTTATGTCAAACGATATGGAGGCGTATGTTTGGTTGACGAGCATTATGACATAATGCATACGTTGAGCTTCACCGATGCGTTGGAATCAATGACTATGTACATGAAACGCCAAGGAGGGGCTGTGGGATGATACTTTACCATGGAAGTAATGTGATAATAGAGAAGATTGATCTAGGGCGTTCAAAACCTTATAAAGATTTTGGACGTGGCTTTTATTTGTCGGCAGAGAAGGATCAAGCTCTGAAATTAGCGACATTTAGGGCATTGGCACTGGGAGGAACTCCTTTGATCTCTGCTTTTGAGTTTGATGAAGCATGCCTTTATGATGGAAGCTTGTCTTATCTTTCTTTTGATGCATATACGGAAGATTGGGCCAATTTTATCTTTAGGAATAGGAATGAGGCTGATAATTTTCAGCATGAATATGATGTTATTTATGGGCCGATAGCTAATGATAGAGTAGGATTCCAAATTCAGAAATTGGAAGATGGAAGTATTGATATGGAAGAGTTTCTTCACCGTATTAAATATTTCAAAGGGGTTACTTATCAATATTTTTTTGGAACAGAACTTGCCATATCTTATCTTCGGAAATTATGACGGATATTGATTATATGATAGAACATGTGGCTACGGATTTAATCGTATTGCTTGTAGAGAAGCGTGGGCTGACATTCACGGAGGCGGTGGACACGCTTTATACTTCGGACACTTATGCGAAATTGTGTGACAAGGCTACCGGCCTTTATTTCCAAAGCCCTAAATATGTATACTCGTTTTTGGAACAAGAACTTCTAACGGGTATGATGGGATAATCTAGGAACGGAGCATGGATTCACGCTTTTATCCGGATAAAAATGTGCTGTCACTACACTTTTATCCGGATAAAGCGCGATAGTCTAATTGGTTTATACTATCTGAAGCTCTTTGCTATCTTATCATCCGGAAGAGTGGATGAACAATTTGCCGCTGTATGCGGTCGCGAATGTGGTTCCCCTAATACCCCCAATACCTCAATAGCCACCCGGCGCATCCGGTTACGAGGAGGGTGTAGCCGGAGATGCCCAGCCAGTCCGCCCCGGGGGGCGGTGGGGAGGGGCGGCGCCGGTTTGGCGGAAGAGCGTCAGCGAGGCTCCGATGGCCGCCAGCGTCACCTCCGTCTCCCGCATGAGGAGGGAGAGGAGGGCTAGCAGCAGGAGGAGCAGCGCCGGTAGCGTCTGATGTTTCGTAGACTGGGGGATTCTTCGGGAAGATGACCCGGAGGAGTGCCGTGAGGCAACGGAGGATGAGTTCAACGTATTTCATTTTTAGATTTATGATTTATGATTCATGATTGATGAGGGACAGCTCGCGCTCGATGCGGCGGGCTACGGAGCGGAGCGTCTTGCGATAGGCTTCCCGGTTGTCTCCATTTACCTCACTGATGTATTTGCTGTACGAGATCTCCTTGGCGAAGGCCGTAGGGTTGGCGCTCATCTCCGCCGCCCGGGGATAGGCCGAGCGGAGGAGGCGGCAGTAGTCCATGAACGAGCTCTTATCGTCCGGATAGATCCGGAAACGTAGCGAGCGGGGCGACAGCTCCGTCCACCGGCCGGTCCACCATACGTTGGGCAGCCCGTAGGCCGTGATGCCGAAAAAGTTATGATACTCCCGGCAGAGCGTGCTCTCGCCCCAACCCGTCTCGATGGCCGCCTGCGCCAAGATCACCACCGGGTTGATCCGGAACGCCCGCCCGGCCTCCACGGCCAGCGGGGCTAACTTACTTACGAATACAGAAATCTCCATACCACTTGATTTTTAATTTTCAATTCTCGATTTTCAATTCCCTAGATCTCGTCCGGACTCTCCGAGCCGCTGCCTCCGCCGTTGTCCGGCGCGGTCTCACCGTTGGAGTACTCGGTGTACTCGCGCAGCTTCGCCGTCAGCTTGAGGGAGGCGCTGGAGAGGTTGCCCGTGGCCCGGGCCCGTAGGCGCACGCCGGTGATATTGCCCAGCGTGGAGAACTCCTCCGGCGTGGGCGAGCCTTTCGAGCGGAGGCCTACGCTGAAGATGCCCAGGTCGTCTATCTTCACGTTCTTGCCGTCTATCAGCAGTTCCTTGATACAATTCACCATATCCTTCAGGATGCCATGGATGGCGCCGGTGGAGAAAGGGGTGTTGTGGTTAGACATATGCTCGGCCAGGCCGGCGATATCTACTGTCTCCTCGCAAACGGCGCGGGCGTACCACTTGTTGAAGGTAGAGACATTCTTCTCGTTCTTGTTTTGATACTTTTTGTAACGGATCATGACTTTTGGATTTATGATTTATAATTTATGATTTATGATTTATGGGCGCGCTCCCTTATTCATGTTACAAAGATACGATGGGGGGAGGGGGCCTTGTCGCTTAGAGTGACTTACGGTGATTTAGGGTGATTTATAGATGAAAATAATTGAGATGTCTTTACGAATTGAAGAATTTATGTCGAGATATTCACTTCTTATATTGAAAATAGCTTATCTTCGTATTATTGGAAGAACGTTAATAATTAGGAAAATATGGAACATGACATAACCAATATAGTTATTTACCAAGACGAAAACGGGGTGACGAAAGTCAATGCCTGCTTTGCTAACGATGATGTATGGTTATCCCAGCAGCAATTGTCGGAGATATATGATACAACCCAGCAAAATATAGCCTCACATATCCAGAATATATTTTCAGACAATGAATTATCGGATAGCGAGGCAACTCACAAGAAAATCTTGTTAGTTCGCAAAGAAGGGAAACGTCAAGTACAACGCAATATAGACCATTACAATCTTGATGTGATTATCGCGTTGGGATATAGGGTGCAGTCGCAGGTGGCCACACGCTTCAGGCGGTGGGCGACAGAGCGATTGCACGAATATATCCAAAAAGGGTTCACTATGGACGATGAACGGTTGAAGCAAGGAGGGAATCGCTATTTCAGGGAATTACTGCAACGTATACGCGATATTCGGGCTTCCGAACGTAATTTTTACCAACAGGTAACGGATATTTATGCCACTTCCATTGATTATGATCCTCGTACGGATATGACACGGGAATTTTTTGCCACCGTTCAGAACAAACTTCATTATGCAGTTCATGAACATACTGCCGCTGAAGTTATTTATGAGCGTGTGGATAGCGATAAGCCGATGGTTGGTATGACAAATTTCAAAGGGAATTATATAACCCGGGATGATGTGAAAATAGCGAAGAACTATCTTTCCGAAAATGAACTGAAACGGTTGAATCTCTTGGTATCCCAGTTCCTTGATTTCGCTGAATTTCAAGCATTGGAAATGCGAGAAATGAGAATGTCTGATTGGATAAAAGCACTTGACAATCAAATAATACTGCTTCAACGCAAACTGCTTGAGGGGAAAGGTAGCGTATCTCATAAGGCAGCTATTGAAAAAGCGGAGAAAGAATTTAATATATATCGAAAAAGAGAAATGGAGCAGTTGGAGAGTGACTTTGATAAGATAATGAGAGATTTACCGGGAAATAATGACTGATTAATGATGAATATATGCCCTATATTCGCTACCTTTAGGACATGGAAACAACATTCAAGATACGAACATATGGGCGGATGGAGTTGGCCGAGGCCTACCTGCCCGACCTGCATCCCCGGGCGGCTCACCGCAAGTTGCAACATTGGATAGCGATCTACCCCGGTCTGCCCTCCCGCCTCCGCTCGCTGGGCTACCACGAGGGCGAGCGGGTCTATTCGCCCGCCATGGTGCGGGCCATCATCGAATCGCTTGGCGACCCATGAGAAACGGACGGTATCCGGACGGAATAAGGTTGGAATCCGATTGGAATCCGACTGGAATACAACTGCAAAGTCAATGGAAAGCAAGACGGATTCCATTGACTTTGCGGCCGTATCTCATAGGGTTTCCGGTAGGACTTTTATAAAAACGCATGAGAATTTGTATGCTCCGGTAAAATAAACCTCATGTGATCTTCCACTATTGGGAATTTTATTCTACTTTTGTATCACAGAAGAGAAAGAAAATGAAGATCATTGATTCTGAAAAACTAGAGAAATTTATTCGTAAACATGCTGATGCGGATAAACCGATCCAAAAATGGATAGGAACATGTGAAGCCGCTAACTGGAAGAATCTTCTGCTTTGAAAAATGATTTTCTTTCTGCGGATTACGTTGGCAATAGCCGGTATGTATTCAATATTAAAGGTAATAACTATCGGATCGTAGCTGTCGTAGTTTTCTTTGCGGGACGGATGATTGTTCGTTTTATCGGTACACATTCGGAATATGATGAAATTGATGTGAAAACTATTTAAAGAAGGGGAGCATATTATGGTTATTAAAAATGATGCTCAATACAGAGAGTATAAAAACACGTTGGAAACTATTATCGCAAAGGGGGCGGAGCTGGGCGATATGGAACTTTTGCCACTCGTTGATAAGAACGAGTTTATCCGCCTTACCGATGCGATCTATGAATGGGAAGCGGCCTATCATCCATTGCCCGGTAAAGTATCCTCGCTGATAACAGACGAGATAAAAAAGCAGATGGTGGATAAGAGGATCAAACAAAAAGAGGCCGCGAGGATGCTCGGCATATCAGAGTCTCGGGTTAGTGAATTGTTGAACGGGAAACGTGCGCTTAACCTGAATATCGCTAAACGCTTACGTGATTGTTTCGGGATTCCCGCTGATTTTATACTTGATCATATTTAAGAGTTAGGGCGCAAAAGGCGCATCTTTACGTGTCTGTATAAAACTTTTCCTGTATATATATGTTTTCATCACACTGCTATCGTGATATATATATATTTATTTCTTTAAAATGTTTTTCTAGACACTGTTTTTTGCGCCTTTTGCGCCCTGATCATTTTAGAAGGGCAGTCTTGAATCTGGCTTATCTTCTTGCCTCTTAGTGGTTTCATTCTCCTTTAGGCCTCTATTCTCTTCCTCCTGCTTAGGGCGCAAAAAATTGTCTTTTACCTATTCTGTGGTGATCTCGCAGACCTCAAACAGTCGTTTACCATTCGATTTTGTGAGCTTAAACCCGTGTTTTTTCAGCACCTTGCTTAGTGTAAGTATACTGGAGCGCGTCGGCGTGATACGTGCAAAAACACTTAGTTTCGTCATGATATCACTCGCCGTAAGATACTGTGGCGTGTCGAAACGCTCCGGTTTGCGGAAGTAGGTGAAGAACAATTCCTCCTCGGGGCTTCGCTGGCGGAAGGTCTCGTTGTTCTCGTTGATCTTCCGGATGTCCTCGCCGGAGAACCAGTATTTCTCGCCCCGGCGGAAGAGGGCGAGGGCCTGGGCGTAGATGCCGGCGTGGCGTACGGGCGACTGGTAATCGATCCGTGTGGCCTCGAAGCAAAGGAAGCGGCGAGACTCGTTATCGTCTGGCAGCGAGTGCAAGTCGTTCACCGTGGCGGCGAAGGAGGCGTGTCGTATCTGCGTCTCGGCGTAGTGTCCGTACGGGCGGCGCAGGTAGATGACCCCGGTGGAGGTGAGCGCCTTGAGGCGGTTCAGATCGGCGTAGCTCTGGCCGGACATCTCGTCGATGATGATCAGGAGGCAGTCCACCATCATCTGCGGGAAATTCTTGCTATACGGGTTGATATTGCCCGTGAAAAGATAGTTTCGCAACTCGGGCGGCACGAGGTTACGCAGCCACGAGGTCTTGCCCAGCCCCTGCCCGCCGGCCAGCAGCAGGATGGTATGGTTTTCCACGCCTAGCTCCAAGGCGCCGGCCACTTGCGCGATAAGCCAGCGCTTGAGGCAACCCCGCCAGAAGGCGGGCCGGGAGGTGTCCACGGTATCGGCCAGTTGTCCGATCCAGTCCGTCACCCCGTCCCACGGGGCCAGGCTCTCGAAATAGTCGCGGAAAGGGTGGTACATCTCGCTGAAGTCCGACAGCAGGATGGCCCGGATGTCGTTCGGCGAGCAAGCGTGGCCCGCCTTCTGGAGGCCCCGCCAGAGCGAGTTCACCCAGTAGTCGGTCACCGGCTTGAAGACCGGCTTGGGGCCGTTCCGCTTTTTCTTCGAGGCCACCTCCACGTATCCCCTCACGGCGTTCTTCCGGGAGAGGAAACGCTCGGATATATACGCCTCCAAGGCGATCACGTCCAGCGAGCCCCGGCCCGTTTTCCGGGGCGTGGCGGCGCTCTTCTCCGTGGCGTGCTCCTCTTTGTGGCTGTAGGCGCTCTCGATGGCGGCGAGGCGTTCGTCCGTCGGCAAGTCGGCGAAGTCGGTAGCGGCGTAAGCCTCCATCTCGGCCCGCTCTACGCCCAGGCGGTTCGCCCGCGCGGCCATGAGGAAGACGAAGTTATTGCGGTTGCCCTCGGCGTAGGCGCCTTTCCTCTCGGCGGTGGCGCGTGCCTTCTCCAGCGGCGAGTTCTGTTTGTTTTTCTTCGGCTTTGGAGCGGCGGTCGCCTTCAGCTCCTCCTCGGAGGGAAGGGGCAGCGGGATGAGTCCCTCCGGCACCTCGCCGGTACCCTCCAGCCAGGGTTTGTAGGCGGGCGAGAGGTATAGGTCGGGATCGTCCGAGACGAAGCAAAGCCGCCCTATGTCGCTGCCCGAGGTATCCATCTCCACGCCGAGCCGCGCGGCGTACCAGCGGCTCACCGCCTGGTAGACGCGTCGGTGATTGTCTGGTGTGGCGGCCTCGTCCGTGGCGGCGTAGGCGATGATTTTAGCCCCGTCGCCACTGGGGCTGCGGAAGTACGCCACGGTGTAGGGCGCCTCCGTGGCGAGCGGGGCGATACGCGCCAGCTCCTGTTCCCCCGCGTGGTCGATGTCGAGTATCACCAATTGGTTATAATGGGTGAGGTGGGAATCGAGGCGTGATTTAAGATAGGTAGCCTGTGCCGTGAAGGCCGGTAGTTTTTTCTTTAGGTAGGTGGCCTGTTCCTTTTCGTCGGCTTCCCACGCTCTTCCTCGCTTCGAAGAAATTAATTTTCTCATGCTATAATAAAAATTCTGAAATAAAAAGTCGCGAATGTATAAAATCTTCCGGACATTCCAAGCGACGGAACAAAATCAAGTGAAATAGCGTGCGATATAGATTATTCTATTTATCTTTGTAACCCTACTATGGGAAATAAAATCGGATAAAAGACTATGGGGACATTAGAATTGAAATTATCATTGATACAACGGCTTAGTCTCATAAATGATGATGATTTGTTATATCGTATCACGAGATTGATTGATAGGACGGAGGAAAGGCAAGTGCTCCACTTCTCTCCGGAAGTAAAGGCTGCCATAAAGCAGGCGCGGGAAGATATCTCGGAAGGACGTTTCATTGAGGATGAAGAATTAGATAAATATATGGAGCGATGGGTAAACGAAAGTTGATTTGGTCTCAATCGGCTTTGGATGATATGACCGAAATCTTTGACTATTATAGTCCCGGACGGCTAGAGAAGTGCATCCGTCAACGTCGTTGAATATGAAATAAAAACAATTCAAATATCCTTTTCTCATCTTAAATCCGTACTTTTGACGAAAAAATAGATTTAAGATGAGAAGTTTCGCTAGTGACAACAATTCCGGCGTGCATCCCCGGGTAATGGATGCGATCATCAAGGCTAATGATAATCATGCGGTTGGATATGGAGGTGATCCTTGGACAGAGGCCGCCGCGGGTAAGATACAAGAAGTGTTCGGCAAGGATGCTTCTCCTTTTTTTGTGTTTAACGGTACGGGGGCGAACTCCGTGGCCCTGCAAGCCATAACCCGCCCGTTTAATAGCATCCTGTGCGCCGAGACCGCCCATATCAACGTGGACGAATGCGGTGCCCCCGCGCGGATGACCGGCTGCGCCATCGTCACGATCCCTACGACGGACGGTAAGCTGACGCCGGAATTGATCCGCCCTCACCTGAAGAACTTCGGGGTTTGCCACCATTCGCAACCCAAGGCCGTTTACATCTCCCAAGTGTCGGAACTGGGTACGATCTATACGATAGAGGAAGTGAAGGCGATCGCCGATCTCTTGCATTCGTATGATATGTATCTGCACATGGACGGGGCTCGCCTGGCGAACGCCTGCGCTTACCTGAATTGCACGATGCGCCAAGCGACCGTAGACGCGGGCGTGGACATCCTGAGTTTCGGAGGCACGAAAAACGGTATGATGATGGGAGAGGCCGTGGTGTCGTTTCGCCCGGAGATCACGGAGAACCTGCGTTTTTACCGGAAACAATCCGCCCAGCTAGCCTCGAAGCTACGTTATCTCTCCGCCCAGTTTATCCCTTATCTGGAGAATAACCTTTGGCTGGAGAACGCCATGAAAGCGAATATCAGCGCGGCCCAGCTGGCCAACGTGCTACGGCAATACCCGGAGATTCATTTTACGCAGAAGATCGAGTCCAACCAGCTCTTCTTCACGATCCCTACCGAGGCGTTGAGGAAGCTGCAAGAGAAATATTTCTTCTATATGTGGAACGAGGAGATCAACGAGGCCCGCCTGGTTACCTCTTGGGATACCTCCGGCGAGGATATAGCGGAGTTCGAGCAGACGTTGAGGGAGATTTATGATTTATAATTTATGATTTATGGGGGGGAAGTTTTCAAATTTCAGATTTCAATTATCAATTATCTGTTTCGTTCTGATCGGATGGTTGCCTTTGAGTAAGGCTTTTGCCCAGGATGGCGGCGAGGCCGAGCGGAATACGTTGCGTATCATGAGCTATAATATCCGCAACGGAAGGGGGATGGACGAGGTGACAGACCTCGGGCGTATAGCGGAGGCTATACGTAAGGTGGCTCCCGATGTCGTAGCCGTGCAAGAGGTAGATAGCGCAACCGGAAGAAGCGGCCGGAAGGACGTGCTCCGGCTGCTGGCCGAGCGAACCTTGATGATACCTACCTACGCCCCGGCCATCGACTTTGATGGCGGTAAGTACGGGGTAGGTGTGCTGAGCAAGGAGAAGCCGTTGAGCTACCGCTATATATCCCTTCCCGGACGGGAGGAGCAACGGGTCTTGCTGTGGGTGGAGTTTGAGCGATATATCTTCTGCTGCACGCACCTGTCGCTGACGGCGGAAGACCGGATGCTCTCTTTGCCGATCCTTCGGCGGGAAGCCGCTTCCGCGCGGAAGCCCTTTTTTATCGCCGGGGATTGGAACGCTACGGCGCGTTCCCCCTTTATCACCGAAATCGGCAAGGATTTTCAGATGCTGAGTGATCCTAAGCAGGCTACCTTCCCGGCTGCCACGCCGGATAGCTGCCTGGATTATATAGCGGGTTACGCGAAGAACGGACAGCCCTTTACCCGTTTGTCCGCATGGGTTCCCCTGGAGGCGGAGGCATCCGATCATCGCCCGGTCGTAGCGGAGCTGCGCCTGAAGGCGAAGCCGGGAGAGATCTTTTACGCCGCTCCCTATCTCCAGAATCCTACGGAGGGCGGCATAACGGTGATGTGGCAGACCCATGTCCCTACGTATAGTTGGGTAGAGTACGGTACGGATACGCTGAGCCTCAAGAAGGCTCGCACCCTCGTGGACGGCCAGGTGATATGCGACGGCTCGCATAATAAGATCCGGCTGACGGACCTGCGACCCGGGCAGACCTATTACTACCGGGTATACTCGCGGGAAATCATGCTTTACCAAGCCTATAAGAAAGAGTTTGGCGAGACGGCGGTATCTCCGTTCTACACCTTCACGGTCCCGTCCGCGTCTCAAAAGGATTTCACGGCCTTGATCTTTAACGACCTGCATAAGCAGATCCCGACCTTGGACGCTTTATACGAGCAGGTACGCGATATTCCTTATGATCTCGTGGTATTTAACGGGGATTGTATCGATGATCCGGCCAATGAGAAAGAGGCTTTGTATCATTTGGCTTATTTATGCGGGAAGGTGGGCGCCAGTCATGTCCCCGCTTTCTTCCTGAGAGGCAACCACGAGATCCGCGGCGCTTACTCGATCGGCCTGCGTGCCTTGTTCGACTATGTGGGCGATAAGACGTATGGGGCGTTCAGTTGGGGAGATACCCGTTTCGTCATGCTGGATTGCGGCGAGGATAAGCCGGATAGCACCTGGGTGTATTATGGCCTGAACGATTTCACCGGTCTTCGGAAAGATCAAGTGGATTTCCTCTCGAAAGAATTGAGCGGCAAGGAGTTTAAGCAAACCTCGAAGCGGGTTTTATTGAACCATATCCCTATCTACGGAAATGTCGACGCTTACGAGCCTTGTCCGGAGCTTTGGGGAAACCTGTTGGCGAAAGCCCCTTTTAGCGTGAATATATCCGCCCATACGCATCAATACGCCTTCCACCCGAAAGGCTCGTTGGGAAATAACTTCCCGGTGATCGTAGGCGGGGGGCATCAGCTCGATTCGGCTACGGTGACGGTATTACGGAAGAAAGGAAACGAGATGAGCGTATGCGTGTTGAACGCGAGAGGGGAGACCTTATTAGACTTGAAGCTATAAGAGAGACAGCATGAATACGGATTTGATTTACGGGATCGATGACCGTCCGCCTTTGAAAGAGACGCTTTTTGCCGCCATCCAGCATCTGCTGGCTGTTTTCGTGGCGATCATAACGCCTCCCTTGATTATCGGGGGGGCGCTGAAACTGGATTTGGAGACTACCGGTTTCTTGGTTTCCATGGCCCTATTCGCCTCCGGGGTATCCACATTCGTTCAATGCCGCAGATTAGGGCCGGTCGGGTCGGGGCTGTTATGTATCCAAGGGACCAGCTTCTCGTTTATCGGCCCGATTATCACGGCCGGCTTGGCGGGAGGGCTTCCCCTTATATTCGGCGTTTGTATCGCCGCCTCTCCGGTAGAGATGATCGTGAGCCGTACTTTTAAGTATCTGCGCTCGGTGATTACGCCCTTGGTATCGGGCATCGTGGTGCTGCTCATCGGCTTGAGCTTGATTAAGGTAGGGGTGGTCTCTTGCGGCGGGGGATATACGGCTATGGATGACGGTACGTTCGGTAGCTCGCGTAATATCGGGGTGGCTATGAGCGTCTTGTTGAGCGTCTTGTTCTTCAATCGTTCTAAGAACAAGTACTTGCGGATGAGTTCCATCGTGCTAGGGTTGTGTATCGGTTACGCGATCGCTTTCTCCCTAGGGATGGTGGATATGGAGGCCGTCTCCTCACAAAACCTGAGCGGGTTTAATATCCCGTTCCCCTTCAAATATGGATTGGATTTTAATCTATCCTCGTTCGTGGCGATGGCCTTGATCTATCTGATCACGGCGATCGAGGCTACGGGAGATATTACCGCCAACTCGATGATATCGGGGAAATCGATCGAGGGAGAAGGCTATCTGAGGCGAGTCTCCGGCGGGGTGCTCGCGGATGGGGTCACCTCCTTTATCTCGGGTGTCTTCAACTCTTTCCCGAGTTCTATCTTCGCCCAGAATAACGGGATCATCCAGCTGACGGGAGTCGCCAGCCGATACGTGGGGTATTACATAGCGGGTCTGCTGATCCTGATGGGGCTGTTCCCGGTTGTCGGCGTAATCTTCTCCTTGATGCCCGATCCGGTACTGGGAGGGGCTACCCTGCTGATGTTCGGTACGGTGGCGGCATCAGGTATCCGTATTATCTCCGCCCAAGATATCAACCGGAAGGCCACGTTGGTATTGGCGGTTAGCCTATCCTTGGGGCTGGGGGTGGAGCTGATGCCGGATATTTTAGGTACCGCTCCACTGGTGATCCGTAGTATTTTCTCCTCCGGCATTACGACGGGGGGCCTGACGGCCATCCTGGCGAATTTATTTATACGTGTAAAAGAAGATCAAACAGAATAACAAATTATGGAATTATTGAAGCAACGCATCTTGCAAGACGGCCGCTGTTATCCCGGCGGTATCCTAAAAGTGGATAGTTTTATCAACCATCAGATGGACCCGATGTTGATGTATAAGATCGCCGAGGAATTTATCCGCCTTTTCCGGGATCGTAAGATAAACAAGATCGTGACCATCGAGGCGAGCGGTATCGCCCCGGCCATCATGGTGGGGTATATCATGCAGCTGCCGGTGGTCTTCGTAAAGAAAAAGAAACCGAAGACGATGGAGAATATGCTCTCTACCGTGGTCCATTCTTTCACGAAGGACCGCGATTATACGGTATGTATCAGCAATAACTTCCTCACGCCGGAGGATCATATCCTATTTATCGATGATTTCTTGGCCTACGGAAACGCCGCCATGGGAATGGTCGAGCTGGCGGAGCAATCGGGAGCCGTGATCGAGGGCATGGGCTTTATTATCGAGAAGGCGTTCCAGAATGGCGGGAACTTGCTGCGTGATAGGGGCCTGCGTGTGGAGAGCCTCGCCATTATCGATAATTTGGATGATTGTAAGATAACGGTTCGTTAAAGGAAAAGATATGGATGAGAGAATAAAAGAAAAGTTGATTAACCGTGCGAAGACGAATCCTTATGTGAGTTTCCTGGGGATCGACTTCACGGTTATCGAGGAAGGTCGTGTAGAGGCGCATATGCCTTTACATGCTGAGCAGAGACAATATAGCGGGGTGACGCATGGGGGCGTTTTGGCTGCTTTGGCGGATACGATCGCCGGTTTCGCCGCCTATACGATGACTCCGCTGGAGAAAGACGTGCTGACGGCAGAGTTGAAAATGTCTTTCTTACGGGCCGCTTGGGGCAATGAGCTGATCGCCAAGGGTACCGTGATCAAGGCGGGACGGAATATACATTTTTGTGAGTGCGAGATTTATTGCGACGATAAGTTGGTGAGTAAGTCTTCCGGCACATTCTGTGTGGTCCATCCCCAGGTATAGGGACATTACTTTTGGATCAAGCCAAAAGTAGATACATATATATAATGAATTAATTCTTAAATCTTACGTATCAATATTATGAAGACATCAAATGTAAAAAGAGTCCTTTGCGGCTGCTTGTTGCTCGCCGCTACGTGGCCGGCGTTCGGCCAGCCAGTCTCGAATCCCCTTTTGATCATCCGCGCGGATGACATGGGATCGTTTCGTTCGGCCAACATAGCGTGTATGGAGGGCTATAAGAACGGGGTGGAGACTTGTATAGAGGTTATGGTTGTCACCTCGTGGTTTCCCGAGGCCGTCCGGCTGTTGAGGGAGAACCCCGGTATCGATGTCGGGCTTCACCTGACGCTGACCAGCGAATGGGATAACGTGAAATGGCGTCCGCTGACGCATTGCCCCAGCCTGACCGACAGCGACGGCTATTTCTTGCCGATGATGTCTCCGAACCCCGCCTACCCGGGTCTGGCCATCCTGGAGAATAAATGGAGCTTGGCCGAGATAGAGCGGGAGGCCCGGGCCCAGATAGAGATGGCCTTGAAGAATATCCCCCAGATCAGCCATATCTCCGGCCATATGGGATCGACCGGTTTCGATCCGGAGGTGGTGACGTTGATGCGCCGCCTGTCCGAGGAATATCATCTGCCGGTAGTGGATCGGGTAGACGCGATGAAGGAATACGATTTTGCCTATTCAGGATACGATGGGGCCTCCAAGACCCCGGCCGAGAAGGAGGCCAGCTTCATCCGGATGCTGGATAAGCTGGAACCCGGCAAACGCTATATGTTCTTGGATCATCCGGCCTTGGACAACGAGGAGATGAAGACCGTCGGGCATATCGGCTACGAGAACGTGGCGATGGATCGTCAAGGCGTGACCGATCTCTTTACCAGCCCGAGGGTGAAGCAAGCCTTGAAGGATAAGAGCATCGACCTGATCAGCTATAACGACCTGACCAAGGAGCTCCCTCGCGCGGAAGCCTCGAAAGCCTTGGATAAGGCGTTCGGCAATTATCTGCTGGCGGTGAAGAAGGCAGACCAGGATTTGCATAGCATCATGATCCTTCAGCATGGAAAGGTAGTGAAGGAGCAATGGCTGGGTGAGGGCGACAGCCATACGCCGCACGTCTTGAACTCCGTTAGCAAGACCTTTACGGCTACGGCTATCGGTTTCGCCGTGGCCGAGGGCAAATTGAAGGTCACGGACAAGGTGATCTCGTTCTTCCCCGACCAATTACCGGCCGAGGTAAGCCCTTACTTAAAGAGCTGGAGATACGCCACCTATTGACCATGTCTTCCGGCCACGATGTCGATCCCACCGCCTTGATACGGCAGGAGGGGAACGAGCACGCCGATTGGGCAAAGA
>JAQVCX010000080.1 GCA_028689545.1 Parabacteroides sp.
TTTGCCGATCGCTCCAGGGTCCGGACCGCCATGCCCGCTGACCAGATAAAAACAAGCTCCCTTTAAATCGGAAGAGGTTACTTGATAACTGGCTAGCACCTTGCCGAATAGGGGCTGATAATTCTTGTTCTTCTTCTTCTGAGGGGCGGAAGTAAGCGGAGGCAAGGTGTATTTTACGCCCATGCGCAGACTGTTATGTTTACCTAACTTTCCTTTATTAAGCTCGATAAACTCTTGGTGATACACCCTGCCGGTACGGTTGAAGCGTTTGAGAAAAAGAGTGATGCCCTCTCCATTTTTCGGATACGCCTTTTCTTGGGCAGTCAAGGAGCCTGTATATACGAGAGCGATAATAAAGATGAAGAAAATACGGATACTATGTTTCACGGATATTTAAAAAATTGATTCTACGCCGTAAAGATAGTATAAAAGGGGAATTTATGATTTATGATTTATGATTTTTTCCACCACAAACACAAATCATAAATTACAAATCTTATTATAAATCTCTTTGGTTAATAAAATATCATAGGACGCGTCGTGCAATTTCGCGGAGTCTATAGGTATGCCTAAAGTTCTTGCCACCGTTTCCTGCTTGAAATCTGTCATCTCATGCCGTTTGCGCATCAAATGCTGGGTAGACAATACCATTACGTCGATCGAGTTCACCCAGAACCATGAGTAGAAATAATTATCTCCGTTCTGTACGAAAAAGGCTTTCAAAAATTGATTATCAAAAGAGGCGTTGTTGTATCCCACAAGGAAGAACTTATCTTTTTTATCGAATTTGTCCACGTATTTGGACAACATATTCACGAATTTAACGTACACCTCTCGCATGGGCGGATAAGCTTGTATTTGTTCCTTGGAGACGTTGCAAATACGAAGCGCTTCTTCCTCTATCTCGCATTGGGGATGCGGGCAGACATTAAAATTAAAGGATTCCTTCGTAACCCCATCTATTACGATCTCCCCGCTTATTTGGTGAACACCGTTTCTCCAGTATTTTATGCCGGTAGTCTCTAAATCGAAAAAAAGTAGTTTCATAAATGCTTTTTGGTATAGGATGCAAAAGTAAGGCTTTTTATTCTTTTCAACAGATATTTCAGTCTTTTTTCAGAAATATCCGGTTTCTTTGTACAAACTCAATATAAAATGAACCTATGAAGATCTTGATAGTGGAGGATGAGCCTTCTTTGAGGGAATTGATACAGCATGCGTTGGAGAAGGAACGCTATGTGGTGGAGGTGGCCGATTCCTATGCCACGGGCATGCTGAAATTGGAGGATTATGATTACGATTGTATCCTGCTGGATATTATGTTGCCGGATGGGGATGGCCTTTCTTTGCTGGAGAACGTCAAGAGAATGGGAAAGAAGGAATGCGTGATCATTATCTCAGCCAAGGATTCGTTGGAAGATAAGGTCTCGGGGCTGGATCTGGGGGCGGACGATTATCTGGCCAAGCCTTTCCATATGGCAGAGCTGAGCGCCCGTGTTAAAAGCGTGATCCGCAGGCACCATTATAACGGGACGGCGTGTATCGATATTGGTAACGTGAAAATATTTACCGATACCTATCAGGTACAAGTGGAGGGGAAGGTGTTGGAGCTGAATAAGAAGGAGTACGATATTTTGGTTTATTTCGCCAATCGTCCCGGTCGCTTGGTCGATAAGAGTACGCTCGCCGAATCGGTGTGGGGAGACCATATCGATCAAGTGGATAATTTTGACTTTGTGTATGCCCAGATCAAGAATCTACGGAAAAAGCTGACGGCAGGAGGGGCTAGCGTAGAGATCAAGGCTATTTATAAGTTTGGCTATAAACTGGTTGTCGAATAAATCCTTTTATCTGGTATGAAACTGATTTATCGAATACTGATTCGCTTGTCATTGGTTTTGAGCGTCATCGTGGCGGTCTGGGCCTTTTTGTTTTATCTAGCCATAGCCGATGAGATCAATGACGAGGTAGACGATTCGTTGGAAGCTTATTCCGAAGTGATTATGACACGTGCTTTGGCGGGGGAGGAACTGCCCTCGGTAGATAATGGCTCGAACAACCAGTATTACTTATCGGAGGTGAGCCGTGATTATGCCAAGCGGCGCAAGAAAAAGAAAGAAATGTATTATACGGACGAGGATGCGAACGCCCGTGTCTTGTCGACGATCTTCAAGGATAAAGACGATCGCTATTATGAGCTGATCGTGTCCGCGCCTACTATAGAGAAAGAAGACCTGCGGAAAGCGGTATTGTATTGGTGTATCTTTTTGTATGTTTTTCTGTTGTTGACGGTAGTGGCTATCACCACTTGGGTTTTCTATCGTAACATGAAACCTTTGTACATCCTGTTGGATTGGCTGGACTCGTACCGGATCGGGAAGAAGAATAAACCCTTGAGGAATGATACTTCCGTGACGGAATTCCGGAAGTTGAACGAGGCTACTCTTCGCAACGCCGAGCGAAACGAGAAGATGTTCGAGCAGCAAAAGCTATTTATTGGAAATGCGTCTCACGAGATACAAACCCCGTTGGCTATCTGTCGGAATCGTTTGGAGGGCTTGATGGAGGACGACTCATTGACCGAGACGCAAATGGAGGAGTTGTATAAGACCCATAAGACATTGGAATATATAACGAAATTGAATAAGGCGTTGCTCTTGCTGACCAAAATCGATAACGGACAGTTTATCGATACGGTTGATATCGAATTGACCCCTTTGATCGAACGTTATGTGGAGGATTTCAAGGAAGTGTACGCTTACCGTCATCTCTCGGTAACCATGGAAGAGAAAGGGGTATCGAGGGTGACGATGAATGAGCCGCTGGCCGCTTCCCTCTTCTCCAACCTGATCAAGGACGCTTTCGTACATACTGTAGAGGGCGGACAGATACATATTACGTTAGGCACGGATCGTTTCGTGATCCGGAATACGGGAGAGGACGGGCCGTTGGACCGGTCTCGTATTTTCGAGCGTTTTTATCAAGGCCGAAAGAAGGAAGGCTCGACGGGGCTGGGATTGGCGATCGCCTATTCGATATGTACGATGCAAGGTCTCCATTTGTCGTACGATTATAAGGAGGGGGAACATTTATTTTGTGTCAAGTATCAATAATCGGTTCGGATTTCAGAGAAATTTCAAATTCGCTACCGACTTTTGTCTCATAATTAATCGTTCTACGTTTAATCTATTAAAAGCAAAAGGTTATGAAACGAGTATTGATGTTGTTAGTTTGTGTTTTCTCCTTGAGTACGGTTACTATGTGGGCAGGCAATGATAAGCCTATCCAATTTAATGAGTTGCCGGCTACGGCCCGGACATTCGTCCAGAAACATTTCCCGCAAGTGAAGGTTGCCTTGACGAAGGTGGACAGTGATTTCTTTGATAAGGATTATGATGTGGTCTTCGTGAATGGAGATAAGATAGAGTTCGATAAGAACGGGAATTGGAAGGAGATCATGTGCTCCTCAAATAGCTCCGTTCCTTCTACCGCTATCCCGGCGCAGATCCGCACGTACCTTACTCAAAACTACCCGGATGTATCGGTCGTGAAGATGGAGCAAGACCGGAAGGGGTATGAGGTGAAATTGTCGAATGCCCGGAAGTTGGAGTTTGACAAGCAATTTCGATTGATCGATATCGATTAATTCGTCACCGGCGCTTTTCGAGGCTGGATATAGTAGAGGCATCCTTTGATTTCCGATCGGAAAATAGGATGCCTTTTCTTTGTTTCCGGAGGAAATATTATGTTTTTTATTCTTAAACGAGAGGATCAATAAGATCTTCTCCATTTATTTTATTATCTTTGTGAAAGTTTGAGTTTCGAGTCATTATCGACATAGTTCTTCTTTTTATATTATTATTAAGCGGATCTCTCCTTTAATCATCAATTCTCACGCTAAGATTAGTATAAACACGCTTCACGGAACGTGAGGCCCTAGTATAAATTAAAATTGAACTGTATGGCAAAATACGCATCATTTGGTAAACGTGAAAACGAGAAAAAGAAACAAGCTCGCCGAGTAGAGAAACAGAACAGGAAGGAAGAAAGAAAATTGTCCGGCAAAACGACTAGTTTTGAGGATATGATAGCCTATGTGGATGAAAATGGGATGATCACCTCTGTGCCTCCCGAACTTCGTCAAAAAGAAGAGATAAATCAAGAGGATATCCTGATCTCGACCCCAAAGAAAGAGGACACGGGTCCTGTTATCTTGAAGGGCAGGGTAGACTATTTTAATGAGGCAAAAGGATTCGGGTTTATCCGCGACTTGTCGGGGATGGAGAAGTATTTCTTTCACGTGAACAATGTTGTGGATGAAATCTCCGTGAACGATATCGTGACGTTCGACCTCGAACGTGGCGACAGAGGTTTAAGTGCCGTGAATGTTTGTCTTGAAACTAAATAATAATATTTACCTTTGCGGCCGAAACAATTAATAAAAATGTAATATGTCTGTCGCAAAAGTAGATGATAGTAGAAAGGTGACCACACATCGCCTGATAGAGATGAAGCAGCGTGGTGAGAAAATATCCATGCTTACCGCCTATGATTATTCGATGGCGAAATTGATCGATCAAGCAGGAATGGATGTGATCTTGGTTGGAGACTCTGCCTCTAACGTAATGGCTGGAAACGTGACTACCTTGCCGATTACGCTCGACCAGATGATTTACCATGGTAAATCGGTCATGAAAGCGGTAAGCCGTGCGCTGGTGGTGGTAGACCTGCCTTTCGGTACGTACCAAGGAAACTCTAAGGAAGCCTTGGCCTCCGCTATCCGGGTAATGAAAGAGACGCATGCCGATTGTATCAAGTTGGAAGGCGGGGCCGAGGTTCGGGAATCTATCGAACGTATCTTGTGTGCCGGTATTCCAATTATGGGGCATCTGGGATTGACTCCGCAATCGATCAACAAATTCGGTACGTATACGGTACGTGCCCGTGAAGAGGCCGAGGCCAATAAACTGGTCGAGGATGCCCATTTGCTAGAGGAGATAGGTTGCTTCGCCTTGGTGCTGGAGAAGATCCCGGCGGAGTTGGCTACTCGTGTCGCCTCGGAGCTTACGATCCCGGTGATCGGTATTGGCGCCGGTGGAGGCGTAGACGGCCAAGTGTTGGTTATGCATGACATGCTCGGTATCAACCAAGGCTTCTCTCCCCGTTTCTTACGTCGCTACGCGAATTTGGGGGAGGAGATTACCCGTGCCGTACAAGCGTACATCGAGGACGTGAAATCTCAAGACTTCCCGAACGAGAAGGAACAATATTGATTTCTCAAGTCTACCAAAGCATGATATTAACCGATGCTCCGAGCGTAAAGGTCTGTAAGGTCTTATGAAGCTCGAAGCGATCGGTTTCTTTTTGGGCGTTGGCTACGTAGGATACGAAATGTGAGGGGATAAGAGTATAATCGAGAAATATCCGCACATTTAGGTTGGGACGCAATATGTATGAGACAGAGGCGTTCGTACTATATCCTATATTAAACGATTTATTCGTGTTCACGATCTCTTTCTCAATCATTTCAGGCTTATTTCCCTCCACACCTAAAACTGATATTCGGGAGGCCGGGCTGTAATTACAGCCGACCAGCAGTTTCGTGCCCAAGAGAAATCGATTGGTCACCGGATAGGATAGGTAGGAGCCGATGTATCCGCCGATCATGTCGAGGGGATCAGACTTCAAGGCGTTCACTTGATAGGTCGTACCGGGAACAGTCGGGTTCGGCAAGGGTTTCGTAAGGGATAAAGGCATGCTTGTCGCCGAGAAACGTCCGCCGAAGCCTATATAACGGTTCATGAACCAAGCGCCTTCTAATCCGGCCGTACTTCCCGGCGACGCTTTTAATTGCACGTCCGGGCTCAGATTAAACTTAGTGGGCATCAGGCTAAATCCCATATAGATTCCGAAAAATGAGGGATTTCGCTGGTAATTGAATGCCTCGAAATCCAGATCGCTATGAGTAATACCTTTGTCCTTGAAGATCAGATCCGCCAGGAAATATCCAAGCTCTGTCGATAAGATTCCGATTCCGGCGCCAACCATTACATCCGATAGCCAGTGCTTGTTGTTGAGCATCCGGGATACCGCCGTGGCGGTAGCTACCGTATAGCCTCCTATGCTATACCAAGGGCTACGGGTCATACCGTATTCTTTATGCAGCATGGTAGCGGCCATAAATGCCATGGCCGTGTGTCCGGAAGGGAAGGAGTGAGTATTGGAACCGTCGTGGCGGGTCACGCTTACCGTATGTTTCACCGTATTGACGGCTACCCCCATGATACTGGCGGTGATAGCGTCGGATACGAGCATACGGGGCCAAGAACTTCTTCCTTCCACACCGCCTATTTTTAAGCCAAGCATCGCTACGGCGGGCAGGTATTGCAGGTAATCGTCGTAATGGTATCGGAAATTGGGAATATAGGTGTTGCGCAAATTGTGAAAATGATCGTCCTCATTCTTGATAATCAATCCGCCAACGATCAAGGGTACTCCTATATAGGTCATTTGGAAGGCTTTGCTGCTAATTATCTTGTCGGTTTGTCTTTGCACTTTTCCCCAAGTAGACAAGGGTGCCAGACTGGAACTGTCGTTTCGGTGGGCAAACGTATTTGTTTGGGCAAGAGCTGTACCTTGCGACATTGATATGCAACAAATACTATATAATATGGCTGATCTCGCTTTCACTTGCTATTTGTTCTGTTTGTCTTGTTATTTGTCCTTTTTTCCGTATCATACCGCAAATATAGCAGGATAGATTTATAGTATAACAAGAATTTATGTTATTTTTACGACTTGGTTTCACCTCTTTGTTTTACGGATAGATTAAAAACAGAATACATGAGATCTCATTTGCTGATAGGAGCCGCCTCGTCGGGAAGCGGAAAGACTACTTTTACCTTAGGATTGCTTCGTGCCTTGAAGAAACGTTCTTTACGGGTACAGCCTTTTAAGTGCGGTCCGGATTATATAGATACCCGTCATCATAAGATGGCGGCCGGGCGCACTTCCGTGAATCTGGATGGTTTCATGATGTCGGAAGGGCATATCTGGGATTTATATACCCGGTATGCCTCGGGTGTGGATGTAGCCGTTACCGAGGGGGTGATGGGATTGTTCGATGGTTACGATGCCATGCGAGGGAGCAGCGCGGAGATCTCCGGCTTATTACGGATACCGATCGTGTTGGTGGTGAACGCCAAAAGTACGGCTTACTCGGTGGCTCCCTTGCTTTATGGCTTCAAGCATTTCCGGGAAGAGCTGAATGTCGTGGGGGCGGTATTTAATTTCGTGGCGTCGGAGAGTCATTATTCTTTCTTGAGGCAAGCTTGCGAGGATGCGGGTGTGGAAGCGTTAGGCTATTTACCGAGGCGGGCGGACGTGGAGATCCCGAGCCGGCATCTGGGGTTATCGCTGGAGGAGGATTTCTGCTTTGAGGAATTCGCGGACCGGATCGCTTGCTTGGTGGAGGAGCATGTGGATATCGATCGCCTGTTGGCTATCACGGCCTTGCCGGAGCGGCAGCCCGATCCTCGGGTAGAGGAAGTGGCGCGGACTGTCCCGGCGAAGAGGAGTTTGGATATAGCCATCGCCCGTGATTCCGCTTTCAATTTCTCGTATGAGGAAAATATACGTTTCTTATCCGCTCTAGGTACGATAACCTATTTTAGTCCATTGAGAGATGATCGTTTACCGGAAGCCGATTTCGTCTATTTACCGGGTGGATACCCCGAGTTGTATTTAGCGGAGTTGAGCGCGAACTCCGGGATGCGCGAGTCTATTCATTCCTTTGTGGAAGCGGGAGGCAAGTTGCTGGCGGAATGCGGGGGGATGATGTATCTCTGTAAAGAGATTATCGGTACGGATGGGAATGCCTATCCCATGGCCGGTGTATTGCCGCAATCCGCCACGATGGAGAATATGAGGCTGCGTTTGGGGTATCGGACTTTATATTATAAGAATGCTGTTTTGCGCGGGCATGAGTTCCATTATTCCCGGATCGTGCCGATGGAAAACCCCTTGCCTTCGGTGGCGAAAGCTTTTACGGCGAAGGGGATTCAGGCGGATACCCCGCTATATCGCTACAAGAACGTATGGGCGGGGTACACGCATCTCTATTGGGGAGATCCTTGCCGGAACGGTTGGTTTATTGATTTTCTGTATGGGGAAGGCCCAGATTGTTTTCGATAAACATTTTCAAGATATTGATGGCGATCTTGTTATTCCCTCCCTCGGGTATGATTAGGTCGGCGTATCGTTTGCTAGGCTCTATAAATTGCAGGTGCATAGGCTTTAGTATCCGGATATAGCGTTCCATCACCGCTTCCGCCGTACGTCCTCGCTCGATCATATCCCGTTGGATCACGCGGATAAGGCGTTCGTCCGAATCCGTGTCCACAAATACTTTCAAGTCCATCAAATCTCGTAATTGGGGGTCGCATAGGGCGAGGATTCCTTCGATGATGACAACGTCGCGAGGCTCGATATGGATGGTCTCGGGCAATCGGCAGCAGGTAAGATAAGAATACGTAGGCTGCTCGATGCATTTCCCCTCTTTCAGCAAGGCGACTTGCTCTGAGAGGAGCGGCCAGTCGAAGGCATCGGGATGGTCGAAATTAATAGATTGGCGTTTCTCTACCGGCACATGGCTATTATCTTTGTAATAAGAGTCTTGAGGTAGTAATACGACCTCGCCCGGAGGCAAACTTTCTATGATCTTCTTTACCACCGTAGTTTTCCCAGAACCCGTTCCGCCCGCTATACCTATAATTAGCATGATTTCTTATATTAATCTGTATTTATGTTTATAAATGCAAAGGTAATAAATATTTGTAGTGGTAGTGTTTTGTTGTTAATAGAAAAAACGGGATAAAAAGGGACATATTCTATGTTGTAGAGCATGTCTGCATTAAATAAAGTTAATGGATGCGTTTTTCTTGCTGAAGAATTATGCTGCATAACATAAAGTCTCTATATTTGCACTGTGTTTTTCATGGTATTAGATTTAAGGTTAACAATGAGATTGGCTGTCCGTGATGGATGGCCTTTTCTTTTTTTATAGCCTCAATAGAAACTTCTTCCTCTAGGGTAAAATAGAAATGGCATAAGATGTTACTTATTAGTCTATTATAGTTTCCTGTAATTTCTTATATAGGACACTGTAGTTTCCTAAGCAGGACACTACCGTTCCCTATATAGGAAACCGCAGTGTCCTGCCTAGGAAACCGCGATGCCCTCTATAGGGAACGGTTGACGGGTTCCTTGTCTATGCTCTTATTTGCTAATGATAGGAATCAGATAGGTTAGCTTCGCGGATATTATTTGGCTGGAAGACTTAGAGAAAGTGTCTCCTTTATGGCTGTTGAATATATCGCCTAGCGCATAATAGTAACGGCCCTCTAAAAGGAAGGAGCCGATCCCTGTCCGGATCTCGATTCCCGGTCCGCCGCAAAGTCCCCAGTCGAATCTCTTTTGGAGTTCTAATTTATGTTGGGCGTTTTCCCGGTTCTCATGGGGTTGCTCCACGTTGTCGATGTTCGAATCCGTACTTTCGCCAAAGGCATAACCTACCTTAGGCCCTAAATTGACGAATACACGCACTCGTTTGCTCCCGAAATGGATGTGCGTCAAGAAGGGCAATTCCACGTAATTTATCGTACGGCTATACTTATATTCGGGCTTTGTCTCGAACTTTTCTTCCCATCCATGCTGGGTGAAGTTCAATTCCGCTTGCAAGCCTAGGTTTGGTTCCGTGTTCCAGCGTATCGTCGCTCCACCGTTAAACCCGAGTTTCATTTTCGTAGGGACTCTAGGAGTGAAGCTCACGCTAGAGAAATTTACGCCAAACGAAGCTCCCACGGCTAGCTCTTGCTTAAAAGCGCTTTTCTGGGCTTGGCAGAGCGATAGTCCCGCCATACCCAGCAAGATCGTTGTCAATATCCTTTTTATCCTCATCACTATTATCTTACCTCACTGCGGGTTACCGTATAATCATTCTTGTAATGTACAATAAACAAGTTCGTATTGATAAAGCCCCCCCAGTTGTTCACCCTATGGAAATCGAATCCGGTCTGGATGCTCTTATAATGGATCTTGTCTAGATTATTCTCGAAGTTGGAGCCATATTTATCGATGGCGCCTAGGAAATACATGCCCGTATCAAAGCCTAGGATTCCATATTTCGGGAATGTATTGATCAGGTTCTTGCTATACCAGTTTTTATAACCGGAATAGAAGTGATGGACTTCCGGAGATAAGTTGTCCGCGTAGAAATTACTATAGATATAGGTGTTCAACGCGTAGAAGTCCTCCAGGCATTCTCTCGTGTATGTCTGCCATTCCGGATAACCGAACAGGTTGATCATATAAGGCTCTTTCTCGTCTTCTCTCAACTCGGAAAGGCTATGGAGCGGTGCCTTGATCTTATTCACCGCGTCTAAGGAAGCGGAGGTTGGCAATACCACGTTTCGTTTGCCTCGTACCATGGCTGCCTCGATATCCGTGGCGAAAGTATCGCCCTTATAAGTCACTTCCTTGAACGGGATATCGCGTTGTTGCATCTCCGTCTTGAGGGCCTTGATAAATTCCGGCTTCTCTTCTTTATCCTTTATATTGACAAGTATGATATTATGATCCGAGAACAAATCGCATCCGGCTTGTGCCGCCTTGGAATATAGATAAGAATGAGGTGTGTTTACTTGATAGACATTCGCGTTGGACAAGACATCGTCATTCTTGGAGGTAAAGGGGATCACATATTTGATATTGTGCTTCTGGGAAAAGTCAGCGACCAATCCGATCTGGTCGTTCTGCACGGCGCCAATGATCAGGTTAGCGTTTGATAACGCGTCTTCTCTCAATATCTCCTTGACTTTCTTCGTGCCGTTTCCGGTATCATATACCGATAGCTCGATAGAGGTTCCCCTGTTTCGCAAACTGTCCACCGCCAATAGCAATCCCTCGTAATATTCCACGAAACGGGAGGTGGCGGATGATTGCGTAGCCTCTTCCGTCATGAACGGCAGCAACAA
Organism: Parabacteroides sp.; assembly: GCA_028689545.1. GTDB lineage: Bacteria > Bacteroidota > Bacteroidia > Bacteroidales > Tannerellaceae > Parabacteroides. Next base: position 11,034 of record JAQVCX010000080.1, read on the forward strand.
GGCCACTTGGATACGGTTCACCTTCTTTATGTCTTTAGGGGTAGAGAGGAGGGCGTTCACCTCACGCTCTTCCGGCTGCCTCATGCTTTGGGTGATCACTTCTTCGCTGGTTACCGGTATCTTGATAACCATACCCGCTTTCACTCCGCTTTTCAGCTCGGGGTTGAGCCTTAAAAGCTCCACGCTGGAAACATCGAACTTCCGGCAGATACGGTACATGGTCTCTTTTTTCTCTACGGTATATTCCATTTCCTTCTGTACGGTCTTTTTCTCCGTAGTAGGCAAGGTCTCCAGTCGTGTCGGCGGGATCCGTATATTCTTGCCAATCGTGAATGTCGATGTGGAGAGACCCGGATTGGCGGCGATGATATCCGTGGCGGGCACCGAGTATTTAATGGACAAGGAGTACAAGGTCTCTTTCGGCTGGATCGTATGGTATGTATAGTTATCCGCTTTGCCGGAAGGCGCAATAGCGGAGTCTTTCTGCGGGATCCTCAACGTGGAGCCGGACTTGATCCCTTCTTTACTTTCCGGGTTCAACCGGTAAATATCCTCTACGCTTATGCCATACATGGTCGCGATGGCATACACGGTTTGCCCGCGTTCGATGGTATGATAAAATATATCGCTCCCTTGTTCGTTAGTAAAGACAACTTGTTTGCTATTCTTTTGGGAATAAACGGTTACGCTCGATAAACTTAAAAAGAACGTCAATGCGTATATACTAATCTTGTTCATTTGCTGTTCGGACTATTTTGTGACAAAGATAGTGAATTTTGCTTATCATGCTACGTATGTCCGTTTATTTCCCTAATTTTGGAACCGTAATTGTTAGACTATATATGCTAAAGAAGGAATTAAGAAAGATACTGTTATCGCTAAGTTTTGTGTTTGTAGCGGCTGTCTCGTACGCCCAATATGTAGTGACTGGAGGAAGTGGTAGCCCGATGAAAGCCACGCAGAGTTCCGGCGATTCCGCCGAGCGGCTGGAGGTGTACTTGGTATATGGAATGGATAATGTGACGATTAGTTATACCTCATCCTCCTCTTCTTCGCATCAATGGTATCGTTATAAAACCAAGCGATTGGAGGCAGAGAAAGTGGCTTCCACCCAAAATGGAACCACTTCCACGATTCAGAAAGTAGAGGAGGGGTATGGCTATTTTGTCGAGGAAGGGGCCGTGTCTCGCTACGTCTGGATCGTTGATTACAGTAAGTACACGTTAAGCATATCCAACCTGCATGTCTCCGATACGAGCGATCCTTGCAGCGGATTGGTCTTGGCTGGTACGGGTACGATCCAACCTATTTATTATTATTGGCCTAATACGGGAACAAGACGTGAATTATCTCGCCAATTTGATGTTATTTATAACACATTGGAATATAATTCGGATAAGAAAGTATATACCTCTAAACAAGAGAAGGCGGTTATCGAGGGTGATTTGTTCGGTCAATCCATTCCCGCCCCTTGGTGTGATACGGAGATCTGTGTGAAAGGCGATTATTTCGCCCGTCGTTTCGGAAAGGAGGTCACGCTTTGTATCGATGAATATCAGGCCGCGGCGGTGGATGCCCATATAGACACGTTGCTGATCGAGCAAGAGGCCCCGAATATGAATACGACGAAGAGCGGTTATTGCGCTCCCGCCACTGTTCAGTTCTCGGCTATAGCGAATACGCCGACAGCCGCCTTGTTCAATTGGAAAATCTATCGGCAAGGGGAAGAAGACAATCCGGTCGTCCGTTTTACGGGTGAGGAGGTGGATTATACGTTCAACCAATCCGGAACTTTTATCATCAAGCTGGAAGTAAGCGACCAAAGTACGACTTGTAGCACGGAGGATGAGGTTCAGATTGATATCTCGGAGTCTTATCTGATGATACCGAACGCGTTCTCGCCGGGTACCTCGCCAGGGATTAATGACGAGTTCCGGGTAGCCTATAAGTCGTTGGTAGATTTTAAGGCATGGATATTTAATCGCTGGGGCCTGCAGATGTATTACTGGACAGATCCCGCCCAAGGATGGGATGGTAAGAAAGGCGGTAAATACGTTCAACCGGGTGTGTATTTTTATGTGATAGAAGCCGAAGGTTCCGATGGCATTAAGTATAAGGAAAAAGGCGATATAAACATTCTTAGACCTAAAACAATTCAAGAAGAAAATGAGAATATCAAAGAATAATGTAGCTAGTTTTTTATGTGGAGGCGTCGTTTGCTTGACCGCATGTATCTCGATGGGTTCGAATGACGTGGGAAAGCTGGTAGAGAGCCGTCCGGTTGTCTCATCCATGACCCTGTCGCCGGATATTCCGGCCTCGGTGCCTTTTTGCGGGAAACTAATCGATATCACCCGCTATGATATGCGGGAGGCCTATGACCGCGAATTGAGTAGCTTTACTTATTTCCACTCTACGACGATGCTTCTGATCAAACGGGCAAACCGTTATTTCCCGGTGATCGAGCCGATCCTGAAGGCGAACGGCATCCCCGATGATTTCAAATATCTAGCGGTGATAGAAAGCCATTTGGATCCTCGTGTCTCCTCTCCGGCTCGTGCGGTCGGGATGTGGCAATTGCTGGAGGGCACGGCAAAGGAGTATGGCTTGACGATCACCCCGACGGTTGACGAGCGTTGCCATGTGGAAAAAGCGACAGAAGCCGCTTGCCATTATTTGAAAGCGGCCTATAGGAAATATGGAGATTGGGCGGCGGTTGCCGCTTCCTACAATGGTGGTATGGGGCGTATCTCGGGTGAGCTGGTCAAACAAGACGCGGATTCCTCCCTCGATCTCTGGTTGGTGGAGGAGACTACCCGTTATATCTATCGGATCATGGCGATCAAGCAAATATTCAAGAATCCGTCGAAGTACGGCTTTGTGCTTCGTGCCCGTGACCTGTATAAACCGATTGCTACCGTAGATGTGGTTGTAAACCAAGATATACAGAATTTGGCGGCTTTCGCTAAAGAGCATGGGGTTACTTACGCGGACTTGAAACGGTTTAATCCTTGGCTCCGCGATCGTAAGTTGGTGACAGGTGGGAAGACCTATAAATTAAGTATTCCCCAAGAAAAGGATATGTATTATAAGACCCCGAATACGGAAGTATACGATTCGGCTTGGATCGTGTCGGAGAGATGAACAAAGGTAATAATTTGGGTAGGGTGTTGGCATTATTGCTGCTGGTGTTGTTGATGAGCTTTGGCCTATATAGCCTTCCGGATACATTGTTCGGATATAAGATCAAAAAGGTAGACCTTCTATCGGATTTCAAGGTGAAGGGGGAAGCGTTTTCCTTGGATTCCTTGAGGCAACAATTGGAACAAGCGGATACCCTTGAGGTTGATTCGGCGGCGTTAAGGGATTCGATAATGCGTTCCGCGGGAATAGACTCGGTAGCTTTGGCTCTCCGTGATTCGTTATACAAAGCGGCTTATGCTATGCAAGGAGCGGATTCGCTGGGGGCTCATATCGAGGACTATTCTCTTGGGCATATCGGTTTGAAACGGTTCTTCGCCGCCTTGAAAAATAGGCAGGGATTGAATCGCCCGGTACGTGTGGCCTTCTTGGGTGATTCTTTTATAGAAGGAGATATCATGGTGGCCGATTTCCGTTCCGGGATGCAGAAGGAATTTGGGGGTCGGGGAGTTGGTTTCGTGCCGGTCACATCCGTGTCGGCACAGTTTCGCCCAACCGTGGAGCAACATGCCTCCGGGTGGGCTACTTGGTCCATGTTGACAGATCATGAGCATGGATATACCTTATCCGGGATGATGTTCGAGGCGAACGAGGAAAACGCCTCTATCCAGATGAAGACGACTAAGCGTTATCCGGAGCTTCAGGCGTTCTCTTCCTTGAAATTGATTTATGAGCAGAATAAGAACACGAAGATGCGCTTGGTCTGCAACGCTTCCGCGGATACCCTACAAGAAATGCTTCCCGCCACATCGATCGTAACTCAATACGAGTTGGACGGGACGTTTACCGAAGCGGATTTCACGTTTAAGAATACGTCGGAGTTTCGGGCATTAGGGGTCGCTATGGAGGATCATTCAGGTGTCGTGGTAGACAATTTCTCTCTTCGGGGGAACTCGGGGCTGATATTGGAGCGATTGGATGTCTCCCGTTGCCAAGCATTGAATAAGATCCGTCCGTATGATTTAATCGTCTTGCAGTATGGATTGAATGTCGTGAGCGACAGCGTGATGAATTATGGATGGTATAGCAGCCGGATGGTAAAGGTTATTAATCATATGCGGATTTGTTTCCCGGAAGCCGATATATTGATGTTGGGGGTATCGGACAGAAGCCGTCAAGACGACGGTGAATTCGAGACGATGCCTGCCGTACTTGCCTTGCTGCACGCGCAAAGGCAAGCCGCTAAAAAGGCGGGGGTTCCTTTCTGGAACGTATTCGGGGCTATGGGAGGAGAGAATAGCATGGTCCGTTTCGTGGAGATGAACTGGGCGAGTAAGGATTATACGCATTTGAGTTTTAGGGGTGGACGGGAGATTGCCGGGGCCTTGCTGAAAGCGTTGCTATCAGAAAAAGATTTTTATGATGAAGCGGAGAAAGTGGTTGATTAGTCTGATTGTTATTATTCCGTTGATCGTGGATTGCGGACAGTTGATACGTAGGGCTAGCGCGAAGCAACTGTCACCTGTCACCTGTCAACTGTCCACTCAAAGAGATACCGTGGCGTTGCCCTCTTTATCTTATTCGATGAAAGTGGGAAAAGATACGTTGATCTTACCCGATTCCAGCAAGGCGTGGAGTGATTTCTTCCGGGAGCTGGATTCGTTGCGTGCCGGGAAAGATACGGTTATCACGATCGTTCAATTGGGGGATTCGCATATCCAGGCCGGGCATTTAAGCGGTCGGGTCATGCGCCTTTTCCAACAGGTGTTCGGGAATGCCGGACGAGGCTGGATCACTCCTCTCAAGTTGAGCAAGACCAATGAGCCGGACGATTACTTCATCAAATCCGTCGCTAAGGATTGGATCGCCGGGCGTTGCATCCAGCATACCCGGAAAACCCCGATAGGGATCGGTGGGATCGGGATTCAGTCTGCTTCATCCTCGATTAACCTGGATGTCGTGATCACTCCCAATAATGGTGCCGGATACGAGTTTAAGGAGGCGATCTTATATAGGGGAGAGAAGTCGATGCCCATGCTTCCCGCCGGAGTTTTGAAAGACTCGATCCAAACACTCCGTGCGGATACCGTATGCGCCCCCGGTGTATTGGCCGATACGTTCCGGATCTCCCGTTTGACCGATACTTTACAATTGCAGAGTACGAGGCGTAAAGCGGGCACGAATACATTGCGACCGGCCTCGTCCTTTACGAATTTGTATTATGGCCTGACGCTGAAGAATGGAGGCCGGGGTATCTTATACCATTCCGTCGGAGTGAACGGGGCGATGTATGTGAATTATACGGACGAGACCTATATGCGTCAGTTGGCTTTATTAAAACCGTCTTTATTAATTATCTCTATGGGAACCAACGAGACGTTTGGCAGACGTTTTAATACCGATGAGTTCTCCGATCAGATAGAGGCTTTCCTGGCGTTAGTCGAGAAGGAGTTGCCGAATACGGCTATCTTACTGACGACTCCCCCGGAATGTTATAAGAGAGTCCGATCGGGCAAGCAGCGGACGTATGTACGTAATGATAATACCGTGCGGGCTGCCCGTGCTATCCGGGATGTAGCGAAGAAAGAAGAAGTAGCTTGCTGGGATTTATTCACTACGACAGGAGGGAAAAACTCGTGCCGCAAATGGTATAGTTCCCGTTTGATGGGACGGGATCGGGTTCACTTCACGAAAGAAGGATATCAAGAGCAAGGAACGCTTTTGTTTAGGGCGTTCATGGAATCATATAATAACCGATAAGAATCTTATATGTATAATATACTTGGAGACTGGTTTAGTAATCATCAATTCACGTGGGAGAAACTGGGAGATATCCTGACGTATCAGCAGAATGCCCCGATCTTGTTTAGTAGCGGGTTGTTCTTCTTCCTGTTCATCGGTTTCCTGCTGATTTATATGTCGCTAAGGAAACACACGTTGGCGCGTATTATTTACGTGACGCTGTTTTCCCTTTATTTCTATTATAAGAGTAGCGGACTTTGGTTCGGGCTGTTGGTATTTACGGCTACGTCCGATTTCTTGATAGCGCAATGTATCTCGCGTACGACATCGGCACTGAAACGTAAGCTATTCGTCGCGCTTAGTCTCTGTATAAACCTAGGTATGCTGGGGTATTTCAAGTATTTCAACTTTCTAGGCGAGCTGTTTACTATGGCCGCGGGAGGAGAATGGCTAAAGATGAACATCTTCCTTCCGGTAGGGATCTCTTTCTTTAC
>JAQVCX010000174.1 GCA_028689545.1 Parabacteroides sp.
TTGCCGTTTGGCCATATCCGTTATCAGTTCGGGATGTTCTCCTACCTCATATATATCCTCTTTCTCAACACCATCCGCTATTGTGTAATCAAAAAGAACGGGTACGAGCTTTATGTCAAAGATAGCCGCGGCGTCCAGTAACGCCCGCATATCCTCATGGACCTTATCCGTAAAACTTACCGGATACCCGTTATCATCAAACTCCACACCGGACCTTAGGTCCCCGAAAAGAAAAACCCTTGCGTAACTGCCCTTCCAGAGATCAAATTGGGCATATAGCTCGTCTTTTGTCGTGGAAAAGCCGATATGGTAATCCGATCCCGGAAGTTTTCCGAGATCGTATCCGTAATTGATCCACGGAAGATTGAAACCCGTCATGAAAGCCTTCTCGGGTATCCTTTTTTCGATAAGACTGAGATGATCGCCCCGCGTATCCAGAGCTTCGTATATCTCTTCGGTGCCGTCGCGGTATGTTTTCGTCACGGAATTGAGTTCCCATTCCTCATTCCATCTGTAAACCCAGAAGACGCCGCCGGCCGCGTCGAGGAATGTGTTCTTGTAAGGTTTTCCGTCATCATCGAAAATATATGTAGATACCGAACCGTCCTCATCCGTTCTTATTCCATAACCGCCTACGATCTCATCGAAAGGTTCTATCACATTGCCGTCTTCATCATATTCCGTTACCTCGAGCAGGTTGTCATCCGCGTCATATTCCTTGACGAATCTCGCCTGAATGGTACCTTCATAATAATCCTCGTACGTTCTGTATGACCCGTCGAGTAACGTCACTCTTATCAGCATGCCGCCGGTATCGTAACTCTCGAGCGTTCCCTCATCATAGGCTCTGGTAAGCATACGACCCTCGGTGTCGTAGGTTATAAGAACCACATCACCGGATTCGTCGGGATCGGCGTCGGCCATGGCGTGGGACCGTTCTGTAACGCCGTCTTCGTAATATTCTATTGTCTCAGACCAGTCTCCCTCGGCATCATATTTGACATTTGTCTTTAAAGCGTTTCCCGTATCGCTCCAGAACTCCCAGGTTTCACTGGTTCCGTTCTCGTATACCCTCCCTGTTAAGCGGTACCTGCGGTCATAGGTATATTCACGGCCGTCCGCGTATCGAAGTACCCTGCCCAGATACGCGTAGCCGTTATCGGGATCGTATAGCCTCGTAAATGAATTTACAAACTTACCCGAAACATCGTGGTATTCGTAGGTTTTGTACCATCTATTCGGATAAAATTCAGTATATAGGTAGAAACTCCCGTTCGATAACACATTCTTCACCATACGATTCAACTCATCATAATGATATTCTCTGCCGTCGGCATACTTTAATATCCGGCCGTAATAGACCGTGCCGGTATCGTCGTACAGATAGTAATTTCCCCAGATCATGATATCTTCCGCGGAATAGTATTCGGATAGTTTTTGTCTGCCGTTGGGATAATACTCATAAAGATAGTAAGTGCCGTTGGCGTTGACACGTTTATAACAGCGATTATTAGCGTCATAATATATTTCCCTACCGTCCGCGTATGTCAAAGCACGGCCGGTAAAATTGCCTTCATCGTCATAATGATATATATCCGACATCTCTTCCTTTCCGTCGGGTTTGTAATATATTCGCGACTTGTTCCTTCCATCCGGCATGTACTCGTAGATATAGTAGTATCCCGTGGAATATACGACTTTAGTTATCTTATTATCGGCGTTGTAATGGTATTCCATTCCACTGGTGTACCTTAATATTCTGCCGTAATACACCGTGCCGGTATCGTCATACAGATAGTAATTTCCCCAGATCATGATATCTTCCGCGGAATAATATTCGGATAGTTTCTGCCTGGCGTTGGGATAATACTCATAAAGATAATAAGTGCCGTTAGTGTTGACGCGTTTATAACAGCGGTTATCAGCGTCATAGTATATCGCCCTGCCATCCGCGTATGTCAGCGCACGGCCGGCAAAATTGCTTTCCTCATCATAGTAATATACATCCGACATCTCCGCAGTATCGTCGGGGCTGTAGTATATTCGCGAGAGGGTCCTTCCATCAGGCAGATACTCGTACAGGTAATAGTATCCGCTGGAATATGACGCTTTCGCCAACTTATTCTGGGCATTATATCGATACTCGTTGCCCGCGGAATATGTGACGGAATAACCCAGGTATTCCCCGTTATCGCTATAAAAATAGCTGTAACGATAATTCATTGAACCGTTCGGATTCCGGTATTCCCTCACCTTATATTTGCCGTCAGCGTAGTATTCGTAGACCCATGAATAGCCATTGGAAAATTTCCGTTCGATCAATTTGCCTTTGGCATCATATCTATAAAGATCCCCGCTGGCATAGCTAAGGCTTCTGCCCTCATATGTGCCTTCGCTGTCATATAGATAGGTGTAAGTAAACGAATATACGTCTCCCGGACCATAATAATCGTAGACCCGTTCGTCCCCTCCCGATGTATGCTCTCTGTAAACATAGGCCCGGCCGTCCGTATGGCTTTTCTCTTTAAGCAGATCCCCAAGATAATAAGAAGTCCACCCGTCAGTTCCCTCGACCATCCGGTCATATGTAACCCCATGTGAAGTTTCCGGGAATTCGGGAGAGGAACTTGCCTGCGCGTTAAAATCCTCGATGTAATTCTTGGACGACACAAGCATTTCCGACCGGCTCTGGCTCGATAAAAAGGTAGACGGCTCCATAGCGGCGGTGGGCCCATCATCGGCCGGCTGGACGAGAGAAGGGATATCCGCCGACCAGACGATCTGGTGAAACAAAAAGATCCCGGCTGTTACCGCCGAGACCATCCTCAAAATTATCCTGGCCTTATTTTTCCTGAACATGGCATCCTCCCGCGTTGGATCCCCCTCCACGCAACATAAGATCATTTTAACATTTTTTTATTTTTTGTCAATCCTTTTTGTTTTTTAGCAAAATAACCCAAAATTAAAAACCGCATTTTCCCTCCTCGTTCATCAGACGCCCTCTTACTTTTTTCTGAAAAATATAATGACAAGTTATCCCGAAACTCATATTTTAAGAACCGTTCCGGAGCTGTCATAAACTCCACGACACGTTGTCTTCGGAAAGGATGATGGCCGCATCCGTTATATGCACTTCATCATCGAACAATTCTTTCTCGAATCTTCCCTTACATAAGGCTGTCGCTATGGCCTTCGAGTGCTTGTTCTTCGTTATAAGCTTTTTTACCTCATGAATAAGGCGATCGTTCGGAAGATCCACAAGGAAGATCTGCTCCGGGTTTCGTTTTATCTTTACTATGACCTTCATATTTAACCTCCATTGGTTATGGGATTATCCGAGAGCGTAATCTTGACAGAAACCTCTCCGGTTCAATATTGCCGGCTGCCAAACCGTACATATAACGCGCTGTTTCAATACTTACGGTGTTATCGTTATTGTCATCCGGCACGATCACATAATAATTCAAGCCGCACTCGGAACATCGCACACTCTCAGGAGACGCTGTATAACCAATGTTCCCGCAATTAGCACATTTTACCTTTTCCATCACACTCACCCCCTTCCCGGTCTATATGTTCCTTATTCCTTTCGCAAGATCCAGGGGCAAGTTGTCTCCAAGATAAAGATCCTTATCGACCCTTGCCTCTCCGGCCTCCCTTT
>JAQVCX010000081.1 GCA_028689545.1 Parabacteroides sp.
TCCGGCTCGATCTTCTCCGGCAATAAAAATATCGGTAGTCCGAAAGCCAATACGAGAATAAGGCAGGCCAGCTTTTTCCAGTTGCAAAGGAAACCGATCTGCGCCTGGTAATAATGAGTGAAATAGTCCGGGAAACGGTGTATGAACGACCGCATCGGACGGATCACCGGATGTTGTTTCCAACGACTCTGGGCTTTTAGGGAGGAAGAAGCCGCTTTCTCCCCGCGTAACTTCATCTTATCGATCAATGCCGGGACCAAGAATAACGCTATAAACAAGGATACCGCCAGGTTGATGATCACGACAGCGGCGAAATCCTGTAAGTTCAACCGTATCTTCTCATCCAAGAAGAAGATGATAATGAGGGCACCCATAGTCGTCAGAGTAGCCGCCAGGATAGACAAGAAGGCTTTCCGGTCTTGATGGTGCCGGATGTGGTCGGTCATCACGATCGTATTATCGATCACCAAACTGAGCGAGATCGTGATACCCGCCAGCGAGTACAATTGCATCTCCAACCCCAATAAATAATAAAGGATAACGGCTATGCACAGATTGATACTTAAACTGATGATGATCAAGAACAGATAACGTACATTCCGGGTGATCAGTAATACGAAAAGCAAGAGGATCAAGATTGTCAAGCCTGTACGGACGTAGATCTTATCCAGTTCTTCTTGGATAAATTCGGTAGCGTCGTAACTGGTATGGATCTCGTAACCGGGAGGAAGCAGGGTGCGGATATGCTCCATCTCTTCCATCACTTTCTTGGCTAATTGCAACTGATTGGCCGTCTCTTCCGCACGGATAGACAAGTAAATAGAGTTTAATCCATTGATCCGGTAGTAGCTTTGCGGGGTCTCTTCTTGCCGGGTTACCTTGATCAATTGATCCAGTCGGATTAAGCTACCGTCCTTGTTCGTTACGGTGATATGCGATGGCTCGAACCCGTTCGTGATCTTTTCCGGCATCAACGCCAGACGGATCCATTCCTTACCGGTACTCCCTTTTCCCATATTGGCGGTGCCGAGGAACTCTTTCTTATAATATTGGCCGATCGCCGACTGGATATCCTCAATCGTGATCCCCAGCTCCCGTAGCTGACGGCTATCGTATTCCAAGCGCCATTCCATCGGGGTCGCTCCGCTTACATCGATACGATAAATACCTTGCACGCTACTAAGCCGTGGCTTTATCTGATCCTCGGCGAATCGCTGGATGAATATCGGGGTGGCGGAAGCGTTCAAGGTATAGCTCATGAACGGGCGTGATTCCTTGTCGTCCGGGCGGCTCATCTCTAGGATCGGATAACTTAACTCTTCCGGAAGGTCCGGCCACGTCTGTCTTACGATTGTTGAGGCCTCAAAGCGTGCGGCATCTATATTCGTATGTTTATCCAGTTCCAAGGTAATCCTTCCCCATCCGTTTCCCGAGGTCGAGGAGATCTCTTTGATTCCTTTGATGCGGGCGAGCATCGCCTCCAACCGGGAGGTTACCTCCATTTCGATAACCCTCGCGGAGTTGGAGGGCATATTGTAGCTGATACTCAACTTGGGCAACGTACGGGAGGGAGATAGCTTGATCGGCAATAGAGGCACGAAAGCGATCCCCGCCAATGCGATGCAAAGGAAGGTGACGATGATCGTAAAGGATGATATGTTCGGCTTAGAACCCATGCTCGTAATCAAATTCGTTGGCTAATGAGAGACCTGTCTCGAAATCATGTAAGGTGAGCTTACGTATTTTGTAATAGCTCAACCAATAATTTTGCAGGGCGGTGATATAATTACGCTGCGCTTCCTGCTGGCGGTTCAAGGAGAGCGTGAGGCTGTTGATATCCGCTTTGCCGATCATGAAGCGTTGCTTGGTCTCGTTGTAGGCCATGATCGAGATGTCTAAAGCCTCTTCGGCGCTGGCGATCAGGTTTTGTTGTACATTGAAATCGCCGACGGTCATGATTACGTCTTCCTCTAGTGTGACTTCTGTCTGCCGTGCGGATATTTGCGTGACATTTAGGTTGCTTTTGGCTATATTGTATTTGCCCTTCCGTACGCCCCAGTCTATAAGGGGGATAGAGACGGAGATCGATACTAAGTCCTGCTGCAGTGGATTCTTGTAGACTTCCTTAAACCGGGTCGCTACTTGGTTGAAACCGATACTGGCATTCAAGGAAGCGTTGAATAAAGATTCCTTTTTAGTCTTGTCCACTTGTTGCTCGGCCTCCAATACGTTTTGCCGTACTTCCAGAAACTTGGGGTTATTCTCCCGGGCTAACGTCAATGCCTGATCCACCGGGATGTCCATATCGTGGGGGCGTGACGGCAGCCGAAGCCGTATCTCCGTATTCTTATCGAAATTCAGGTATGAGGCCAAACTGAACATGGCTCGCTTCAAGGCTATATTGGCGTTTTGCAAGGTATTGCGGGCATTGATCGCATCCAGCTTAAGCGTCAGCAGATCCGCTTGGCTGATGGCGGCTATCTTATGCCGTTCTTGGCCGGTACGATATAACGTATCGGTCGTGGCTACGTTCTCCTTAGCCATATCATATTCTACTTGCGTCATGGCCAAAGCGAAAAAGTAGCGGGTGGCTTGCTCGCTGACCGTCTCGATATTATAAAGCAACTCTTTCTTTACTTTCTCATATTTCAGAGGCTCAATCTTCTTCTCCCACCGGAAAGGATTGTATCCCAATAGATTTTGACTATATCCGATACGGATAGGGACAGAGGTGAACTGACTATAAGTATTTGAGCCGAAATAGCGCATATACCCCAGATCCGTATCCACGAAGAAACTACCGCCCAGCATATCGAAGTTCTGCTTGATCTTCAAGTTGCCTCCCGCATAAAAGGACTGTTGCTCGCGATACTCGTCAATGTCTTTCTCCGAGTCGTATCGTTTTGTGATATCCCGGTAATATTCGGCGGGCGTGATATTCAGCGTAAGGCTAGGCAGTCGTTCCGCTTTATAATTACGAAACTCCCAGTAGCCGGACAAGAATAGGTTTTTCGTGCGAAAAGCCTCCAGCGAGCTATCGGCAGCCAGCGAGATCGTCTTCTCAAGGGAAAGGACGAGCGATTGGGCCGATACTTCTCCGGCCAATAGCGAACAAAACGTGTATAAAACGAGGAATGTCCTCTTGTATCTTTTTTTCATAATGCATGTCTCCTATAGATAAACCAATAAACCAAAGGGATAATAAATAAACTGACTGCCGTACCGATCAGCATCGCCGAGATCATGGCTATGGAGAGCGGCTTTTGCAACTCGCTTCCCATATCGAACGTGAATAGTAGCGGTACCATACCGAATATAGTTGTCAATGAGGTCATGATAATCGGACGAAGACGGCGGCGGCCAGCCTCATGGATCGCTTCCATCAAGGGCGTACCCGCTTTCCGTAGCTCATTGATCGCGTCCAGTTTCAAGATAGAGTCGTTTATGATGATACCGCAAGTTACCACGATACCGATCGCGCTCATCAGATTTAAGGTATGTCCGCATATCCATAATACCAATAAGGAGGCGGCTACGTCTATAGGTATTTCCAGCAGGACGATCAAGGGTTGCAAGAAGCTCTCGAACTGCGCCGCTAGGATAAAGTACATCAAGAGGATGGATATGAACAAAATGATTACCAGCTCATTCAGCATTTGCTGGTTCGAGAAGAAGCTTCCCGAGAAATCGATGTCCCAATTTGTCTTACCCTTGGATTCATCGCGTACGAGCTTCCGGATATTTTCCATCAACTGCCCCGCGTTTTCTACTTGATAGAAGCTAAAAGGAATATATTCCCCGTTCTTTCCCGCGGTGAGTGTCTTCAAATCTTCTCCTGGAGTGATCTTTGTTACCGCGCTAAGAGGGACATGATTCGTCTTCTGGTTTTCATCCGGTTGCGTACGGATCAACGTGTTATGTAAGATATGATCGACCGTTTGCTCGTTTCCGGCTAGCGTGATCGGTAGATACTGTTGGTAAGAGCGTAAGGTGGCTACCTCATTTTCCTTGAAGGCCGTCTTAAGTACCCGGTAGACCTCTTCATAAGAGATATTATAAAGCAATAGTTTCTGATGGTCTATGGATATGTTTAATTGATTCTCGAAAGCTACGCCAACGGGAGTGAGACCGGTATTACTCGCTAGTGTTTTCTCTAGTTTTTGCAAAGTCGGGGCATCCGGAGCTTGTTCTTTATTACGGGCATAGAACTCGGCTACGATATCGGCCTCGCCGGTTACGAACAGTTTCTCGAACACGGTCTCCGGTGGAGAAAACGATAATACGGCTGTCGGGTAATTTCGTTTTACCCATGCGGAGATTTCTTGTTGTAAAGGGGCGATAGCCTCGGTCTCTTCTGTCTTGAAATAAAGTTCTACTTCCGAGATGGATAATTCTCGGTCTCGGTTCAGCAGGAATTGTTGTCGTCCGATATAGGCCGTGTGTTGCGCGCCTAACCGATCGGCCTCGCCAAATAATTCGCTGACTCTCTTCCTGTTCTCATCAATATGGATATTCTCATTCCATTCAACATGCGCGATTAACTCATTCTGGTCGATTTCCGGCATCCGGCTTTTGGGGATCACATAGAATAGGATCGCGCAAAGGGGGATGGTGACGGCTACAAATAGCAGACTGGCTATCTTATGCCTGAATATGAAATCAACGCCTCCATCATAGAACCGGTCCAGCGTATGCTCCTTGATCAAATTATTTATTTTCAGATTGAATAGGGAATGCTTGATCTCCGGTACGCTGTAAACTAATTTGTAAAGCACGGGAAGTAACATGATCCCGGTGAAATAAGAGACCAGCAAACCAACCGTAACCGCAAACGCTTGATCGAAGAAAATCGCTCCCGCTATACCACTCATAAACACTAAAGGCACAAATACGGCGATCGTGGTAAATGTGGAGCTAAGCATAGGCGTAATTACCTCGGTGGTCCCTTTAATACAAGCCTCTTCCAGGCTGTCCCCTTTCGTCCGGTATTGCATGATATTCTCGGTCACGATGATGGAACTGTCTATCATCATACCCAATGCCAGAATCAGTCCGGATAGGGAGATGATATTTAACGACATATCGAAAAGGTAGAAGAACAAGAAACTCGTGATGATACTGACTACCATACTTAATCCGATTACCGCCGGGCTTTTTACGTCTCCGAGGAAAAGGATCGCCACGATGCAGATAAATAGGAAACCTAACGATAGGTTCTGTTTGAGGTTGGAGATCGTATAATCCAATAACTCAGTCTGGTTTCTTGTGATCGTAAATTCAATATCCGGATAGATAGACTTGTAATAATCGGTTACCTCGGCGAGCGCCTCTTTCATATTGTTCATGTTCTCGTCCGCTTGCTTGATAACGGCTAGTGTAACGGCTCTTTTCCCGTTGGCTAGCGATAAGCCGGTCTCTTTCTCTGGTACGACAGCTACTTTGGCCAGGTCTTTTATCTGGAAAATCCGGTCACTCTTACGGATATAGATATTTTGTACGTCTTCCGGTGTACGTAATAAGGTCGAGAATTTGATGTTATATTCATAATAACCATCCCGTACGGTCATGCTTCCCGGCTCTATATTGTTGGCGGATAAGGCAGATTCCAAATCATTTAACGTAATATCAGCCATTTCCAAGAGCTTCATATCCGGTACGATCTGTAATTGCCGTCCTAATATGCCCGTGATATCCACCATCGCCACTTCCGGCAATTGCTCGATCCTTCGTTTAATAACCGTTTCCGCGAACTGGCAAAGATCCAGGAAAGCCTCGTCAGTTGATTGTTGACCGTTGACCGTTGACCGTAGTTGTGGAGTGTCCTTTAAACTATCAACTGTCAACTGTCCATTGTCAACTTTCAAAGTGAGGTTAAGGCAAAACACCGGAATGTCCGTAGCGCTCGCCTTGACTACCCGCGGACGTTCCACTTCACGGGGTAGGTAATTCATGGCGGCGTCTATTTTCTCATTGACCTCTATAAAGGCCAGATCCGTATTGGTGCCGAAGTCGAAGTTAAGGCGGATAATACCCGCTCCATCCCGAGTCTCGCTATGGATATCCCGCAATCCTGCCACTTGCATCAATTGTAAACGTACCGGCTTCACGACGGTATTTTCCAATTCCCGGGCAGAAGTGTTTTGCCCGGATACCTGAACGGTAATCTCGGGTATGGCTATATCAGGCAATAAGGAGACCGGTATGGTGAAATAAGTCACCAATCCCACGATAAAGCAGGCCGTAAAAGCCATCAATACCGCTATCGGACGTTGTAGCAGGAAGCGAATCATATCAACTAATTTTCAATTCTCAATTCTCAATTACTTTGACCGGTGACTCATGCGCCAGATTAATATTACCGCTTGTAATCACGACATCCCCTTCTTTCAATCCTTCCAAGAGAGTGTAGCTATCCGCGTTTTCCAGTCCGGTGCGTACGTAGTTCCAATAAGCGTGTCCATCAGTGAAAGTAAATATGACCTGTTTTCCGGAACGTAATACCACGGCCGTCTTGGGTACGACCAATTGCTTCCCGAGCGAGCGCTGTACGCTAACCCGTACATTCATGCCTTCGAATAATTTACCTTTGTCGGTTACCGCCGCTTTCACTTGTACCATCCCGTTCTCATCCACCAGCGGGTTGATCTCGGATATGCGTCCTTCTGTTTTTAAACTAGTGGTGGCGAAAGGGGTAACTTCCACTTTATCTCCATTTTGGATCAGCGGCAACTCACTTTCCAATACGGTGAAAGAGGCTTCCAGGCTATGAGGATCGATAACGGTACAGAATGCGTCCGTTATAGATGCCACGTTCTCTTGTTTAGCGAAAAGGTTTGCGATGATCCCGTCGAAAGGCGCGATCAACGTCGCGTTCTGTTCCTCATATTGGGCAAGTTGATATTGGGCGAGCGCCAAGTCATATCCACTTTTCACCCGTGCTAGGTTAAGAGTAGCGGGCGGTACTTTCGCCGAGTCTTCCAGCATATACCCTTGGCCGATCAATACATCTTTTAATTCAAGCCTCGCTTTCTCTAGGGCATCTTTGGTTTGCGCTGTTTTGTTCGTGAGCCGGAAAGTAGCGAGCTCCGCTATTTTCTGTCCTTTGCTTACCCGGTCTCCGTTCTTCACGTAGATACGGGCGATCGGTTCCGCCGACTCAAATCGTAAGTCCACCAGCTTGCGAGCGGACAGTTTGCCATTGCTTATCAATTCATGATTAAACTCCGTTTGCTTCAAAGTCATGGTCGTGACTTCGTTTGCCTCATCCGGCAATACGGTCTCTACGGAATCCTGTGTGGCATCCGCCTCCTTCTTTTCTCCGCCGCATGCGCTTAAACAGAATAAAAGCGTAAAGGTCAACAAATTATAGTATTTCATACTCGTATGATTGATCGGTTTGTATCATTTGTCATTTGCAAATATAAGTATTTATTGTTACGATGCAATCGTAATCGCTGTAAAAATAAGGATATTGTATTCATATTGATGTGTTGTTTAACATATTTCTAGCTTTCTCTTTCATTTCTTTAATGGCTGAACTTTCTACTTTCGGCTTCTTGATTAATACGGAATCGATCGCCATTTTCAATTTTGTGGGTTGATAATAAGATGGTTCCGCATACAGATTCACCAACAGGTAATATGGATAGATACGTTCCGGCAGTATATTAATGGCATGTGACAGATGCTTTTCTGCTTGTCGGTATTCACCTAAAAGCTGCTCATTTTTAGCCATCACGTAATAAAGCATCGGATCGGCGCTTAATAAGACAGCTCTTTCCAGATATTCATTTGCTTTCTCATATTGTCCGGTCTTGCTTAGGCATTGAGCGGCCTCGAAAAGGAAGTCCGGTTTATGCCTCAATAAGGGATACAAAGGCTCATATACCTCCAAGGCGGCTTCGTAAGCCTTATTCTTATAGAGCATTTGCGCCTTGTTCCATTTTTGATAAGCCCTATAATAATCTTTTTGCATCCAAAACAAACCAATACCTAGGATAGCGATTCCCATAAGAAATATCCGTTTGCCCCATCCGCGGCCATTTGATTCGGCGGGGTTCTCACTGATCTTATCCTTATCCGGCGTTACGCTCATCACCCCTAGGAATATCAATACCACCCAGAACTCCGGCAATTGCAATGGATAAGAAGAGAAAGCGAATATAGCCAAAGACATCAATCCTCCGCAGCAAGCATACCTCTTGTTCTTTATCCCTTTATAGAAGAGAAGTCCCAGCCATGCGGTAAATAGCGCCAGCCCTACGAGTCCCTGCTCCAATCCGATTTGCAAATATTCATTGAAAGCATACTCCGGACATCCGGCTATCCATTTCTCCTGTTCGGTAGCCTTTCCCGAAGCCATGTATTCCGCTTGTGTTTCTGCGTAAGCGGCAGGAAACCCACCTAGGCCGGTACCTGTAATCGGTTGTTTCTGTATTGCTTTTGCCGTGATCTTCCACATAAGGAGCCTCCCGTCCGCCGAGTCTTTCTTTAAGGTATAAACATAGGTGCTTCCTCCGAAGAGTAAAACACATCCGAGGATGCTACCTATTATATATAGCTTTTTATGTTGTCTTACTTTTACTTTTATCTGTTTCCAATCCATTCGGTACATAGCGTACACCCAAAGGCAAGAGCCAGTGGCCGCTATCCATGCCGACCGGCTCATTCCGGCCGGAAGTACTACGATAATTGAGAGTACACATACCGCGGAGAAATAACATGAGATATTCTGTTTGGATTGCCTCAGCAAGATTCCCAAAGCGACGGGTAGCGTTACCGCTAAATATCCGGAATAAGGCCCCGGGTTGAAAAAAGAACCGGTCAGCCGGAATAATGAATGATTGGAATATGTCCAGCCTTGTAATTGCCGGAAGCCCCAAATGGCTTCAATGAGGCCAGTTGCGATAATAACGAGCAAGAAACACTCTCGCAGTGATGAGTATTTACCTATGACATAACGCAAGATGAACCATAAAGCGATCAGTTGTCCTCCGCATATCAGTTTCTCAGGCTCTGGATCCAAGACCCAAGGATAGATCCCTACGCACCAACCCGCCATTGCTAATAGACCGTAATCGCTTCTTATAAAAGTGAAAGTTGTACGCCTGTTGTTGTACCCTATTGTATCCATCTTAATTAACGGCTTTAAATAATCGATTCCACTTGAGCGCATGGCTCTGGGGATCCACGGATTTCCATACGAGCCAAGCTTTACCTACGATATATTCTTCCGGTAATAATCCCCAATATCGAGAATCTTGTGAGTCCATTCCATTATCTCCTGCCATGAAGTAATAATTTTTCTTGAATTTATAGTGTGTGAGTACTTTGTTCCCTAAATAGATATGGCCATTCAGGTCGTTTAGATCACATTGTTGTTCCCATTCGATATATTTTTTATAGAGTATATAATTGGTTTGATTTATAAGAATGGAATCTCCGGCTTTTGGTATGTAAAGAGGCCCAAAGTCTTTGATATTCCAATTAAAGAGTGTATCGTATGGGAAGCTATGATAGACCCCATCCCCGAATTTATCTTTTGTCCGTTTGGCGATCTCCTTTTGAGATCTAGGGTTCCCTAAAGCCCCGGTATATCCTTTTATCTTGAAGTACCCATTCTCTATGGACAAAGAATCTCCGGGCAATCCTACACAGCGTTTTACATAATATTTGAGGATATGCATCTCTATGGAGTTCCAGTCGCTCGGACAAGGAAAATTGAATACCAAAATATCATTCCTTTGTATTCGTTTGAGGCCGGGAAGACGATAGATCGTAGTTTGTTCATTTCGCAAAGATGCGAAGATATTGAAGATACGTGCGCCAATCATGGGCTTGCACACCCATACGTTATCCCCGGCCTCTAACGTTGGATACATGGAATCTGAAGGTATCCTAAAGGTACTGAGGAAAAATATTTGTAGTACGATGAATAGAAGAATGAAACTACTTATTGCGTAAATAGCATAAAAGAAGTAGTCCGTTATTCGTCTTATCTTTGGTGTATTTTTCATTGTACCTATGCTCCGTTTGTTACCACCATTTAGGATTATTCCCTTGCCATGTGAAAATACGATTTTCATTACCTTCGCTCGTGCATTTCAAATAGAGCAAGGCATTATCCGGAATATGATCGTAATTTATGTGATAATCTGTAGCGATTTTCTTGCCTAGAGATATCCATTGGTTGTTCCAGTAGAAAAGCTCATATTGCAAACCCTTTATGATATTATTTTTATCATTTCTAGGACAGATTCCTATAGCAGCTATTTCCGTCTTTTCCATAAAATCTATCCCGATCCATAGAGGGGATTTCTGATTCGGTTGCGAATGCTTTGTCAGATCAGCATAGGATAGTAAATCTCCATCGAATAACTTCTCCATCTCAGAGGCATCTATTTTATGTTGAATGATCCTGTTGCCATCTATCTTTATCAAGGTATTTGTCTGTTTATCTTTCTTAAAGAAATACAACTCCGCTAAGACATCTATTTTTTCGGGGAATACGTACCGTATGTAACGGGTAGTAACAGGAATATCTAATGTCCATGTGTTTGGTGTTGATTCACAGGTCGTGACTGTGAATATCTTTTGAGCATTCAGGAACGATTCATTATCTGATACCTCAAAATATCCCCCATAGTTCCATTCTTTCCAGAAATCGATATCCGGTCTGGCATAATATTTCCGGTTCAAGAGGGCAGAAGTCTCCGTTTTTATATCGGGAGAGAGATAGTGTATAGTCCCATCTTGCTGCAGGATAAAAGCGTCATTAAAAGGTGTGACTTCTCCATGCTCATAAAATACAGGTAAATAAACAATGTCTCTTCCCATTTTCTCAAAACAGGCATCACCCGATTTTACTTTACCCCAATATACAGGTTGCCATTTATCTTCATTGAATACGCATAAGTAGGCGTATTTAGGTGTTTTCGAGAATATTCCTTTTCCTTTGATAGGAATCTTAATATCGGATGTCTCGAAATATTCAGTGGATACATCCTCGTATTTTGAGCTTAGGAAACGAATTGGGGTATTTTGGGAATTACATCCCTTATCTACGGAAGGTCCATCTTTAGCGGATTCGTAGCTGTATCTGAATACCTTTGGTAATCTAGATTTCATCCAATATTTATCAATCCATACATTGTTATATACCAGTTTGTTATGCCACATACCTTTCCCTCCTGTAGCCTCAAATGAATAGGTCTTTCCATTAATTACAATGGCATTCCATTCATGACTATAGTTTCGATTACCCCAAGCAGGAACAAAATCGATAGTGCAGGGTATACCTAATGAACATAATAACATAGAGTTGAACCAGCATTTATGTGTACATCTACTCATTTTCGCTAGTTTGTAATCATAGAGACTAATAAAGGGATAATTGCTGATCTTTCTCCAATCAACTTGATAGTCTTTGACTAATTCCATTAAAGAATCAGTTGTTTGATGGATATTGGGATAGCGATTTAGATATTGGCCGTATTTAGATAAAAAGTATGCTCTCCAAGGTTCGATAACATAGCCATTTTGTTTTCTATAGGGTAACAAATATCGCATGAATGTCTGAAAATCAACACTGTCTTTGAATGAACTCTGTTGCCATACTCCAAACGCCTGATCTATATTGTCGATCAGATAGTTTGGAGAAATGGCAAGTAAGTCTTCTTTCAGTTTGGTGTATACCTCTAATGTGGAAAAATGTTTAGCATATAATTTATCCCAATCACTGTCTATTTGATCAAGCAGATCTCTTTCCGACATTGTTCCAAGTTGCCTAAGCGAGTCTAGCTTGTATAATATGGGACGGTATTTTCCAAGTTTACTACTATCATAAGATACATTTCCTGGTAAATTCCTGATTAAGAATTTCGCCGCTTCGAGTTTTAAGGAATCTTGACTATAATGTTCTAATACTTGGTTGAGGTCTACGTTGTGTGCTTTAGCGGAAGACACGACGCTCTCCAGCATTCTATCCTTTTGAGGGCATTGACAGGATAGAAAATGGAGAAAGACGATATTCATCAACAAGTAACTATTTAATCTCATGATTTTTTGTATAAACTTTTTAATGAAAGCTGTTTGTTTTTTTAATATTTGAATTCAACGATATGATATTCTGGATCATCACTGATGCCATATATCTTTTGTTTTTGATTGTCTACTGCAATGGCTGAAACGCCTTGATCTAACGTGTAATGACATTCTAAACTACCATCCCATCCGAATACAAATAATTCTTTGCATAATATATTGTAATTGACATCTTCCAATTTTTTCCCATTGTAAAGGACGAATATACTATTACCAACATTTACCGGACTATAAAAAGCATCCCTGTAAGTTCTGGGGTCAGCCTTACTACCAATGATATCTCCATCTTTAAATTCCTTGAAGATCGAAGCAAAATGATCTGGGCCATGCAATTCTTTTTCTAGGGTTCCATCTGCTTTATAAAGGCAGATTATATCTGTAAAATAATGTGTAACAGCTACTTTGTCTTTTAGATCAGTGGTCAGATCCGCACGAAATGCATTAATTATTTCTGCAGGTGTATAGCTGTATTCCGATTGGGGATAAGTACCAAAGTCCATCGTTTTCATTCCTTCCCGATTGAAAAGGTAGCAAGGGCTGACGGCTTGGTAAGAGACACCTATAAATCCATTATCCAGATATCGGATATTACTCCATAAGGGTTTTGTGTCAAGGGAGATGCGACTGATGAAATCAGGATTGTTTCCGTTTATGAATCCGGTAATGGAATAAGTTAGAATGGTTGATGTCATCATGTCAAAAAGAACCACGGAGTCATTTCGATTGACGAAGCAGGGTACCATCATTTCCTTGGGGCCTTGTCCTATTGGAATGCATTCTCCTTCTTTATGTTTTGTATTCAAATTGAATATTTGGAATTGTTTTTCCGCTCCTTGATTACAAGTGACCAGAAATGAATCAAATAGTTGTATTTGCGATGGTCGCAAAAGGATACTGTCAAATTCAATCGTTTTGCCTGTCAATCTCTTTTGTACTTTGAAGTCGTTTCGTTCAAAAGTAATGTGTTTATCCTTTTGCTGCTGTTTGCTGCTGCAAGCTGTAAATCCGATAAGGATAAATGAAAGAAATGAAATTAGATATTTTTCCATAAAATGAAGTAATAATGAGGTGTGTCAAAAGTTATTTTCCCCCCTCTTTTGAGATGATAATCTATATGTCGTATATATTATATACCTCTTAATTTTCTGTTAAAAAGGGAAATGGATAACTTTGACACATCCTCTAGTTAAACTTAGTTCCAACGATTAGGTATGTAAGTTGATGAACCATCAGAATATCTGATAATACACCCTGCCCCGGATCTATTGCAGTATCCACTGCTTCCGCCTTCTCCACTGGCTAATGCTTCCACATTGTCGAGCGCTAAATCTGAGAGTTTAACCTCATTCTCACTCTGGTTAATATTCCAGCCTGCGGCTAATGCAACGGCAGCCATTAGTGCTGCGCCTAAAATCTTCTTTTTCATGATATGTCTTTTTTTATTGTTTATATTTTTGAGAATTTTATCTCTTGCTTACTCTTCTTCCGCAAGATAAGGATATTCTCGTATCCTTCTTTGATTTTAATTCACTACTTTTGTGCCACCTCCTTTCATCTTTGTGAGTAAAAGTGGGGTGGGAGGCTTGCTGATGACAGTTCCAATGTATCTGGCAAGCTCTCCCTTCACTCTTTATTTATTGAGCGGTTCCCCGAATATTTAATTTTATCAGTTGAGCCGTATTGCATTTTACGGTA
Source organism: Parabacteroides sp. (assembly GCA_028689545.1). Classification (GTDB taxonomy): domain Bacteria; phylum Bacteroidota; class Bacteroidia; order Bacteroidales; family Tannerellaceae; genus Parabacteroides. The sequence goes on from JAQVCX010000081.1 coordinate 13,798, forward strand.
ATCGTCTCGTCAAAGAATCTTTTATCTTTCGGTGTCATGGTGACTCTTACTTGAAGGGCCTCCCCCGGTTTGGCGGGATGCTTGTCGAAAGATGGATGGGCACAGCCACAGGTTGTCGCCGCGTCTAGTATGACTAGCGGGTTGTCTCCTGTGTTTGTTAATCGGAAAACAGCCTCTTTGCTTTCTCCTGCTTGGATGGCTCCTAGTTGTATGGATGCCTCTTCCACTTTTACGGTGGTCTGTATTTGCGAGGCGGGTTGTTTGCCGGTAATCTCTTTTAGGTATAGTTCCCGGATATTCGGGTTGTGGATAGGATTTCCTATCACTACGACCTTATTATCTTTATCCAATAGGAAGGTTTGGAATTTCCCATCGGTAGGGAAATGATTTAGTCCGTTCAGCTTGTCCGATTGATCCAAACAGATCGGCCTGTCGAAATTGTCTTTTTTCAATAGATACCGTATTTCCTTCTTATCATCGGACTGGAAGAAAAACAGGAAGGGTACCGTTCCTTGGGTGATAGAGTCCGTGTACTGAATCAGCTCTTTCCATCGGTGCAGTTGGAGTTTGCAACTGGTGCATCCAATGGAATCTACGAAAACCAGAACCTTGTGAGTCGATTCCGGCAGGGTGAAGTCTACGGTATCGGATGTGAACCGTGTGAAGACCATATCTTGCGGAAACCGTATCTCTTTTCCTTGCCATTCGGAAACCAAATGCTTGATCTCGTCTTTTTTCTTGTCTTGGCAAGAGAAAAGGAATAATAGTAGTATGATTAAATTAAAGTGTTTCATGCTGCTTGTTCGTTATATTTTAAATGTGAGCATCGGATCGTTACTATTTACATCCGTGGCTAGGATCGTACCTGTGTCCTCATCTACGTTAATGCCATAAATGGCATGGTCTAGCGTATACTTCCGGACGGGATTCCCTTTTAGGTCGAATACATAGATGTATCGCCCGCCATCCTCGATATCTTTCCCTTGTTGATATGCTTGGGCGATATCCTTGAAACTACAGCCATGGAATACGGTGTAAATGTAATTGTCCGTGATATGAATATCGCTGAACCCCATGATGCCAATAGGGATGCTTTCGGATTGGGATATTTTGAATAGAGGTTCTCCCTGCGGCCCATATTTGATGATCAGGCTGCTATCTTCTAGGTTATAGATTTCTAAAACCTCGCCTAGCTGAGTTGCCATCGCTATGATCTTTTTTCTAGGGTTATAATCAAAGAAACTTCGCCAAGCTTGCGCCAATGCTGGACGGGAAGTCTCGCTGTACTCTTGTGTGCTTGGAATTTGGTTAGTCGAGTGAATCCATCTTCCTTGTCGATCTGTCCACTTTTGTCTATACTCACCTAGGTAGTCCGCTACTAAAAAGCCCGATTCCATCGGGTAAAAGTCTAACGTACGGACTAAACGCTTGTCCATATCGACATATTCTATGGGAACGATTTTGTTCGCATTTTGTTCAATCTTCCATCGGGTTGTTCGCATTTTGTTCGCATCGAGCGTCCAGATAGAATCCTTGGATATGAACCGGAAGCAATCGGCCGATACCATTTCTTCGGGTCCCTCGCCTCGTTTCCCGAAAGAAGTCATATATTTCCATTCGGGGTAAGAGAAGGCATGGAAGAAATGATCTACGTTGTGCAAGTCCATAATAATAGCGATACCCTCCTTGACCGCTACCCGGAACGGATAGCGGAACAAGGCGGTATCTAGGTGGATAACCTGTGCGTTTAATGCCTTTTCATCGGGAAAATCCTCGTAGCGGGGGAAGTGTCGCGAGGATTCCGAACAGGATACCAGACTACCTATTAATAGGACTATGTACACGTAGTAGCTCATGTGTTATCTTAACGGTTGTATTTATATTTGTAATATCCTCCATTACAATATACAGAACCAGCAAAATAACAATCGCTGGATCCACTTTCACCGGAAGCTAGCGCTTCAATATTTGAGAAAGTAAGATCTGTGAAATTTTGTTTTCCTTCTTTCAAAAGAAAAGACGAAGCGCACAAGACGCAAATGAAAATGATAGCGAAAGCTTTCTTGAAAGTAATTTGTTTCATGCCATTTCTAATTTTGTTGCAAACGTACGGTTTGCTCTTTGGATAGTCAATCTTTTTAGGTGACTTTTAGCTGACAGTTGAAAAATAAGCCATTAGTCTGTCTGTAGTCATCTATTCATCTTGCGAGTTTAATGAATTTATTCGTAGAAAGGGATAGAAAACGTATCTTTGCAGTTTCAACGAGGAATAATTATGGAGAAGCAAAATTGGAATTTTTATTGGAAGTGGAGTGTATTTGTTCTGATGACGATGCTTTGTTTGGTGTCTTTTTATAAATCATACCAAAATGTAAAGTCAGAATTACTAGAAGAGTCTCAAACTTTATTTCAGCAGGCAGTTCAATATGATACAAATAGGCGGATAAAAGATTTAGGTGATGCTTTTTGTTTTTCCTATTCAGGCGCTAATCGATTGGAACGAGACAGCATTACAATCACGACTGCCGATACGATTATACATATAAAGAATAATAAGGAGGTGGCACGGAGGATGTCTTCACAGGAGAAGTCTGATTTTTGCCTCCAATATGGTTTGTCCATGGAGAATCCGATTCAAGTAGCCTTGCTGGATAGCGCTTTTTGTGCATCGTTGTATGAACATGCGATTCCGGCTCAGACCGTAACTTGTTATACTTTTATAGATAAGACGGAACGCAGTATTCAAGATACTTCTTTTTATCGATCTTTCATGCCATTAAAAGAAATTGTTTTTGGGGCGAATCGGACGATCGTTTTACAAGCGTTCATTCACATCCCTTTCCTTTATATAGTGGGTGAAGTGCTTTCGCAAAATATATTTTGGATTATAGTAATAGTTATTCTCTGGGTTATTGCGATTGTATTGACATGGAAAGGACCGAGGATAAATATCTTACCGCTACAAGAAGCACCTAAAGAGATGATACAAATAGCAGAAGACATATTGTTCGATGAAACACATGGCGTATTGTATTGTAATGAGCGTCGTATAGAATTGGCGAATCAACGGCTGAAACTGTTTTGTATTTTATTAGAACATAAAGGATATTTCGTAGAGTCCAATCAGCTGAAAGAAGAAATCTGGCCGGATGGAAGTGTGTCCAAAGACGCTCTTATCGCTACCGCTAAGAGGCTTAAAGAGGATTTATCTCCTATTCCGGGTTTGGTGATAGAAAGTGCTCGGGGGCGTGGCTATATGCTGAAGTAGAGGCTGTAATCTGAACTCTGTCCAAAAACAATTACCTTTGTATTATGGATAGAAATAGTCAAGAGTATCAGTTAATGCGCGACAAGGCATTATCACAACTGCGTAGTGGAGAGTCCCTGACAGG
>JAQVCX010000082.1 GCA_028689545.1 Parabacteroides sp.
GTACGGAGATCGAGTAGCTTTTTCTCCAATTCTCCGATTTTACTCTCTAACTCCGATGCGCTAGTCATTGCGTCAGAGTTATCCAGATATATCTTGATGCTCCTGTTTAAATCTCCTGCCATATCCTAATCTTTTTCTATAAAAATTCGTGATGCGTCTATTTGCATATCGGCGGCGTAGTCCGCTACGATGTCTGCCAGTTTGGGAAGATTCTTTTCGATGATGGGATCGAACCAGCGGATCGGCTGGCGGTTGCCGGTTCCCATCAGGTAGAAAGAATCCGGGTTGGTCTTTTTCAGTTTCCCGTATTTGTCCGTCCATTTAGAGCCGCCCCGGAAACCACCTTGGCCCCGTCCGGCTCCCTTATGGATATAGATACCTTCACGGGCGAAACTGAATCCCACTCGTTCGGTCTCTCCTTTACTTTTGTAAATTCTGGGTTCTAGTGAGTCCGATAGGAACTCATCTTTCTTGACAAGCAAGGCGATATTCCCTTTCAAGTCTTGGATTACGTAGCCCATCCATTCCTTTACCTCAGAATTAAAATGTCTCAATTTCTCCTTATCCTGCCTACGTTCATACTGGGCGATCCTGCTGGTTGACTCTAGCGAAATCTCGAAGGGCAATCCTTCCCTTGCTCCGATTAGGGAGTTCTTGCGTTTAGGCGTGCGCATCTGATCGCTCAATCTTTTCATCACTCCCATATCATACCCATATTGATTTGTCAATGAAGAACGAAACAGGCTTTTGCAGATTAAAGCCCAACATCACCCCATAGAAATTTTCTCCAATCGGACCCACTCCCCGCATGGTCATACTGTCAGCCTCCAGACAATGAAGGCCATTCCGCTCTTCATTCCAGTCCAGCATCATCCGGCAGACCACCTGCATCAGCAGGTCCTTACATTCAGCCTTGGCCGCATGTAGGGCATCAATATTGCCGGTTTCACCTTGCTTCAAGATAGCAATAAAATACTGAGGAATATCGACCAGATTATCATCGTTCTTCCAGGATAAATCGGAATTATGTCCATCGATGGCAACCAGTACATAGCCGCTGATGGAGGAGATGCGCTCTTCTAGATCGGAAATTTCTTCTATTTCGTCACTACGCAAGAAGTGACAATTTGCGTCCGTATGGCCAATCGGTGCGAGGTGCCGAGCCAACCATTCGGAATATTCAAAATGTTTGTATGTATCCATAACATCTAGTTTACAGATACAAAAAAAGCCCCCCGAAGGGAGCTTTTAAAGGACATATCCGGATGCTGTCAGAACAGCAAAAAGATTAGGAGCAGGTAAATAAGCAGACAAACCGCTAGTAAGCCTATCAGCCTGCCTAGGCAGCTATTGCTGTGTCGGATCGTATAGATGGCCACGCCGATCAGCATAACGTAACCCAATATGATTATAAACGTCAACATATCGCAAATATAATCATTCCTCCGGGAGTAACAAACGCAACAGTTCCTCCAATCTCATGGCGGCACGCATTCGTTCTTCTTTACTGTATTGCCCATTTACATCGGTTGCGATGTCGAGTAGGCGAAGGGCTTCTTGGAGTTTCATGACCGGCCTCCTTTCCCAAGGAACTCCCCGATCATATTATATATATCCGTAAGCTGCTCTTCTGTAAGATCGCTCATGCGGTACTCATTACAGTCAATACAATAAAGAACTTCCTCTTTCTTGCCGGGTGATTTTACCCGAATTTGTTCTATATAGGGACTTGCTTTCATGATTTACCTCCTTTCTTCGCTGAGCAATAAATAAACCAAGCCACTCCAATCAGCGGTAAGAACACCGGAGACAGCATGGCGAATAAGGCTACTGTGTACATTTTAGCCTCGTAAATGGATTTACAGGGGGTGATACCAAGAGGCAACAGGTTGTAGAACTTCTGGACGGTTGTCCAAGAAAAGAGTTCATGTTCCCGGCTTCGGGAAGATGATACGGTTAATGAATTTGATTTCATAACTACTGATGTTTCGCATTGTAGGCAGATATCTATAAAGCAAGAGCGGCTGCCATTTCCCTATGCTGCGAAACATCAGTAGTATCCACTCCGAAGAGCTAAACCTACAAAGGAAAAGAGGCAACCGCCTTTATCTTACTTTAGGGCATAAAAAAAGCCCTACAAAAAGTGAGCATTAACCGCGCTCAGCGAAGTAGGATACACCCTACTGATGTTTCGCATTGCAAATATGGGAATTTTTTTGAGAAGATTATACATTACATGAATAATTTTTTTGTGATTATTCATGTAGTGTATAATACGGAACCAGATCTGGCCATTTTAATCAGAGACTTTCATACTTAAGACATAATGGAAAACACATCCTCTATTCATACCTGCGGTTTCAGGGATTGCATAAGTTTGTTCTAACTCCCATCCGGATTTAGCCAGATAGTTTAATGCTTCAAGCATAGTTTTAAACTGTTTCTTTTCGTCTTTTATCCTCTTTGCCTGCTCCTGCGAAACTGTATTATCCGAATCATCAAAAACGACTTCAATTTTAACTTTATCTCCCTTAAAGTTTCCATCACCAACAATTTCACAATAAACTTTTTTTGCTTGAGCAATCATACTAATGCTACAAAAGAGCATCACAATCAGTAAAATCTTTTTCATATAACATAACTTTTAAACGTTAACACTACCGCAAGTAGGGAAAAGTTTTTGAGATGGCAAAGAAACCACGTATCTTTGTGGAGAAGAATTTCGATATGAAATCACTCATCGACTATATCCGAACAATTAGAGAACAACGTCTTCGTGAACGTTGTGTTCGATACGCCATTCAAGCCCATGGAGGGAAAGAAAAAGGTTTCACCGTCAGTATATCAGCCCAAGATATTGAGCTATATATAAAGAAAGGCCTTACATTTCCAGACAGAATGCGTCAATAAGGTTTTCTATAAGGCTTTCAGTCCATTCAAATAAGCTGAATAATTGCTTTCGTAAGTATCATACCAAGTTCAATTTAGTAATCCGGCGGCTGATGTCTTTCAGCGCCATATCCAAAATTGCCAGTTCCTCCTGTGTGAATTTGCAAATTTTACCGTGTACGCTATTCCCGTTTAATCGTTGGTAGAACCAAGAGGATGATTTCCCGAAATAATCTTTGGCTAGATTAGAGACGGACAGGTATGGTAAAACGGGATTCAGTCGCTCACGAATAGTTAGCTGCTCCTTGATGTCCGCGATCTCTTTATGGATGTTTTCAAAGTCATTTTGCACACCTGCGGTAAGCAGTTCGGTTTCCTTTTCATCCATGCTATCCAACAGATCGGTAATTTGTCGGTCTATGGTAGGGCGGTCATTCTCCAGAGATTTTTTCCAAAGTTCCTTTAGTTCAAAAAAACGCTTTACTTTATCCATCTTATTCTGTTTTTTGAGTTACACATGAAAGGGAAACTCCCCCTCTGGCCGGGAGGGGGAGAACCTTTCTGGTCAATAATACTTTCCAAGTTCCTTAAGTTCTTTCTCAAGTCTCTTGATCTCTTTATCAACCACCGCTTTCATGAATTTGCCTCTCGAGGTCAACTCATGATACTTGCGGAGATAAAAGAGGAGATCTTTTTCTGCCTCTTCTATCCGGGCTTTTAGCCCATCGTCACTATGCATAGAGCTCTTGTCTTAATGACATCACAAAGATAATAAAAATATTATCAATGGCAAACGTTTGGTAATATTTTTATTATCGTAGTATTTAGATTGGAGATAATAACAAAACCGCCCCATCTTCCCAGACAGAGCGGCCTATCAAATTACTAATCTGAAAATCTAATACCATGAAAAACATATCTTTATTGACCTCTCTTCGTCTTCTCATCCCGCTCCATTGCCATTTCCAGCGTATAGAGGGCATCGTACAGAAGGCTTTGCTTTACCTGTTCTTTCTTCGTTACGTCTCCGGAGGCCATTTCGTCTACGATACGCTGCTGGATATCGAATATATCGCCGCCATCAGCATCACTGCCTCCAGGGAACACCCGTGGAAACTTCTCTTGAATGAAACGCATACTACCCAGAAAATACCAGTACATCACAGTTTTCACAGCCGGATCCACATCCTGGAACCATTCTGCAGCACCATCTTCGGAAGTCGTAAACACGCTGTCTTTCCAGATAACAGGAAGGAAATTGTTAAGAGCCGTTTCAAAATCATGCTTCATTTGCCGCTGCCAGCTCTGGAGCATGATAAATTGCCCGTAGCTGATATTGGTCAATGCATCATCCGGACCGGCCAGTATCATGCTTTCTGAGTAGTATATAGGGAACGGGTTACGCGTCAATTGAATGTCCAGCTCGGGCCCTTTGTCCGTATCCGTGAACAGAAAATCAAAGACAAATCCTAACGTTGTTAATTGTTCAGGCTTCAGCCAGACCGTTTCATCCGGGAAGGCTACCGAATACCCATCGCCATCCGCACGTCGATACCGACGTATACGGGCGGATAAGCAATAGAGCAACATTTTCAGTTTGATCTCCGGAGCCGTACACTGCTTTGTCAGGATCATAGCCAGAAAACAAAGCTGTTCCGCCGTCATTTCGTTCCAGCTTCCCGGAACACTATAATTCTTTGCGCCAATTGTAATCTTTCTCATGCGATGAATATATGTTTGTCGATCGAATTGAAATCAAGTTTTTCGGGCACCGGCAGCCCCAGTTCCGGAGCATGATGTACCATAAAGTCCGATATCACGGCTTCCATGGCCGTCACCTGTTCGGCATAGAAATTACCATTATCGGCAGGGTCGGCATAAAGCGGATAGATAACCGGCCGGAACTCCACCTGCCCGGCGGCCGTCCGCTGGACACGGGTGGCCTGGCTGGTATGGAGCTTCGCCACGTTCATGGCCAGCCATACCCGGATATATCCAATCAGTTCCTGCCGGAGCGGGTCCGCCGGCTGAAGTATCTCTTCCCGGAGCGAGCGATCAAGAGCTGCCCCTATCCAGCGATTTAGCTTCATATACAGAGCTTCCAATAATGGTCTGAACCGCTCGAACGTCAGGCGGGAATAACCGATATTCACCTTACCTAAATCCTGAAAGTCACGAGCTGTATTAAGATAGTTCCCAACCGAACGCCGTTTGGCGTACTGGCTATCTGCCCATTCCGGATAAACGCCTGTTTCCAAAAAGTCCAGCATCCTCTCTAGGTTCGTCCATCCCCGTTCCTGCATGCTTTCTTCGCTCCGGGCAATCTTCTGGTCGCTGGCCACGGTTACTTTGTCATTGCGTGTCACCGTATGCCCGCTGTCGCCAATCAGGACGCCCAGCTCCGGACTAGCCAGCGCAACGGCCAGCGGCCCCAGGGCACGGACTGCCATAAGCCGGAGTTTAACGTCCGAAGCTGTCATTTGATCACCCGACAAACGCTCCACCAACTTTTCGCCCAGATAGGGCAACAGGTATTTGTAGTAAGCATCATCGAGATACGGTTCGAGCACGGCAAACGTAAGCGAAGCATTCACTTTGACCGTCTGACGCAGGTCATCTATTGTTTTGATAAACGTCTGTTCCATCGTTATGTCTTTTCGTTTCCAATACTCTTTTCCGAACCGGTATTTTTATCCAGTGTGGTGAGCATTATATTCTTGATACCAAACTCAATGTTGCTATCCCAGCCGTTTATCTCTTTTGCCAGATAAAGCGGCAACAACATCATATCCCGTAGCGGTTTAAAGAGCACCTGAGCTATAATAAATAGCTCACGGGCTTCCGTGCCGTTTATGTTCTTCGACTTACCAGGCGAAGCGCCCTTCAGCGAGGGGTGGACGGCCATCGTATTGCAGATAACATTTGTCGCTTCTTCGCTATCTTCTATATATTCGCCTCCCTTGATAAAGGATTCTAGCGGTTTTATGATGATATCGTTCTCCTCATATTTATTGATCTGGTCGTATTGAAAATGCGATACAAAACTTTTCCCCGCATTCTCCTCTCCGGAAAGGAAATCGTTTAGGTTCTGCAGGAACTGCTTTTTACAGGCAGCCTGCTTTTCTTTATCATCCTTCGATATGCCTTCAGACTCGTATAGCTTCGCCCAAAATTTTACATTGATAGACACATGGTATTTCAAAACCATTTGATTTTTCAACAGCGCTTTCTTAAATTTAGGAATAGCACAGCTGAACTCGTACCAGTCCAGGAATATACTCCACCAGTAGGGCCGGTTATAGTAGAAACGACCGGGAACCGGAAGGTTCAGGCTGACCGTATAGCCTGCGCTCTCTTCATCTTTCTTCTCTCCCGTTTCTGGATTGATGGCCATACCTGTGCGGACTTTCAAGTCATAAAGCGGACTCTTCCGGTCCAGAAGCCGGGTGACAATCACATCTTCCGGAGCTGTCCGCTCTCCCCATTCGGACGAATACCCGTGATATTCTACACGTTTTGTCTTTTCGTCCTGCTTGCTGATACGGCTGAAACACATCTCCCGGTGCCAAATTTGCACCACCTTCGGTTTTTGCCCCTTTGCGCGTTTACCGAATGCCAGGTGTACGAAAGCATCCCCAAATACAACCAGGTCGGCCGCCATTTCCTGCATTACCCGCATGTAGTTGCTATCTGCCAGAAACTGGAATATCTCCGGAGCATCCGCCGGGAGAAGTTCTTCCATCTTGATCTCGCCCCCTTCTTCACGGCTACGGCGGAACACCGTAAGGCCATCGCCATACGCCATATTGGCCTTAAACTCGATATTGCTTCCTACGATGGTATTCTCATGTATCTTTTTCATGATTTTAAGCGGAAGCTTATCGTCCGAGCCAAAAGGGACAAAATCAATCTCCTTTGCGCGAACCGTTGAACCCTTTGCGGGTGTCACGGTGGTAGCCCTAAACTTCTTATCTTCGAGGAATCCCACATCTTCGGTCATCACCACAGCCGCACCGGCTCCTGTTAAGAAAGCGGTATTGCCAAACTCATATACATCTCTTCGTGCCATTATGCGTATACTTTTTTACCGTTAATCCGGATAATCATGCAGCGAATAAACTTCCGGGGGAACTGCTCTCCGCAGATACGGATATTCACCGTGCTTCCCTTCGCATGGATGGAGCTGAACACGGCCGCTTCGTAATGCTCGATAGAGCCGGGAGAACCATTGCCCTCCCGACTCTCATTCAACCGCACATACGAGAACGAGAACATCTTGTACCGTCCCCGTTCATCCTTTTGCTGCATGACAGCCCAGACCTCACTTTGTTTTATCCTTTTTTCCATATCTCCATTTTAAAAAGATTATCAAGGCCAGAGCCATCGTTACGCCGAGCGCCCACCACCCGATGACGTTCTTGCCGACATCGGAGTTGAGTTCGGTATCTCCGGATCGCTCTTCCTCATTTGTGGCTTCCGACCGGGCGAAAACGCTCTCGTTCTCCTCTTTTTTTTGGCTTTCCGCTTCCTCTTTTCGCTCGTTCTCGTGTTCCTCGCCTTCGAGTGTCGTTTCCGACTTGACCGGGTATCGGCCGTTTTCGTCCGGCTGCCGCTCCAGGTCGAATTCCCTTCGTATGATCCGGATGTTGTTCCACCGATCTCGCACGGTGTTGGAACTGGCAAGCCGTACATCCATAGAGGTATCCAAGCTCTCCAATACCTGTCGCTCTTGATCTCTGTAATGGCTATGATCAGAAGCGCTACGACGCACGGAGCAGCTAGCGCAAAGAGCCACCATTCCGGCCAAGACACACAATCTCTTATAAAGTCCATATTCCATGATTTACCATCCAAAAGGGATTTCGCATAAACAATACCACTCTCACATCAGTTCCCAACCGGCCTCGATATCTTCCATAGGGATACGCTCACCGTTCTCCATGTAGCATATGGCATCCACTAGGGCGCACATCGTTCCCTTGTCCGACAGGTCTAGCCGGCAACAGTCCGGCATCTGCATCTCCCGGCATACCCATCGTACGTAAGCCGCCGTGTCATTCTCATCGCGGGGTGCCCATCGTTCTATCAGTTCCTTTATGGAATGTAGGTTATACGATCGCTGGTATTTTAGCAAGAGCTTCATCATGGCCCGTATGCCATGCGGCATATCCTCGAATTCCTCGAAAGCGTTGTCCTTTTTATCGGCTTTCGATACTTCTCCGGCCCAGTCGTTCCGCTCCGAGTTCCGGATATTACCGGGGTTGTTGTTTCGGATTCCCCTTGATGTCGTTGTCATTTTTACAATCCTCCTTATCTAATTGGTTACTAATATTCTTCCCTAGCTTGGACTCGATCTCTCCTTTGAGCTGTAGTTTAAGCAGCTTTGGAAACATCATGTTCGGCCAGATAATCAATGCGCTGCCCAGCATGCTCCACAGCTCGCACACACAGGCAAGGGTACATCCAGCCTTGGTGATCAGGGCGTTATCTTGAGTGAATATCCGTTCCGTAACGAATACCACAAGCATGAAACCGAAATAGACGATCACCTTGGCGGGAGTATCTCTTCCGCTTTGTGACAGGAAGAATTTACCTTGCTTCTTTGCCGAGAACATCCCGAATAGCAGGTCGGCCGTAATAGCCACGCCCATAGCGGCGAAAGCGTATTTCACGGGCGAGATAAAATTCAAGAAGAATATAATCCCGCTTATCATCCAGCCCCAAGAATGGTTCAATACCATCTGGAGCTTAATCAAGATCCTTTCTACGATCGGGTCAAATACTTGCGATATCATTTCCAAACATTTTTCACAAAGATGCTCGTAATTATATCTTCGGAAAAGGACATGAAAAAGCCCCGCTGGGGATTTGTCCGGGCGGGGCTTGATTCGGGTTATTCTTCCGGCAATAGTAGCCGAAGTAGTTCTTCTAGCCGCATGGCGGCACGCATTCGTTCTTCTTTACTATATTGTCCGTTTACATCGGTTGCGATGTCAAGCAGGCGAAGGGCTTCTTGGAGTTTCATGCTTGAGCCTCCTTTCCTGAGAATTCAGCGAGTACTTCTTTCAGCTGGCATAAGCCCATGATAACATGCAATGCTTTTTTTTCATAATCCACAGAAGGGTCTATTAGTTCCGTAGCGATAAAAGAGACGGTTTTATCTAGGTCGTGGATATATTCTTCAACCCCGGCCCCATTTTCTTCTTGCATGCACTTTATACGATAAATCATATCCTCAGTTATACGGATACCTTCAATCTCTATTGTTTTCATGACCGGCCTCCTTTCCCAAGGAACTCCCCGATCAAGTTATATATATCCGTAAGTTGCTCTTCTGTTATATCGCTCATGCGGTATTCGTTACAATCAATGCAATAAAGAATCTCTTCTTTCTTACCGGGGGATTTTACCCGTATTTGTTCTACATAAGGACTTGCTTTCATGATTGGCCTCCTTTCTTCGCTGAGTTATAAATGAACCAAGCTACCACCACTAGCGGTGGGAATACCATCGACAAAGCGCATAGTAACACAGTAGTGTACATCTTTGCTACATATATACTATTGCATGGGGTTATTTCGCCGGGGATAGCATTATACATACGAACTATAGAGGTCCAGAAAAAGAACTTGCTCGTTTCGTGAGCGGACGCTGATTGAAGGGTACTATTATTCCCGGTCAAACAAATTTCACATCTCTTGGTCATTGTTGATGAAATTATTTGATACAAGAAAGGCTGCCAGCCTCCCTTACTCGACCAAGAGAACAATTCATACGCATAGCATAGAGGAATCGCAACAGGGATTTTGACAGCCTAATATCCTTTATATTTGGTATATGGGCATAAAAAATCCTCTTAGCTTATAACGTATTAAAAAGCTCTCTTGGTCTTTGAGCACTGCAAATATGGTGAAAGTTTTTGGGATGGCAAAGAAAAAGCCGGCTTTTATTGGGCCGGCTGGGGAATATTCCAAAAAGGATTTATCACATGTTCTCTATCCATCGTTTTCCGGATGGTGTATAAGTATACGCTAATATGCCTACGGCAACAATAGCTACAACGGTGAAAAAAACAACTGCTATCTGCATATTATTTATTATTTTAAGATTCTATATCCAATCATCGCAAAGGCAACCGTACCGATGAATCCCATCGCAAAAAGATAATTAGCCATGCTTGGTATCTCATCCTCTATCTCCCGGTTTAGTAAAGAGGCCGCTACCCCTAGCACCAAAGCCGCAAATGTCAACTTTGCCATATCAAAAAAGAACTTAGCGGTAGTTTCCTTTCTTACTTTACTTTTTTCTAATTCATTCTTGGTTGCCATGTCGCAAATATGGTGAAAGTTTTTGGGATAGCAAAGAAAAAATCGCAATATCCTTATATAACTTTACACTGCTAGGTAATCCCTAACATCCTATAATCACCATATCCCACCTTTACCCCCGTGATCACGACACAAGTTTCTATTATTCACTTCAAAACAATCAACAAACAATGGCTACAACTTACAAATTAGTGCAGCGACGGGACATGCACAAGGGAGCGACTGAAGGCGATAAGCTTTATTACGCGCAAGCGAAATCTACGGGTACTAGCGATATGGAGCGCCTTTGCTCCATGATCGGCGAACGTTCTTGCGTATCCAGCGCAGACGTGAAAGCGGTGCTGGACTCGCTTATCTACGTGATGAAGCTGGAGATGTCGGACGGCAAGATCGTACAGCTGGGTGAGTTCGGTAATTTCCGTATCACGTTCGGTAGCGAGGGGACGAAGGTAGAGAAGGACTTCAACGCCACTAAGATTCGTCGTCCTAAGTACACGTTCTCTCCGGGTAAGGCACTTCGTTCGCAAGCGAAGGTATTGCGATTCGAGAAGATAAGCGTGGGAAAAGGCGAAGCAGGAAACGAATCCGAAAGTCCGGACGAGATCTAGGCTAAAAGCACGCATCGTTTGAGGGAAAAGGGCGCATCGTTTTGGAAAAGAGGGTGCGTCCTTTCTTTATAAGGTTAGTATTCAGTATATTTGATAATTCATAAATAGAGAAGGATGGACAATGAGAATTTTAAGATAAGAGCTTACGGATTGCAGGAGCTAGGCATTCAATATTTCCCGAATAGCGCACCCGCTTCGGCCTCGATCCAGCTAAAGAGATGGATTAATCTAAACAAGGCGTTACTTTATGAGATTACCGAAGCCGGGTATCATTCCGGGCAACGCTTACTCACGCCACGGCAAGTACAAATCATAACAGCGCATTTAGGGCCTCCATAACAGGGGCTCTTTTTTTTGTCCCCGCATGTTTTGCTACAGTTTCTCATACTAAAAAGATCAAATCATTGATCTTTAAAAGGAAAGGGTGTATGGGAAAACGTAGTTTTCTCATTGTCCAGTGATAGACCACGCAACGCCCTCCGGAAAAAACGCGGCAGCAAATTCGAAATTTCGCCTTATCTGCTGCCCCCCTCGACAAATCGCGCATGAAATGCGCCTACCGCAAAAAGATGATTCCGCCACTTGCGACCGCAAGATCGGGCATAAAGAAATTCGCGCCAACAAACAACGTGTCCCACGCATCAGTGACGTGTGTCTTGTATTCGTCCGGCGCATCCGGGCTGTCTTCGGTGGCCTCCGGTGATTTGTCTTTCTCAAAGCCATTCTTTCCAACCTTCACACCGGTCTGCTCCATGGCCATCTTTAGAAACTCGTTATGATACATATTGAACACAGGGTAAAGTAGTTCAGGATCGTGCTTAAGGGCACGGTCTATCTGTTCATGTCGCCAGTCATGGCGGCTGGTCTGGCCTATATAAACATCGGTTACATCCCAGCGATATTCTTTCAAGATGCGGATAATAGTGTCCTTATAGCTCTCGGAATTGTTACCGGTAGTCCATACAAAAGTATGGTCATAAAAGAAAATGGTCTCACGGCGTAACTTGTACTTATAGTATTCGCATACCTTCCGTACAAGTTCTTCCAATTTGGCTGGAGTCTTTACAAAAAAACTCTTTAGGGTTCGAAGTTGGCCTCCCTGCACTTGACCGATACAAGCGGTATTGATCGCTGAGTTACTGTCGAATGCTATTAGGAGAGGCGCATCCATATCAAGGTCGCCATCGGCCAGACAACCGGCTGCTTGCAACTTATTCCAGTCTGTACCCATGCTACCCATATAGGTAGTGTCGCCTGGTGTGTAGAAGTGGTGTTCGCTCAGGGCTGAGTAGAAGCCATTAGCCACACGGAACAGGCGTTCATTCATGAAGGCGGTACGCCACACCAGCGTAGGGGAATCGCGATACATTTGCCAGATAAAGTCTTTGCCCACAACCTCCATATTATCGAATATATCGTACTCACCATAATAGACGGTATATTCGCGCGTCTTTCCCCTGGTCTTCTTTACCGGAGGCTGATATCGCCGGGCAAGCATCAAGTCGTTCCGTAGTTCATTATATTTGCGGCGGGTATATTCGTTTTGTTCAGGAAGGCACTCGGTGAGTTTCATTTCACGAAAGAGGTTTCGGATAAGGTTAATGTGGGTAGGATTCATTTCTTTCTGCTTATCCAATATCCAACGCCCGGATTTCGTGCTGGGCATATCGGTAGAATAGAGTACGGAATGATGCCATGGGCATTGGCCAAAGTCTTGAATATTTCCACGATTGGCGGGATTGACTTCCGTTTTAATCTTTTCATAATCCAGAAACTTAGCCTCAGGACCTATCACCCAGTCGAGCGACATTGAGTTAGCCGACATGCCTTGACTGAATGAAAGCACCACCATCACCGTACCGTTCCAGAAATGGATACAATTGCCCCAGGCTTCACGGAGTGGGGAACGTTTTGGCTTTCCGAAATTGGCGGATAGTGGAGCTCTTCGGCCTACATAGAAATGCACGCCTTCGACATATCCCCATTCCGCCAGGGCGTGAATGATAGCCGGCAAAGTGTTTCCCCAGGCTTTGGCATAGGAAGGAGAAATAAGCGCACCGGTGCTGCGGGGCATGGCCCAAACGTTTCGGATAATAAACCGGGCATCCAGCCCTTCGGATTTGCCGGTACCACGGGAACACACCCAGTACTCATCGTGGGCAGCGATAGCCATTCCCATTCGCTGCATTCGATTGAAGAACTTTCGTTGTACTTCCAGCCCTTTGCGGGCAAAGGCTTCAGTCATCCCCACCATCGCCGGTCGTTATTGGTTCTACATCTATGATATCCCGGTCTTTTTTAAACAGGGCACGGAACGTTTTACGCTCCTCTTCCAGGTTCGGGATTGGTTTAAATTCGTCACCCAGCAGGGTTACATCGTCTGATGGTTCGAATACCGGGGGCTGCCAGCCGCTACGGTCTATTTCATCATCTTCTTTGTCCGCACGTGTGTACTTACCTATTTTGTCCACATTCGCCGCAATGCCTTTCGGATCTTTAGCCTCTTTAGCGATCTTAATACCTTCTTTTGCCTCTTCAATAATGATATGGCGATACCAATTCTTATTTGCCAACTGAATATTCCCCACCAGGCGTTTAATGGCGGCAACATCCCGGTAGGCAGTAGCCTGAGATACCGGAGCGCACAGACCTCCACAGCCACCGGTCAAAAACGTAACCAAATTCTGGTCCATCATGATAGGATCTTCCAGCAGTTTCGATACGCATAACATCCAACGTTCCTTTTGCATTAGTTCACGTTCGGATAA
Source organism: Parabacteroides sp. (assembly GCA_028689545.1). GTDB lineage: Bacteria > Bacteroidota > Bacteroidia > Bacteroidales > Tannerellaceae > Parabacteroides. The sequence goes on from JAQVCX010000082.1 coordinate 13,594, forward strand.
GTAAGCGGCTGCATCCTCTCGGCCTTTAAACAAGACCATTTCTATTTTTTCATACGACGTTAATTCCTTGCCCATTACTCTTTTGTTGTTTGTTCTACCATATACTTGTCGGCAAGTGGTTCCGCGGCTGGAGAACCCGCTTTGGCAAGCTTCACCACGGTCTTTCTCAATTCGTATTTAGTCCTAAGTTTGCCTTTCTGGTAAGCTGAATATACCGGAGATGTCTTATGCGTTTTGCATACCTCACAAAAGAGATCACGTTGTTCCGCCGGTACATCCATGAGGATTGCAATTTCCGAAGGCGGTAACAGCGCGGCCGACATCTCTTCCAACTCTTTCAATTGTTCTACTGTGAGTTCCATTCAAACGGGATTGAATCATCATTAAACACCCGGTTGAATGTCTCTTCAAATAGGGCGAACAACCCGGGATCTGTAAATATAAATCCAGCCTCATACCGGATTGGCTGGTTCGCGTTTTCGCTTCCGACAATACCTATTCGATATCGTTCGTTCCGTATTAACAATATCTTTGCATGACAGGAGGCCAGACGGATATCCGGTGTTATACCAGCTGCAAAAAGCAGCATCTCCAGTTTGTGGCGCTTCACATTCATATCAAGCACCAGGCGAAGGTCGGTAATGTGACCGGCTTCAACTTCGAAAAACATCGGCCGGAGTGCATCCTCCGAAATATTGAACGTTTCCATCATCACACTTGCCGGGCCAGTACGAGAAAGGAGAACAGTCAATGCCTCATGTATTGCCCATTCTCCTTTATGATGAAAATCTTTCACCCCTAAATTCAATTCAGGGGTGAGCAGTTCTTCAAAAGCTTTAGCACTCATTACTTCATGTTTTCCAGTTCTGCAAGTTCCTTTTGATACTCAGATAATCGCGTTTCCGCTTTCTGCTTCAAATTCAGTTTTCCGTTTTTTTCATGAGCCTGAATAGACGTCTCCGTGCGACGGATGTTTTCCTTCAACCGCTCGATCCGATTAGCTATCTGCATACCTTTCAGTAGCTGATCTGCCGGGAGCTCTTCGGTTCGCTTTTCATCGACCTGGAGTTTCACCTGCTTACCTTCCGCCCAGGCATCAATCTGATCCCACAGACCGGCACGCTCCAGCCAGAGCTCGTGCACCTGTTTGGCAATGGGGTCACGCTGTTCCGGGGTTAAGGATTCATTTTGCATTTCGGTAAACATAGAGGCATACAATGGGGTAATCTTGCGGATACGGTCGAACATCATCTGGATATTTTCCGGAAGAGAACTGTATGTGACAATCTTGGCTCCCGGACGAAGTAGGCTAAACTGATTTTGCAGCTCCTGAAGCTCTTCATGAGTGCTTTGCAGTTCGGCTTCCAGTTCCTCTATTTCGTCGTCTTTGTCTTCATTGTCATTTTCCAGACCAGAGATACGATCGCGTAGAGCGAACAATTCGGACTCCTTAATCAGTATCTCCTTCAAGACTTTATCCCCTTTTACCTTATCTGAGGCTTTATCTACCGCTTTTGCTATCTCGACAGCTGTAGCAATTGTTTTCGCTGCCATTTCCGATTTTGTCATTTGCGGCTGTGCACCTGCCAGCCGAGCGACTGTGGTCAATTTGTTAATTAACACCGTAAAGTGAGAATCAAACTGTGGCACCGTGTCCACCTCATTAAAGTAAGTTAGGTATTTACGCTTCATTTCCTCCGGAGCATGTGCCCGGAAGAGCGCCAGACCGTCGGCGTATGTACGCTGACGGTCGGCTAACCAGCCATGTAATGTAGTCTGTCCCATTATACCGTCGGTTTTTCTTCAGCGACTCCGGTAAACAATTCGTTCAGATCGACTGGCGATCCCATGATTACCATCGGCGCAACACTGTCGCAGTCAAAAGTAAACGACCATCCGCGTTTATCGGCCGGAGCCTTTCCGCCATCGAAGGCAGCACTTACCGTGCAAGGATATCCCGGCTGGCCTATCAATTGTTGGCTTTCGCCATCTTCAATCAGCAAGTAGCCTGGCGTGTTGCAAATTTGACGGGCAAATGCCGCGGCTTCCACCTTTTTTCCCGGGTGGAAAAACTCGCCAGTAATCTTGAAACTTTTGCAATCGGTCTCTCCCTGAACTTCTGCCTTATACCCTACCGTAGCACGTGTAGCATAGATCGGTGTAGGCTTATCACCTGCTTTAACAAATACGAATGCTCCGGTTGCTGTTACATAATCGGCCGCCGCGGCAGGTTCTGCAGGAAGGGAAGGAGCCTTTGAAACAGCACTTTCAGGAATAAAGGCGACACGGCCTTTATAGCCACCCATGTTATCGGAACCGGCAGGCCACAGAACCGGAGCAAAGCCGGCACACATCACACTCTCTGCCGGAACATCCGCCCCCATAAAGAGGACGGATACCAATACCAGCAGTAACGATACGGATAAAATATTTCTGATATTTTTCATTGTCTTTTTTTTTACAGATTGATTACGCTTTTGTATAAGTTCCGGATGCCGTGAAGTCTTCCCCATCGGCAATGGTCACAGTCACATTAGCCGGTTTTGTGAACCCGGCTACCTCTTTAAAGGAAACTGTTTGTGAGCCCTTGGGCACTCCAAGCAGTGTCTGTCCGTCCTTCATCCATTCGCCGGAATCGCCCAGTTTCCATGCTGCTCCAGCCTTGATCGCGTCCGCGTTGTTGATAGATACTGTAAGGGCACCACCTACAACGTAATCGCCAGCCAGGTCTACACCTTCGTTGGTGAACTCGTTTACCTGAAACACTTTTGGATGGATATCCTGAAAACGGGTACCGTATCCGGCCTGTAGCCAGAACTGAACTTCATTTGGGTCTTCGAAAATATCACGAATCTGGACAAAAGAAGTTGCCTTCTTTGTGTTCACACCAAAGTCCATCATCCCCGGTTTAATCAAGATAAGAGCCTGTCCTGTACCATAGGCCTCATGCGTCACAGGCTGCAAACCCGGGAACTTCGCATCCTCTTTAACCGCTTGCCAGAAATCCGCAGTCGTTGGACGGCCAAAGGCTTTCGTTTTCTGCCTAAACGCCTCCTTACAAATCATTTCGATCTCGCTGGAATAATAGAGGATAGCACTACGACGCAAGAAAGGATGTGCTTCACGAAGGAAGTTCACCAAACGATCATAATCATCTACACCATCACCACCGCCGAACACGCCAGTATGCACCAGGTTTCGATTGGCCATGGTGATGTCCTTAGTTGTTTTAAAATGGTCAATCCAAGGGAAAAAGCCAGTGAAAGAGCTCATCGGGCTGAACACATTGTCGTTACGTTCCGCGAAGAAAGCCGAAAACGTAATGTCCTCGGAATGACTGATGATATGGCTATCTACCACGAACTTTTCAAGCGGATGCTTTTTTGGGGTCAGCGGATTTTCCCGGTTGGCAAGCTTTCTTTTAAGCGTATAGCATAGCCAGCCTAAACATGAAGAATTTCACATCAGACACCCCTCTTAACTGGCTTCGAAAAGCTTTGATTTTAGCAT
>JAQVCX010000083.1 GCA_028689545.1 Parabacteroides sp.
TATAGCACGAGGGATCCACCTCTTCCCATTCCGAACAGAGAAGTTAAGCCTCGTCACGCCGATGGTACTGCGTAACAGTGGAAGAGTAGGTAGCCGCCGTCTTTAAGAAAGGCGAGAGCCAGTAAGAGAGGAGTCAGTCGAAAGATTGGCTCCTTTTTTCGTTATATACACCATCCGTTCCGTTGTAGAGACGTGGCATGCCGCGTCTCATCACGGACTGATAGTATTCAAGTATCCATTCCGAGGGGATGAGACGCAGCACGCTGCGTCTCTACAACTGGAGGGAAATGATGGGTTAATTGTTTATTTCTTTAGCCAGAGATTCTCGTAGTTTCCGTACGGCCGTGGCGATGTGGGCTTCTAAGGTCTTTACGGATATTTGTAGGATATTTGCCGCATCCTTATATTTCATCTTATCCTCACGGATCAGTTTAAAAGCCATCTTGCATTTATCCGGAAGCGTATTGATCGCCTCATTTAAATGATCGATGCTTTCTTTGGAAATAAGTTCTTCCTCGGGCGTAGTATCGGTATGCGCAAATAAATCAATCGTATTCTCATCGATCTGAACCATCTCCATATGTTGTGCTCGGTATAGGCTGATGGCTTTGTGGCGAGCTATGCTATAGATGTAAGAATCGAAATTGGAGATCTCCGGTAATGACTTTCGATTATTCCAAAGACTTAGAAAAGTATCGGAGACAATTTCTTCAGCTTCTACAGAGGAAGGCACATAAAGGGAGGTAAACCGCATTAGCCTCTGAAAATAGGCTAAGTAAAGCGATTTAAAAGCAGTTTGAGAATCGGATAGCGCGATTTCACAGACCCATTGCATTATTTCTTCGGAGTGTTTTTCCAAGTAACTAGAACCTTGTTAACTTATTTTCCTTCTAATATATAGTCGCAAATGTATATAAAAACCCTTAGTACCTGTTTCCGATATTAAGAAATACTTGATGCTAATTTCAACCGAATTTCATATCTGATTGTTTTTAAATTGGATCTGCATGCTGTAACACCATTGTAATATGGATGTAATGGATGCGAAATAATTGTTTCAGAAATTTGTGCGAAAATTTATAACAACAGTATATGGAGACATTTTATTTATTCTTGGTCATCTTCCTGTTTGTATTGGCCATCGTAGATCTATCGGTCGGTGTTAGTAACGATGCCGTGAATTTCTTGAATTCGGCCATTGGCGCGAGAGCCGCGTCCTTTAAAGTTATTATCGCTATCGCTGCGGTCGGGGTGTTTGTCGGGGCGGCCTTATCCAATGGTATGATGGACATCGCGAGACATGGTATCTATCAGCCCCAACATTTTTATTTCTCGGAGATCATGTGTATCCTAGCCGCTGTCATGCTTACGGACGTGGTGTTACTGGATATATTCAATTCTCTAGGATTGCCTACTTCTACTACCGTATCCTTGGTCTTCGAGCTGGTAGGTGGAACGGTGGCGATCGCCTTGATAAAGATCGCCAACTCTTCGGGTGCCTTGCAGTTGGGAGATTTATTGAATACGGAGAAAGCGTTTACCGTGATTCTGGGTATTTTCCTCTCCGTGGCGATCGCCTTCTTTTTCGGTATGCTCGTGCAATATTTATCACGAATCCTGTTCTCGTTTAACTATAAAAAGAGTTCTAAATATTTTATAGGTCTTTTCGGAGGGCTCGCCGCTACCTCTATTATCTATTTCATGTTGATAAAGGGATTGAAGACAAGTTCTTTTATGGCCGGGGATTTGAAGGAAATGATTTATTCCAACACGGGGACGATCGTATTGGGATGTATGGTTTTCTTCACGATCTTGATGCAAGTGTTGCATTGGATAAAAATAAATGTATTTAAGATCGTGATCCTAATGGGTACATTCGCTTTAGCGTTGGCTTTCGCCGGTAATGACTTGGTCAACTTTATCGGTGTCCCTTTGGTGGGCTATTCGTCATATATAGACTTGATGGCGCAGGGGGGGACTACTACCACGGATACATTCTTGATGGGCTCCTTGCTGGGGCCGGCCCAGACACCTTGGTATTTCTTGGTAGGCTCCGGGGCTGTGATGGTGATCGCCTTGGCTACTTCCAAAAAGGCCCAGAACGTGGTGAAGACATCCTTGGACTTGTCTCGTCAATCGGATGGAGAGGAGTCTTTCGGCACATCGCCTGTCGCACGTGTATTGGTGCGGAAATGCAGTAACATGTCCGCTACGATATTAAGTATCGTGCCGGCTCCGGTTAAGAACTGGATTGATAGCCGTTTTGACCAAAGTGAGATGATCATGGACAACAAGGCTAGCTTCGACTTGGTACGTGCCTCGGTGAACGTGGTCTTGTCCGGATTGCTGATCGCCTTGGGAACTTCCTTGAAATTACCCTTATCCACGACGTATGTGGCTTTCATGGTCGCTATGGGTACTTCATTGGCCGATCGTGCTTGGGGACGTGAGAGCGCCGTATATCGCATCACAGGTGTGTTGTCCGTAATAGGTGGTTGGTTCATTACGGCGGGGGCGGCCTTTACGATCTGTTTCATCGTCGCTCTTTTGATTTATTGGGGAGGTATTCCCGCTCTGGCTGCTATGATTGGTTTGGCCATCTATTCCTTGGTTCGTAGCCACTTCGCTTACAAGGCTAAATTGCGGAAAGAGGCGTTGAAGGAGGAGGTGAACTCTACGGTGTCTAAACTTCGTAAGGCGACGGATACCCGTGAGGCTTTGGCACTGTTTCGCGAGCATAGCCGTGAGGAATTACAATCCGATCTGGATTTCACGGCGGAGGTATTCGATAAGGCGGTGAATGGATTCATGAATGAGAGTCTTCGTGAGTTGCGCAAAGTCTTGATCGCCGTGGAGGAGAAAAAGATTCACCTAAAGCAAGTGAAACGTGTGGGTACGCTTGGGGTTACCCAATTGGATCACGATATCGCCGTGGAGAAGGGGCTTTATTACTATCAAGGGAATGATTTCGCTAGTGAGATCATATTTAGTATCCGTCGTTTGGCAGAACCGATGAAGGATCATATCGATAATAATTTCAGCCCGTTGAGCCAGCTACAGAAGGATGATTTCGGCAAGGTGTCCGAACAAATCATTTCCTTCTTGCGGAATTGCGCCACAACGATCCGTAAAAACGACTATATCGGTTTTGAGGAGCTGATCGCTGAGTCAATTACCTTGATGAATCAACTTACCGCCTTGAAGAAAGGAGAGTTGAAGCGTATCCAAGGGCAGTCCGGCAGCACGAAGGTGAGCATGGTCTACTTGAATATGGTACAAGAGGCTCAGAACGTGGTCTCTTTTACGGCGAATCTTTTGAAGGTGAGCAGGAAGTTCCAGAAGGAATAATCAATCGTTATTATATTTGGATGGTGGGAGACGGGGCATGCCCCGTCTCTACTGGTTTATAGGGTGTAATGATAGAAGGCTTTACAGGCTATTAAAGAGATCCGGTAATTGATGCCCGTAAAGTAACGAGTCCTTCCGGACCCATATTGAACAGCAAATCCGCTATACTCAGATTGGGGAGGAATCCGAATTTCTCGCGGAATACTTGATAATAAGGTTCCGGGCGGAAGGCGGGATCTTCCCCTTCGTGTTTCGGGCGGATCACTTCCCGGAAATCGTTGGCTACTTCCGGCTCATAAAGCTCGGTGTAGACGACAGGGGGTTGCATATCCAACAGGCCGCAAACTAGACGGCGCAATTCCTCGTTGAAGTCTAGGAGGAACTCATATTTCTTCTCGTAGAAAGGGGCGAAGTCGTCGGCATAATACTCGAAGAACGGGCTCATGTTGTAGGCTGACACCAAGGCGTTCCAGTGCAGGTGCCTCCAGTTCCCGTGGTCGGAGATACGGATGTCCTTGGTCTGGCATTTCAAGGTATCCGGCTTGACGATGGGGATGGATAAGGAGAGCGGGCCGTTTGCCGCGGCGATGGTACAGCGGTTACGGTAGGTTTGCTTCACGTAATTCTCGGCGGTCTCGATACGGACTTCCGGGTATTGGAGCATCTTGCAATATTGTTGAACGGGGCCTAGGTAGGCGGTCGCTATATATACGGGTCGCATGATTAATTAACGGGTTTAAAGATTCGTTGTTTGTCGGGGCTGTACCAGCAGAGCCAAGCGTTGCCGACGATATGGTCGGCCGGTATGAAACCGAGATGGCGGGAGTCCACAGCCTCATTGGTATTATCGGACAGTACCCAATAGTAGTCTTGTTGGAAAAAGAAGAAATTAGCCTCCCTTCCGTCCAGATATAACTTTCCGTCGCGGAAGGAAGCCTTGCCATCCGTCTCTTGCATGATAATCTCCTTGCAGGCGGTGAGTGAGGCGGCATCCAGCGGGTAAGCGCGGTTTTTCTGGGGGACGATCAGCATGTACTCTTGCATCTGCTCTCCGATGAAATGGCGGTTAATTGCGTCGGGCAATTCCTCCCTCAATTGATATTCCTCGAAAGCCGTGAGGCTAAGCATACAGCCGAAACCCTCCTGCCTGAAATCCCTAAGTGGGATGCCTAACCTCTCTAACGTCTCCAAGAACGTCTCCTTGGCGCTCAGTGTTATGAAATAGGAACTGAGGGAGCGGGGAGAGCGGGGGATTTTCTTCCCGTTTATCGTATATCCGTCCATGCTGACCCGGATCGTATCGCCCGGCATACCGATGCAGCGGCTGATGAACAAGGGAGCATCCGCGGAATCTCGTGAGAGCGGGCTGGTAAAAAGTACGACCTTGCCCCGGACGGGCTTATTCTTCCCCGGCATTTTATTGACTAGGATATAATCACCTTTATGCAGGGCCTCTTCCATAGAGTCTGTGGAGATGCGGTAGGACTCTATGCAGAAGAAGCGTATGAACATGACGATCCCCGCGACTAACGCAAAAGCTGCCAGCCATCGTATAAAAGCCATTATATATCGTTTGATCGCCATTTCGGGATTGAAAGTATTATTAAACACGGAGCACACGGAATACACGGAATACACGGAATACACGGAATACACGGACAAGACGGATAAGACAAATAAACTGATTATCAAAACAAATCCGTGTCATCTGTGTATTCCGTGTTATCCGTGTTCCATCTTCCATGCTCTTACATCTTAATCCGGATGCACCCAGCGGAACAGGCGGTTCCAACGGATACCACCGTCGAACAGACTGCGGTCCTTGTCCAAGGATAACCAAACCAAGATCGGCTTGCCGACAATGTGATCCTCGGGTACGAAACCCCATGAGCGGCTATCCGCGCTATTATGGCGGTTATCGCCCATCATCCAGTAATAATCGTATTTAAATGTATAGGAAGTCTCGGGCTTACCGTTGATATAGACCTTGCCGTCCTTCACTTCCAAGGTGTTGTTCTCATAATTCTTGATCGGGCGGCTGTACAGTGCCAGATTACGTTCGTCCAACGGGATGGTAGCCCCTTTCTTTGGGATCCAAAGTGGCCCGAAGTTATCACGGGTCCAGCCGGTATTGTATCCGACCGGATAGGTAGGTCCGCCCAACGTCTCCGGCTCGATGATTATCTTCTTCACGGTAGGCAGCTTCTCCACTATTGCCAAGGCTTTTTTCGTGAGTGGCAGGCGATATACAGGGTTATACTGTCCGTTCGTGCCGGGCGTAAAGCCTAGATACGACAATAGGTTTTGGTAATAACCGCCGCTGGAAGCCAGCATACGGTCGTCCTTGCTTACGTCCATCAAACGGAATTGCTCCTCTGTGATCGGGGAACCGTCCGTCTCTATGAAGTAGTTGTATTGCATATCTTCCGGGTTCTCCGCGGGTTTGCCGTCTATGTACACTTGGTTGTCGATGAGCCGGATCGTATCACCTGGCATACCGATGCAACGCTTCACGTAGTTCTCCCGTTTGTCTACGGGACGGTACATTACCTCGCCGAACGTGGCCTTATCCAATAAGATACGTTCTCGTCCGTATTCTTCGATCAAGGAGTAGTAATCCGGATTCTGCACTTTCACGGCGATCGTGTCGCCTGCGGGGAAGTTGAACACTACGATATCATTACGTTTCACGTGGCCCAAGCCCTTTACCCGTTTGTAGCCCCATTCCGGCCAATCCAGATACGATTTGCAGTTTAAGATAGGCAATGTATTTTGTACCAACGGGAAGGAAATCGGGGTATTCGGCACACGAGGGCTGTAACTTAATTTGCTGACGAACAGGTAATCTCCTACCAACAACGATTTCTCCAAGGAAGAGCTCGGTATCTGATAGTTCTGGAAGACGAACAAGTTGATGAAATAAACGGCTACCAGCGCGAATGCGATATCGTCTACCCATTCCAACACGTTGCGTACCGCCGGGTTCTTTGACTGTTTCCAGGCTCCCCAAGGGATGTAGCGCGTCAAGAATATATCGACTACGACGATTAATCCCAGTAGCAACCATACGTTTTGCATCCAGATAGCGAACAACGTGTATAATACGGCCGCTATACTAAACTTAATCCATTGTTTTTTCGTGAACTTCTTCATCTTATTAGCTAATACGTTTAGAATTTGAATAAGTCATTCATGCCTAGGAAACCTTTCTTTCCGGCGGTAAACTCGGCCGCTATCACGGCACCTAGCGCAAATCCGGCACGGCTCTTGGCATCATGCTTGATACAGATTGTGTCCGCGTCCGATTCATACGTGATCTCGTGGATACCCGGAACCTCACCCTCGCGGATGGCATGGATCGGCAGGTCTGTAGCCTTCTCGGCGGTCTCTAAGGTCCAGCGGTCTTTACGATCGATATTCTCCAAGATACCTTCGGCTAGCGTGATCGCCGTTCCGCTGGGTGCGTCCAGCTTATGGATATGGTGAACTTCCGTCATCTTAACGTCGTAGGAGGGGAAGTTGTTCATGATTTTCGCCAGATATTTATTCAGGGCGAAGAAGATGTTTACGCCGATGCTGAAGTTAGAGGCGTAGAAGAAGGTCTTGCCCTCTTTCTCGCATTTCTCCTTGATCTCGCCGATACGGTCTAGCCACCCGGTAGTACCCGATACGACCGGTACGCCTACCTCGAAACATTTCATATAGTTATTGAAAGCGGTAGCCGGGGTCGTAAACTCAATCGCCACGTCGGCGCTCTTGAACGCCTCCGAATATATATCCTCCGCGTTATTCATATCTATGATGGAAACAATCTGATGTCCTCTCTGGATGGCGATCTGCTCGATCGTATGGCCCATTTTGCCGTAGCCTATAAGTGCAATTTTCATACTTTAATTAAATTAATGTCGCAAATATACAGAAAATGAATTACATTTGAATCCTAAATCTTAACTCTGAAAGAATATGGAACGTTTATTACACTATGTTTGGAAATACAAACTCTACACGAGTACCTCATTGACTACCACCGAGGGACTTCCCATCGCTGTTATCGATCCCGGAATACAAAACACGGATGCCGGTCCCGACTTCTTCAACGCCAAGATAAAGATCGCAGGTACGGTATGGGCGGGAAGCGTGGAGATCCACGAAAAAGCTTCCGATTGGTTGCTCCATCATCATGATTCGGATAAGGCGTACGACTCCGTTATCCTGCATGTAACGGGTGCGAACGACGCATCCATCAGCCGGATGAACGGTGAGCCTATCCCTCAATTGATATTACCCGTTCCGGAACCTGTCCGGAAAAATATCGATTGGTTATTGGTAAGGGAGATGCCCGTCCCTTGTCTTGAGCGGATCAGGGAGGTGGATCCCGTACACCTGTCCTCCTGGATGGATGCCCTACTCAGCGAGCGGCTGGAGCGGAAGACGGAGGATATTTATCGCCTGCTGGATCAATACAAAGAGGATTGGAACGAGGTGTTCTATATCCTACTAACCCGTAGTTTCGGCTTTGGCGTGAATAGCGACGCTTTCGAGTGGTTGGCGAAAAGCCTCCCCCTGCGATATATCCAAAAGCAAAGGGCTAGCGAGTCACAAATAGAGGCGCTGCTTTTCGGGCAAGCGGGTATGCTCTCGGAAGAGGGCTCCTGCCATTACTATCGTCTGCTGAGGCGGGAATATGAGTTTCTCCGCTATAAGTTCGATCTCAAGCCTTTAGATGAATCCTTGTTCAAAAGCCTCCGCATCCGTCCGACCAACTTCCCGCATCTGAAGTTGGCACAACTAGCCGCTATCTGGCATCGGTATGATACGTTGTTCTCGATGATCCTGTCCGCTTCTTCTCCTAGAGAGATCAAGGATTATTTCCGTATCCCACCCTCGGATTATTGGAAGAATCATTATCATTTCCAATACGCCTCGGTGGAGAAAGATAAAATGATCGGGGAGAACGCCTTGAATGTCCTGCTAATAAACGCGGTAGTCCCTCTGCTATTCGCTTACGGCGGCCGGAATAAGCTTCCGGAGTATTGCTTGCGTGCGACTCGCCTCTTGGAGAGTATCCCGCCGGAACGCAATCATATCGTAACCGCTTTCGCCCGGTCCGGTATCCAAGTCCGTAACGCCGGTGATACGCAATCGCTCATCCAGTTAAAACGAGAATATTGCGAGAAGCGAAAGTGTTTGTATTGCCGGATCGGGTTCAGGTTGCTGAAGCGGAGTGTTAATCCTCCTCCTTGATGGAAGGATGTATGTATTTTCCGTCTTTGTGATTGTTGGTGATATAATGTACTATATATAAGCCATCCTGCCGAGAGAAAAAGATATACCAAGTGGTATGCTTGCTACTTTTCCTTTTGAAGAAAGTATATTGCAGATTCTGCCCGTACCTATTGAAATAGGTTTGGGAGTAAGGCTACTTTATAGGTTTGCTTCATGGTTCTGTTTTTGATAGAATAACTTTCTTAATCGTATTTTCGCTTCTTTCCGGAAAGTCTCTGGGTCGATCGCTCTTTCCCAATCCTTGTCAAATTGGGTTTGTCCGATAACCCCTAGCTGTTTCAATATAGGATTGATCATATCCCCATATTTCTTCAAGTCGATGCGAACGTAGCTGTTGTTCCCTGCCGCGTCTTTTTCCAATTCGATACCTGATACTTCTGACATAGTTGTTCTATTTATTTGGTTATACTTCTATTAGATGCAAAGATAGATTAATTAGCATATATATCCTTATCGTTCACGGGATTTTTCCCTATTTTTGTCCTTCAATTGAAATGTGAACGTTGAATGGAAGATAAATATGTGAGAAATAGTTTACGGTTCTTTATAGGGGGGCTTTTGCTGCTCGTACTGTATTCGTGCGCTAATATGGCTTCTCCGAATGGCGGGCCTTATGATGAGATGCCGCCTAAGTTCGTAAACAGTACGCCGTTGCCCGGCCAGATAAACTATAAGGGAAAGACGGTGGAGATTATCTTTGATGAGTTGATCCAGATCGATAAGCCTACCGAAAACGTGATCATCACTCCGCCCCAAATGGAGCAACCCGTTATCCGGGCGAACGGCCGTAAGGCGGTCATCGAGCTGATGGATACGTTGAAGGAGAATATGACCTATACGATAGACTTCTCCAGTTCGATCTCCGATAATAATGAGAAGAATGTATTGGAGAATTATTCCTTCGCGTTCTCTACCGGCGAATCCATCGACAGTATGGAGGTATCCGGTGTCTTGCTGAACGCCGAGAATCTGGAACCTATGTCGGGTATTACGATCGGCGTGCATACGAATCTGGAGGATTCCGCCTTCACGACGATCCCGTTTGTCCGTACTTCCCGTACGAACGACAAGGGAGAGTTTACGATTCGTAATATGGCACCCGGAACCTATCGGATCTACGCCTTGGAAGATGTGATGCGCTCCTATAAGTACAGCCAGCCCGGGCAGCAGATCGCCTTTTACGATTCCTTGATCGTCCCCGCGTTTGAGCTGGCGAGCCGCCTGGATACGATTTGGAAAGATAGCTTGACGATCGATACGGTGATGACGGTGGGTTATACCCATTTCCTGCCGGACAATATCGAGTTGCGCCTGTTTAAGGAGAAAGTCGAGCGTCAATATATGTTGAAGCCGGAGCGTACGGATGAGAAAATACTGACCTTGCGCTTCAATGCCTCCTTGGATACCATTCCGGTACCGGTCCCTTTGAACTTCACCCCGGCGGATAGCGATTGGTATTTCTTGCAGACAGCGGAGGAAGGAAAAGCCGTGCATTACTGGTTGACCGATTCCTTGATCTGGAAGCAAGATACGCTGCAGGTGGAGGTGAACTACCTGAAAAGCGATTCCTTGAATATACTTCGTCCGCAAACGGACACGGTACAGTTTACCATGCGTCGCCGTCCTGCCGAGAAGAAGAAAAAGAAGAAAGGCGATGAGCCGGAACCTATCGAATTTCTGGGAATGAGTGTAAACGCTTCTGGTTCCATCAACCTGTATGATACGGTAGCGGTTACGTTTAGCGAGCCGGTAGCGGGATTGACGAAAGATCATTTTTATCTGGATCAGAAAGTGGATACGCTTTGGGAGGCCGTTGACTTCGATTTCTTCCCGGATACGACGAATTCCTTGAATTTCTTTATCAAGCGTCCGTGGAAATATGGCGAGGAATACCGTTTGGAAGTAGATTCCGCCACGATATTCAGCGCCTATGGCAAATGGAACGACGTGCATAGCGGGGAATTTAAGATCAAGAATAAAGATGAGTACGGACATTTATATATCAATATCGAGGGAGCGGATACTACCGCTTTCGTGGAATTATTGAATAGCAGCGACCAGCCGATCCGCAAGGTGAAGGTAAAAGAGGGCGGCGTGCTCTTCATGGACTTGAAACCGGATAAATATTATGCCCGACTGGTATTAGACGTGAATGATGACGGTGTCTGGGATACGGGTAATTACGCCGAGAAACGGCAGCCGGAGTTTGTCTTCTATAGCCCGAAGATGTTCAATATCATGCAGAACTGGGAAGTGGAGGAGACTTGGAACATCAAGGCTACGCCGATGAAACGGCAGAAACCGATCGATATCACGAAGAATAAACCGAAGGAGCTAACGAAAAAGAAAAGAGATTACAAAAATGAGGGAACACAGTCTTCGTCCAATAGGGACAGCGGTGTGGGCGGCTTGCGCTTCTAAACTGTATATATGCGTTTTCTTTTTTTGCGTGGCGAGTCTTACGTCTTTGCGGGCACAAACCTTGCCGTTGTCTCATGGGGAACGGGTGGATTACGATCTTTATTTCAAATGGGGACTGATCATGCCTAAGGCCGGATTGGCCACCCTTTCCGTAAAGGAGTCGCGGTATGAAGGGGTACCCTCGTGGAATTATAATTTATTGTTCCGTACCTCCGGGATGATGGAGAAAGTGTTCAAGATGCGGGATACGATGGACTGTTTTTACTCGAAGGAACCCCGCCTTCTGTTTAGCTCGAAGCGTGCGAATGAAGGAGATTATTATTTGGTGGATAACCTCCGGTTCGACTATCAGGGACGTGACAGGGCGACGATCCATTCGCGCCGCTATACCCCGGAGGAGACAAAGATCGATACGATACTGGTAGGGAAGGGGCACGTCTTTGATATGCTGGGAGCTACGATGTATCTCCGTTCCTTGGACTGGTCCGCGATAAATGGCGGAAGGGAGTTCCCTTTCGTGATAGCGATCGGCCGAGATCTGATACATGCCCGTTTCCGCTATACGGGGCAGCAGATCGTGGAGCATAAAGAGGCCAAGTTTCGTACCCGCCACTTCTATATCGATATTTATGATGAGGCTTTCACCCAAGCCAAGGAAGCGGCCGAGGTGTGGATCGGGGATGACGAGAATCATATACCGGTCAAGATCCGGGCAAAGCTAAAGATAGGGGCGGCCGAGGTCTATTACGCGGACTCCTATAACCTGCGTGCCCCGCTCAGTTGCCGTATCGTAGTGCAGAAGAAATAACGCCTCACCCGATAATCCCGTGATATTATAACAATTAATCGTAGTCTCTTTAGGGATAAGAACGGTGTATAGTATGGCCAAGCACCGGACATACTAATCGTTTCACGGAGGTGAAGAGATCTTTTCACCTAGGTGATACGATCGTTTCACCTCCGTGATACGATCTCTTCACCTCTGTGAAACGATCTGTATATATAGAGGCAGACAAGAAATGATACGGACAGACAAGCTACTTCCTATATAGCGGGTATATAGAAGACCCTATAAATGAGAAAAGCCTTTGAGGATCGTCCCCCAAAGGCTTTCTTTATCTGGTTTGGATGCTTTACGTCAATGGTTCGAAAGGCAGTTCCGTATCTTTCCGGTAACCTGTACCATTGAATGTGGCGATTAGCTCCCCTGCTTCGTTGGTGATTCGTACCTCGCAATTCGCCAGTCTCTTATGGTTAAAAGCCTCTTTTGCCTCCGCGTATAAATATCCCTTGCTCTCGGCTTTGAAGAAATTGATGTTGGAGGTAATGGACAAAGTAAGTCGTGCGTGGCTATTGGTAGCCGCAGCGAACGCTAAGTCCGCCAAGGTAAAGATCGCTCCTCCCTGACATACGCCACCTCCATTCAGGTGTTCCGGCTTGATGAGCATACGTGCCTTGGCGTAGCCATTGCCGGTCTCTACTAATTCAACGCCCGCCAGCAAGGCGAATTTATCGCCTCGCAGAAACTCTTGAATCGTCATGGCTTATTTACTTAATTTCCATTCCGCTCCATCCTTGGTATCCTTGATCTCGAATCCCATGGCGGTTAATTCGTTACGGATCTTGTCGGAAGTCGCCCAGTCTTTGTTTGCCTTCGCTTGTTGGCGGATGGATAATAATAAGTCTACGGCCTTGCCAAAGGTCTCATAATTGTTGCCACCTGCGGAAGCCTCGTCTTTCATTCCAAGGATATCGAACAAGAATAAATGGAATACCTCTTGTAACTCTTTCAAGTCTTCCTCGGACAGGGTAGCCTTGCCATCTTTTATGGAGTTGATCGCACGGGTAGCGTCGAATAGATGAGAGATCACGATCGGTGAGTTCAAGTCATCATTCATCGCCTCGTAGCATTTCTCGCGAAGACCTTTCGTGTCTACGGTAGAGGTAGCGGAAGGCTGCAACTTCATCAAATGCCCGTAGGCTTCCATTAAGCGAGACAAGCCCTTCTCGGCCGCCTGCAAAGCCTCGTTGCTGAAATCGACCGTGCTGCGGTAATGCGCTTGCAGGATGAAGAAGCGGATCGTCATGGCGGAATACGCTTGCTGCAAGGAGGCGTGATCGCCCGTGAAGAATTGCTCCAGCGTGATGAAATTACCCAGCGATTTACCCATCTTCTGCCCGTTGATGGTGATCATATTGTTGTGCATCCAATAATGAACCATGTCATCCCCTTGGGAAGCCACGGCCTGCGCGATCTCGCATTCGTGGTGCGGGAAGATCAAGTCCATGCCACCCCCGTGGATGTCGAAATGTTCCCCAAGGTATTTCTTGCCCATAGCGGTACATTCGCAATGCCAGCCGGGGAAACCGTTGCTCCAAGGAGACGGCCAACGCATGATATGCTCCGGCTGGGCGCATTTCCAAAGGGCGAAGTCGATGGCGTTGTGCTTCTCGTCTTGTCCGTCCAACGCACGGGTCGTATTCAGCATATCCTCGATATTGCGGCCGGAAAGGATGCCATACTTATGATCCTTATTATATTTTTCCACGTCGAAATAGACGGATCCCTGGCTTTCGTAAGCGTAGCCGTTATCCAGAATCTTCTTGACCAGCTCGATTTGCTCGATGATGTGTCCGGAAGCGTGCGGCTCGATGCTAGGAGGAAGTACGTTCAGCGCGTCCATCGCTTGATGATAGCGATTGAGGTAATATTGAACCACTTCCATCGGCTCCAACTGCTCAAGCCGTGCCTTCTTGGCGATCTTATCCTCCCCGTCGTCGGCATCGTGCTCTAAATGTCCGACATCGGTTATGTTGCGTACATAGCGTACTTTATATCCTAGATGAGTGAGATAACGGAATAGCAAGTCGAACGTGATCGCCGGGCGCGCGTGTCCCAAATGAGCGTCACCATAAACCGTAGGGCCACATACATACATACCTACATGCGGCTCATGCAGGGGTTTGAATGGCTCCTTCTTTCTCGTAAGCGTGTTGTAAATATTCAATGGATGTTCCATATTCTATTATATATTTAGAAATCGCGAACTTACATAAAATCCTTGGCATTATCTAGGATAACCACATCAAAATATCATATCGTACGGCTCTTTCATTCCCTTCTTTCATGCTCTCATAGCAGATATACATTGTTATTCACTCTTGATTACTTCCGACGGATTCTCGTTGGCTGCCTTAAATACCTGTTTCCAGATCGTAAATAGAACCATGCCGGTAATGGCGATAAATACACCCACCAACCACCAGATCTGGATTTGGACGCGATAGGCGTAGCCTCGCAACCAATAGTTCATGACGAGATAGCCGATCGGGAAAGCGATGATTCCCGCGATGACGATCAATCGTGTGTATTCCTTGAAAAACAGGAGAATGATCTCGGAGGCTTTCGAGCCTACCACTTTCCGGATAGCGATCTCTTTACGCCGCCGTTTCGTGGAGGCCGTGGCGACGGCGTAGATGCCGAACAAGGAGATTAGCAGACAGGCGAAAGCGAGGAACGAAAAGATCTTGAGGCCGACTATCTCGGATTGGTTCAGCTCATCGTAAAGCGTCCCGATCGGGGTGAGCCGGGTGTCCGCTAGCGTTGGATCGATCTTGGGCAGGAGTTCCGTGATACGGCGTGTGAGGTTTCCTTCCTCACCCGATGCGACCCGGATATATAGATTATTCACCAGTCCGCCCGAAGGAATGAATAGCGTCGGATGAATACTTTCCCGGAAAGATAGCGCATGGAAATCGTTGACGACACCGACTATCTCGTATTCTTTCATCACGCTGAAGTCTGACCACCATGGCATGCGGATGATACTGCCGACCGGGTCTTGTAAGCCCATGGCACGAACCGCCGACTCGTTGAGCACGACACTCAGTTCGTTGCCCTCCGTCCACCATCGGCCCATTAACATCTTTAGGCCGAAGGTTTCACCAAACCGGTGGTCGGTACCGTAGAGGTGGAAGTCCACTTTCGTGTCCAGCGGTTTACCCTCCCATTCCACATTCGTGAAGATCGCCATGGGATCGACATGATGTTGAGGCTTAAAGTTCGTATCGGTGAAGCTTTTGACCTGCGGCATAGTGCTTAACTCTTGCATCAACGTGGATTCTATTTTCCCGGATACGTCCACGAAGCCGGATAATCGGATAAGACCTTTTGGGGCGAAGCCTAAATCTTTTTGACTTACGAATCTCATCTGTTCCATGACCACCACCGATGCTACGATAAACAGGATGCTGATCATCAATTGCAAGGTCACGGCCATGCGGCGTAACAAAAGGGGTTTGACCGTCTCTTTGGGAACGAGCGAGGTGGTTGCCGTATGGCTGAATCGTCCGAAGAATACTAATCCCGCGCATTGGATGATGAGGAATGTGCCTATTCCTACCCCAACGAAAAGGAACAGAAGCCGGCCCATCTCCAAATCAATCTCCAGCCACCGGGCGAAAAGCGGCTTGACTTGGACCACGAAGATCAAGGCTACCAACAAGGATATAATCACGGAACAGCCTAGCTCGACAGACATTTGTCCGATCAATTGCTTTCTCGTCGCGCCGTTGACTATGCGCAAACGCCATTCCCGCACACGTTGCCGAAAGAGATCCATATAGGAATTCAAGAAATTGAAGAGGGCGGCAAATAATAATAAGGCACCGGATACGACAAACAAGCCGATGAAATTTAAGGTAAAGAGTGTATCTTCATTCAGGTGGTGGCGGATCTTACAGATGGGAAGTGCTCGTAACTCGATCTCCCTGTTCACCCCAATACGCTCGGGTAATTCTTTTAGTTGATCGGCGAAGGCCTCTGGGTCTGCGCTTGGATGGAGTTTCACGTATAGGTCCATGACAAAGAAGCTCCATTGTGCCTCTGGGGGTAGCAGGGAAAAATGCTGTATCATGTTATGGTCGATGATAGCGTCAAACGGTAAATTGGTATGGGCTGGCGGATCTTTCACCACCGCCGTGACGATGTAGGGAGGCAAGGAGGCTCTCATCAAGGTCTGTATCGGTTGACCGATCGCTTTTTCCGCGTCGCCAAATAGACGGATTGCCATGCTTTCACTCAAGATCGTGTTATTTACGATTTGTAACGGACGATTCATTTCTCCACAAACGAACGTTTGCGGGAATACCTCCAGGAACGTGCTGTCTGTATAAAGCATATTCATTTGCACATAAGGGATCTCTTGCGTGCGGCAGTTCTCGGGTGAAAGCATCAACGAGGTGGAGACCTCGATGGTCGGCATTTGCTCTCGTAAGCTGTTTTCGATACCTTTCGAGGCTCCTTTGTTCACTTTCCCGGATTGTTTCTCTACGCCATAGATACGGTAGATGGACTCGGAGCCTTTATAGAAAGAATCGTAAGCGGTCTCATGGTCCATCCAATAGAGTATGGGCACGAAACAGACGAGGGCAAAAGCCAGCCCTAGAATACTGATGAAGGCGCTGACTTTATACTTCCAGATGTTTTTGAAGGCAATGACACAGTAATGTGTTAACATGGCAAAGTAAACTTATTTTTTAGGTTTAACGATCATTATCACCGGGTTGTCTTCTTCGTTTAGTTTAGCCGCGATCGCTTTTAATGGTCCGTTTAGTTTGTCTTTTTCATAAGCCTCTACCAGCTCATTGGCTTCCAGCGTTACGTAAAAGGCCGTTTCTCCGTTGATGCATCTGGCAGACATATCTTCTGTCCGCTTGTTGAAGTCTCTATTGTAGACTGTATATTGGTATATTTTGTTCTCTTGCCTATCAAACACGAGATCCGTTTTGGGCATATCTTGATTTTTCTCGAAGTCACATTCTTTTTTCACTGTTTGCAGGAAATAATAACGCGGGGTAATAACTCCGGGAAAAAGGAAAATCTCAGGCTCCATCGTACGCACGGATGGAGTCCTGGTTATAAACGGTTGTAGGCCGCCATTTGGCTCGTTCCTATAAATGGTATACGTTGAGGGTTCTGTCAGGATCCATTTGTCTTGGACAGGTGTGATGAGGCG
>JAQVCX010000175.1 GCA_028689545.1 Parabacteroides sp.
AGGAGCATTATAAACCGATTAAAACTATTTAAAGACCCGGAAAGGAGGTGGGAAAATGATGGCAATGAAGAAATCAGCATGGGATATCATCCTCAAAGCGATTATCGCCGTGGCTTCAGCAGTGCTCGGCGCACTGGGAGGCAATGCAATGAACCTGTAGAATTTGTAGGCAGCTTTCATCAATGAATGCTCCAAACAGATTCGGTACACAAACACCGGTACAATCCCCCGTGGATAAGAACCTGGTTCTGCCAGGGGGATTGTCTACCTGAACTTTATTTATAAATAAACTACTTAATCCATTAAAATCAAGATAATAATGAATATTTTTAATACAATCAATTCTAAAAGCAGAATAAGCAGGATAAGCGGAATAAGCGGAAAGTTATCCCGAGTTCTTTTGCTGGCGTGTTTTCCGCTATTAGGAATACATGCGCAACAAACCCATGAAATCAGCCTGGACGTTCCCCGTATCGTACCCGTATCACCGGAGGCGGCAGCCATGGAGAAGTACCAGTCCTATCCGATAGACTATTGTACGGGAATTCCCAACATTACCATCCCCCTGTATGAAATCGTAGCGGGAGAAATAACCATTCCAATCTCCCTGTCTTACCATGCCTCGGGACTCAAACCCAAAGAACGCAGTGGACTTGCCGGTACGGGTTGGACACTAAGCCTGGAACCTTCCATCATGCGGGAGGTCAAAGGCGTGGTGGACAGCGACACATACGGCTGGTTCAACACCCGGAACAGCACAGCCCCGACAGACAAGGTGGAGCAATTGAGATATTATAACGCCAAAGTAGATAACCAATATGACACACAACCGGACAAGTTTGTCTACAAACTTCCCCACGGTGGAGGTAGCGGATATTTCCTGGAACCGTTCAACCCCATGCGTTGCATCCCCTTGACCAATGATGAAGTCCGTTATAGCGGAACACGCATGGATATCACGGATGGCAGTGGTGTGAAATACGAATTTGGCGGTGTGAATGAGAAAGCGGACGATATTATCACCCGTTGGATGTGCACCGCCATCCGTTCTCCCCGGCAAACAAACGATCCGGTCACCTTTGAATATAACATGATTCGAACCCTGCTGCATCCGAGTGCCTATTTTAACCTGGATAGCCGTATCATTATTAATTCCGTCCAGAATGGTTCCCCTAAGCTATTATTTTCAAAGATGGTGCCCGGAAAGTCCAACGAACATTTCCGCATAGATGCTGACGGCTACACGTCACCTTATAACGCCAAACTCACTCCCCTTTCGGAGTCGCAGGCTGGTGTGCATTATCCTACGAGCGGTTCTTTTCTGGGCGGACGTGGTGAAGAAGCACGTCTGAGCAAGATTAATTATTTCGGTAATGCTCTTTCGGTTTCTTATAAGACAGTCGGATCCGATGTGACGGCAGCGGGCGCTTACGACCGTATGGATGTGACCAATGCCAAAGGTGAGACGATCCGTTCCATCGAATTCTTTATCAGTCTTTACAACAGTTCCACCTCCCTGACCAAACTCGACTCGGTGCGTGTCTCGGCTCCCGGAGTGGAAACAAAGGTGTATGCGTTCCATTATAGTAATATTTATAATGTCCCTTCCATCTACACCGTAGCGGTAGACCACTGGGGATTCTGCAACGGTGCCAACAACAATACCGAAGACGAAAAGAATATTCCCGGCTTCCGTAAAAAAGTATATGTGCCCAACGGGATAGGAAAAACACTGGAAACCATTCTCGAGCATTCGGGCCGGAACCGGGAAGCGAATGCCGGGTGGGCGGCATCCGGCATTCTCAGCCGTATCACCGATCCGCAAGGGATACAGACCACTTTTGAGTATGAAGGGAATTATGGTGGGTTCCGTGATCCCAACCATTCCGCCAATTACCGCAATTATCTCCATCCGGTAGGCGGGTTGCGTGTAAAGAGCATTGTTACCCTGGATCCGCATACCAGCCGCCGTACGATTAAATCTTACCGGTATGGACTGACCAAAGTGAATAATGCCGGTTATGAACCAATCTGGGGTGGCGGTGCCATCAAGCACATTGTCAGCGAACGGGATTATTGCTCGGGCATGAGCAAGTTTGTAGAGGGTCCCACCAACGACTTTACCTGGTTTGAATACCTGACTACGTATCGTTCAATGCCACACTCCAATATTACGTTCAATAACGGAAGTGCCGTAATGTATAATATTGTCAGTGAAGAAATCAGCGGGGACGGAATGGAATCCATTCATACGGATTACTATTACAATGTGAAGCTGCACAATTACGAGGGAGTGCTGAGTTGGTATGACGGACAGACCGATATGGTTAAGCAGTTTCTGGAAAACAAACCGGAGAAAGACCTGCGTAAGCTGTTCCGTCCTTTCCCCGCCCATCCGCAAGACCCTTCGGATGATCTGGCAAGACACCCTTCCGACAGTTATCAGATTTATGGCCGTTTGATCCGTAAGAATTGTTTCAAGAAGGATGAACTGGTTTCACGTACGGATTATGAAAATACCAGAGTCTCTTCCAACGGAAGCGTTTTTGTCGATCTTCCGGTGCGGCTGATTTCGATTGATGCCGAGACTTACCGCAAACACATGAATAAAAGCACTTTCGATGGCAAGGAACTTTTTGTCGCAAGTAATTATTATACGCCCGGTGATGAGAATTCAAAGGTGCAGACTGAGTTTTTCCTGGATGTGACCAACTACTGTGTACTCAGTAAGGAAAGAACGACCGAATATTACCCGGCCAACGGACGTCGTGACAGCCTTGTGACAACAAGAGACTATTCATACAATATCGATTTCTCAAATCCGGGAACTTCGCTGGAACCCGGGAAGGTAGCGATGACTAACAGTAACAGTACCGCCGTTACCGATGAGTATGAGTTCCTGAGTGGTTTTCCTTCCATCCTTTCCTGTCACAAGCATAGTGAAGGCGGGCATTCACGTGAAAACCGCATCCTGTTCAAGAATGGTACCTGCTTCCCCGAACGTATCCGCAGCAAGACGGACCAGACTTCCGACTTCCGTGACGAGGTGGTCTATACGGCTTATGACAGTCACAATAATGTGGCGGAAATTAAAGGTAAGGACGGCACGCCCATCACTTTCCTGTGGGGGTATCTCAACCGTTTTCCGATAGCCAAGATCGAGAATGCTACGCGCGATGCGGTATTGACAGGAATGGGCTATCCGACGACGAGTACCAATGTGCTGGATGCCTGGTCGGGCCTTGCCAAACCCTCGGATGATATCCTGAATAAAATCGGGTCCCTGCGCGAGGCGCTGCCGGGTGCCAGGGTAACGCTTTACGATTACGACCCGGTGAAAGGACTTACCGGAGTGACAGACCCGAACGGCGTGGTGACTCATTTTGAGTATGACCATTATAACCGCTTGACGGACAGTTATTACGTGGACCCCGATTTGCAGAAGGTGATGTTGCAGCAGTATATCTACCGTTTGGGGAAATAACACAAGAAATGAAATACAATAACAGAACTTTAAAAAAAGAAGAAACGTATGAAAAAATATATTTGCACCTTATTGTTTGGTCTGTTCTCGGC
>JAQVCX010000084.1 GCA_028689545.1 Parabacteroides sp.
CTGTCAGGGACTCTCCACTACGCAGTTGTGATAATGCCTTGTCGCGCATTAACTGATACTCTTGACTATTTCTATCCATAATACAAAGGTAATTGTTTTTGGACAGAGTTCAGATTACAGCCTCTTTCTATGGGCTATAAACGGGTAATTTTCATTATTATATCTGAAAACCATCAATCTTGGTATATCCGGTGTGATGAATGGTGGCAGTTTCTTCTTTATTTGATCCGTAGGTAACATCTCCCATCCATAATCGTGCCTGCCATTGGTGTTTATTTCTTTCCAACCAAGTTCCCCTAATCGTTGAAGCCTGTCAAAGAATTCCTTTATTTGCGACTCAGAACACATTTTGAGGCATTCCTTTTGGAAATATTTGAAACAGAATACAGGATAGTCGATAGAAGTCTCTGTCAAATTTCTTTTTCCAACGGAAGTTTCAGCACATGGAATCTTTATCTTTTTACTTTTAGTCATTATGCTTCTATCCGGGTGAGAAAATAGTCCTTGATCTTTTCTTTTGAAATAATATTTCCAATTCCCACTTGCGTAGATTTCCAAGGATGCTCATTATGGGTCATCTCCATTAGCTTAAACGCTGAGAACTGGCCATAAGCATCCTCATCTATATCTCAACGGGCGTATCGATCTTATGCTTCAAACGGATCGTTATATCTACGTGATGGAGTTCAAACTGGATAGTGCCGCAGAGGATGCCCTTCGTCAGATCGGGGAGAAAGGATACGCCTTACACGTTCGCCTCCGCACGTTTTTGGATTTTAATTCGTAAGTTCGCGGATGTTTTAAATACAGAAAGATAATTCGGAAATATCAGCATGGAGACTTCAAATAAACCCTGTTATTGGTTCCTTTTTTATAAAGACCAACTGTTGCTTCAGAAAGAGAACGATACGTACACCATCCCTTATAGCGAGAATCCCCCGGTTCCGGTTTCTCATACGCTGGAGGTTGATTACCGGGATGGACTTCCCGCGCGTACGGCGGAATTAGATACTCCGGTGGAGGAGAATGATCGTTACGTACCTATCGGATTGCGTGCCTCTTGGGATTATATCTCGAAAGCCTGTTACGAGAAGGCGGGTAAGGCTTATCAATTGCTTTATTGGGATAGCCATAGCCGTTTTTGTCCGGTATGCGGTACTCCTACCGTGCGGACTACGCCGATCACGAAGCAATGTCCTGCTTGTAAACATGAGATTTATCCGACAATCTCAACGGCGATGATCGTCCTGATCCGTAAGGGCGATTCGATCCTTTTGGTACATGCCCGCAATTTCCGGGGGACGTTCCATGGATTAGTGGCCGGATTCTTGGAGGTTGGCGAGACCTTGGAAGAGTGCGTGCGCCGGGAGGTGCGTGAGGAAACGGGTCTAGAGGTCGATAATATCACTTATTTCGGCAACCAGCCATGGCCTTATCCGAGTGGTTTGATGGTCGGCTTTGTCGCGGATTATGTAAGCGGGAAAATCAAGTTGCAGGATGAGGAACTAAGCTC
Organism: Parabacteroides sp.; assembly: GCA_028689545.1. Taxonomy (GTDB): domain Bacteria; phylum Bacteroidota; class Bacteroidia; order Bacteroidales; family Tannerellaceae; genus Parabacteroides. Next base: position 1,514 of record JAQVCX010000084.1, read on the forward strand.
CGGCGCCTTCTATACCAAAGACAACCTACCGGAGATTCCCCGTAAGCTAAGTTTGGCCCGTAGGCTAATCGATTGGTGGCTGGAGCAAACGAATAATAAATAAAAGAGGATAAGAATATGCCCTGTATGATAGCGACTTGCGGTGAAGGCCGTGAAGAGTAGCGGGATGAACTCGTTATATTCTAACCCTGAATCCTATCCACTCTAGGGGTAAGGATAGTGGATAGTATCGCCAAGCACCGTACAATCTAATCGTATCACGGAGGTGAAGAGATCTTTTCACCTCCGTGATACGATCTTTTCACCTAGGTGATACGATCTCTTCACCTAGGTGAAAAGATCTGTATGTATACAGGCAGACAAGAAATCATACCGATAGACAATCTACTGCCGATAACACTTTGATCTAATAGGACGGTATCTACCGTGACAAAGTATCACGGTTTTCCTCGCTCCCCTTCACGGCCTTGCCAGAGATGTAAGCTAAGCTTGTAAGCTAATTGATAGGTGGTTGGATAATCAATGTAGAGTCCTTTTTCGCGGCCTCAGCCTGTTGCCTTTCGAATTTCTTCTTCTTAGAGATGACATCCGGGGTAGGGAGGTTGCCGTAGTTTTGCCAAGTTCCGCTGCGTTTCGCGTTGCGTTTATGGACATATGTTTTCCGGCTGGTCATTCTTCCTAGATCGAAGGTGGCTAGTGAAGTACGGCCGCTGGGCGGAGTCCTTTTTATTTCATCCAATATGGACTGATAGACAGGTAGTATCTTTTTATACGGTGGATTATGTCGCCAGAATACCGATGGCGGCAAATCCTTTAACGCTACTTTCCGGCGTGTCGTATCGTCTTGCTGGATATATTCCGAGAAATCTTTGGTGATAGGGATATCGCTTGGGGCGGCTAGTTGAGGTTTCCCCATCGGTGTTCCCGGATCGAGGAAAGAGCCGCTTTGGATGGCTTTCTGGAATTCAGGGTTCAGTTTGATGGAATCCTTGCCTGCTAATACATCCTGTAGCCAGATCGAATCTCGCTCAGTCCATTGCGCATAGCCTAAGTGTATATTTATACAGACGAAAAATCCAATCAATAGTGGTCTCATGAATGCCTGAGTTGTTAATTGCGCTCAAAGGTAGTCTTCCTTTTTTCTCCCCGCTTTTTCTTTCGCTTAAATAGTCTTACCGTTCACTTAATCTTAACCCTTTTTGCGGACTATTATATCGAAACCCCAGGAAAAGGGAAGATTATAAATAAGAATTAATGCATGCGATTAGCTTATCCGGCTTGATCGGTTTAGCGATGTAAGAAGAGAATCCACTTTGTTTGACCCGTTCCTCATCCTCCGCGAAGGCGAAAGCCGTTACGGCGATGATGGGGATGGACGGGTTCATTTCCCGAATTACCCGGGTAGCCTCATAGCCGTCTACGATCGGCATTTTTAAGTCCATCAGGATTAAATCCGGTTGATGTTTCTTGAATAAATCGATCGCTTGCTCGCCGTTCCATGCGTGTACAAGGTTGTAATCTTTCAACAGAGCTTCGAATAGAGTATAGTTGCTTTCGTTATCTTCAGCTATTAATAGGGTTGTCGATTTGGATGATTTGCTCTTCTGTACATTCTCGGTCTTTGGTCTCTCTTGCGAGACCTCCTGCATCTCCAGTATCGAATAGGGCAATGTAAACCAGAACGTAGAACCTTCCCCTAACTTCGACTCCACTCCTATCTCTCCCCCCAGACGCTTGATAATCATTTGGCAGATCGACAATCCCAGACCGGTTCCTTGCACAAAGCTATTTAACTTAACGAAACGGGTGAAAACTTGATCGACCTTATTCTTCGCTATACCGCATCCCGTATCTTTTACATAGAAATACAACTCATCGCCTCTGGGACGGTAGCCAAACAAGATACTGCCTTGGGTCGTGAACTTGAGGGCATTGTTGATAAAGTTCGTAATGACTTGGGAGACGCGATTACGGTCGGTACGTAAGATACAATTCGGGATCTTCTCGACAAAGCATACCTGTACGCCGTTTGCCGCTTTCAAACGGGAAGTCTGTTCGATATCAGAGAATAGTTGGTTGACATCTACGTCCGAATCCACGAATTCTAGCGTGCCCGCCTCTATCTTGGCTAGATCGAGAATATCATTGATCAATTGTAGTAATAGGTCGTTGTTGCTATTAATGATATTGACATATTCCTCCTTCTCCTCCAGATTATCGGTTACGGCCAATAGTCCGGAGAAGCCGACGATGGCGTTTAATGGCGTACGAATCTCATGACTCATATTCGCCAAGAAGGCGGATTTCAATCGATCGGACTCTTCCGCTTTCTCTTTCGCTTCTCTCAATTCGTTTTCGGCCTGTTTTTGTTTGGTTACGTCTTCTTTCTTGAAGATAACCCCGATAAGGTTGTCGTGCTCATCTAATACAGGGTTCGCTAGAATATGAAGATACTTCCCATCGTCGAATTCATTCGTGATATCGACCTGTTTTTTTGTTTCCATGGCCTTCGTTACCGGGCAATGGGTACAATAAGGTTTTACTCCGTTCTTGACCAAGAAGCAGTTCGTCGGACCGAATTCAAAGAGACAGTCATGAAACTCTACCTCGTTTCTCCATTTGACGGTATAATCCGGCTTGATGAAATGTATGGAAGCTTGAATATTGTTCATGATCAAGATATTATCCTTCTGTAGATCCAATAACTTATCTCTCAGCTTTTTGGCGCGGATAAAGAAGATTAATATCATAATCAGGAAAATAAACAATATGGTGATTACGCATAGCAAGATCTCGAACCTGTATTTGGAGAATAGGCTCGGGTCCTCATTGATAATCCTAGCGTCGTGCGGCAATGAATGTCTGCTGATATTAAAATCCTTTATCTTTAAAGCGTTGAACACATATTCATTGGGGATGACTTGGGGATGGATATCTTTTGGGGCGATTTCCTTGTTTAATATACTTAAAGCCTCTTTCGCTAAATCGGCCCCGATAGACCTATACTTAGGGTTGAAGCCTCCGATAGCCCAGTGCCCGATTCCTACGGAGGCCAATGTGAAAGCGGGTATATTCTGGTTGGCGCTCATCATGGTGTAGGTGGCGTTGCCCACGTAATACCCGTCGTTCACGTCTACACGCCATGTGCCGATCAATATCACGGTCTGATCCGGCAGGTTCTTGATTTGCTCTACGATGGTGTAGATATTATTCTTTCTTCCATCCAGTAATATCAAGTTTAGATCCTTGATGTTTTTCATTTCCTTTTTCACCAAGGTTTGCATAGCTAAACCACCGTAGGTGTTATCGGTGATTAATGCTATATTTTGGGTTTTAGGATATAGCTTATGTATTAACCGGATGTTTTCTATCACGTCGTAAGAGTACAGGAATCCGCCCAGATGCAAACCTTTATCTACGTACTCTTGGATATCGATGCATTTCGGCTCCCATTCGGCGAGATTCAAATTCGAGTCGGGCAACAAGATCGCGTTCTTACTGATCATGCCGCATAAAACCGGTATATCGGGCTTATAGTCTTGGACGATATAAGAAGCCCATGCCTCTTGACCTAGGATGATGATAAGCTGAGGGGTATTCTTTCCCTTATACTTATCCAATATATCTCTCATCTTATCTTGCCATAAGAGGGCCTCCGGAAGGCTTTTACAGTTCATGTTCTCGATAACCACCGGCGAGATACCACCTCTCCGCTTATATTCCTCCATGAACTCGGAGATATTGGCGGTCGTATTACGTGTATCGGGGTTGTATGAGCTAATGATTAGAATAGGGCCGTCATTATCTGTAGCGTATAAGTGGAAAGAACAGACTAGGCTTAGCACGATAAAGAGTGCGAATCGTATGTAGTTTTTTAATAATCTCATTCTTCACCTACCTATTCATGTGCTTATTTGCGATTAAGATACAACTTATTGTTGATACTGGCCACAAAAGTAAAAAAAATTTATGATTAATTGCTGAAATTGAAAATAAAAAGAATCTATTACGCTCAAAATCTATAACTCAATCATCACTCCGATACTTGGGAGAAGCGTCCCGGTAAGACGTTCTATCGACCTTAATTCGTACCGTTGCTCATCTCTGGGAGCTTCCGGGTTGATGATTTTACCCGTTTTGATATATACGTCTTGCTCTTTGTATTTGGAATTTAATATGTTTTGGATGTCGATATAGGCTCCAAGCATGATCTTCTTGAAGTAGAATGTTTTATCGATACGGATATCTAACTGCGTGAAAGGCTTGAGCCGTTCGCTGTTAAACCGGCTGTAATTATAGTATAACCCGTTATTAGCGTCCCAAGCTTCGGCGTAACTACTCTTTTCTACGTCGTAAGGCGTATAGGGAGCGCCTCCTACTACCCGGAACTTGGCGCCTACGTCCCAATTCCTGGGTAAAGAGTAAGTTCCGCTAAACGTGAACAGATGCTTATTGTCCCAAGCCGAGGGGAGATACATGTCCGTATTTCTCCCATCCTTGAATTCGCTTCTCACCAACGTATAGGAGGCGATGAAGGTAAGCCCTTTATAATTATACCAGCGCCCCATGATCTCCAGCCCATAAGCTCGTCCTGTGGCGGTAGACGATACCGCCTCATTCCCCAAAACGCCATAGTCCGTACCTTTCGACGCTAGCGGGATACTGTCGAGTATGGACATCGGATAACGATCATAATGTTTATAGAATCCTTCGGCCGTGAATTTCAGGTATGAGGTGGGACGGTATTCCAAGCCTAGTCCGGCTTGGTCGCTCCGGATATAGCTTAGATGATTTGCCCGGTTTATATAATTACCTTCATTATCCTTGAATCCCAATGTCGTATAAGGGGGGAGCTCGTAATAGCGTCCGATATTCGCGTTTATATAAAGCGGATCGGACAAACGGTAGGATAAGGAGAGGCGAGGGGATAATTGATCTAACAAATTATTCATATCCGAGGAATAATTGTTCGCGTCCGCACGAATACCTAAAGATGCGGTAAACCGCTCGTTATAACTCTCATAAATAGCCGTGGCGTAGATACCCCACTTCCATACGCCAAGGTCTGTTTGATATACGATGGTACGGGGGATAGAGGTAAATTGCTTTTGATACGTGTCATTCGTATATTGGGCATATTCGATATTTCCTCCGACATTCAATTGAATGAATGGTAAACGGAACGTGTTTTCCGTACGGAACTTATTCTCTATCTCGTCCGAACGGTAATTTAAGGAGAGATTCTCTTCCTTGCTTTCATCATTGTCTTTGTATTTAATATTCTTATTGTAGGTCTGGCTGCGGCTGATAATGACCGAGTAGAGATTTTTACCGGCGTAATGTTTGTAAACCGCTCCAAGGGTATACGTCTTTTGTTTTACGACCGGCAAGTAAGAGAGAATATATTGGTTCTTCTCGCTCATGTCTTCCATGCCTGTATTCAGCCTCATATCGTCGATCGCCCCTAAGCCGAGAACCGTAAGCTCATTCTTGGGGTTGAAGGCGTGCTTGATCTTGAATTGGGCATCCGTGAAAGTAGGTAAGAATGGCAAGCCGATCATATCGAAAAGGAATTGAAGGTAAGAGCGACGGACAGACACTTGATAAGTGGTCTTTTTCCCTAGCGGCCCATTAGCGGATACACCGATATCCGAGGCCCCTAGAACTCCTCGTAATGAGAATTTCTCCTTATTACCATCCTGTAATTTAAAATCCAGTACCGAACTTAAGGCGTTCCCCTTGGACGCGGGGAATGCCGCCGAATAGAAGTTTACCTCCCGAATAAAGTCGGGATTGATAATACCGACCGGACCTCCGGAGGCTCCTTGGGTAGAGAAGTGGTTGATATTCGGTATCTCTACACCATCCAAAAAGAAACGGTTTTCCGAGGGACCTCCTCCTCTTACCATCAAATCATTACGAAACGCAGCCGTGGATGCTACTCCGGGAAAGGTCTGTACCACCCGGGAGATATCCCGGTTTCCTCCCGCGCTTTTCTCTATCTCCTTGAAACCGATTACCCGGAGCCCTAGCGGACTTTCGGCGGTTTTGCGGAACGGAGAGGCTACTACGCTAACCTCTTGCAGATTCTGGCTGGCTTCCTCTAGCTCGATCGGGAAGAATATATCTTTGTTCGCTACCCGGAACTCGGCGGTAACGAATGGCTTGTATCCGAGAAAGGAGGATTGCAGGCGATAACTTCCGGGTGATATGCCGGATATCTCGAATAATCCGGTGGAATCGGTGACCGCCCCTTGCGTCGTGTTCCATACCACTATGTTGGCGAAAGGTATCGGCTGTCCGCTCGACGCGTCTTTTACGACTCCCTTGATAGAGAAGGAGCGCTGTTGACCGATAGCGGCTTGTATGGTACATAATAAGAATAGTAAGAAGTAAAGATGTCGTCTATCCATATCTTATATCATATTTATAGCGGTAAAGATAAGTATTATTCTGATTCGTATGTATTATCTTTGCATACATATGGAGAAAGAATTACAGATAACGGCGGATGGAAGCCATACGCTATATATTCCGGCGATGGATGAACATTATCATTCGGTGAACGGGGCGTTGCAGGAATCGAGACATATATTTATTGAGGCAGGATTGCATGCGCTGGAGAAAGACTTTATCCGAATCGTGGAAGTTGGCTTCGGTACGGGGCTGAACGCTTTCTTGACATTGAAGGATGTCGAGCTATCTCAAGCGCATCATATTGATTATTATACCGTGGAGTTATACCCGCTTCCTTTAGATACGATTCGAGCTTTGAATTATGGAGAGCTGATCTGGCCGGAGAGAAAAGAGCTATTCTTTGCCTTGCACGAGGCGGAGTGGAATACTCCCGTTTCAATCTCAGAGCGCTTTACACTTCATAAAATAGAGGGAAATAGTAACACCTGTGAACTACCGGATGATATCGATTTGATCTATTTCGATGCGTTCGCACCCGAGAAACAACCGGAGATGTGGAATCAGGAAATCTATAATCGTTTATATGCCCATACCGCACAGGGTGGAGTGATCGTGACCTATTGCGCGAAAGGAGAGGTGCGCAGAGGTATGCAGGCGGCTGGTTTTGAGATGAGCCGTCTTCCCGGTCCTCCGGGCAAACGCCACATACTTAGAGGGCGATGTAGTTGATAGTTGATAAGTGACCGTTGACAGTTAAATACCGCTTGTCGCGACTGTCAACTGTCACTTGCCAACTGTCAACTATCAGAGTATTGCTTCAATCTTTTCTACGAACTTATCCTTAGCCGTAGCGCCTACTACTTTATCAACCATCTTACCGTCTTTGAAGAAAAGAACGGTAGGGATGTTGCGGATACCGAATTGTCCGACTACATCGTCATTCTCGTCAACGTTCATTTTACCGATCGTTACACGACCTTCGTATTCGGTTGCCAGCTCATCAATGATAGGAGATACCATGCGGCAAGGGCCACACCATTCTGCCCAAAAGTCAAGAACCATGGGTTTGCCGGAGTTTACCAACTCCTCGAAATTAGCGTCTGTAATTTGTAGTGCCATACTATTTTAATTTATGATTTATGATTTATGAATTATGAGGCCAAAAGTACAAATTCTTTCAACTTCGTACAACTTTAGGCATTAATTTTAAAATCGATATTCTCGTTCTCCTGTAAAAAGTCCACCAGCTCACGGGTCACGGTTAAGCGGATATTTTGGGAGAAAAGATTCAAGGAGATATTGTGCTCCCCATCGACAACCTTGAAATATAACAGGCTATGGCCCGGATTCTTCTTGATCAATACCGAAAGCTCATTGATTGTCGGTTCGTCGAGATCATGGATAGGTACCGAGATACTGATTTTCTCGATCAGCTTGTCTTTCTCGTCTTGCAAAAGGTTGACGGTGCCAATCTTGAAGTCCAGCTTATTGGGATCCCAGCGGCTAGGCTCTACACGGGCGGTGATCAAGAGATACATCCCTATTTTACCATACTTGCTGTATTCGATATAATCCTGTCCGAAAAGAGGGATCTCGCCACTGCCCGTGAAATCCTCGATCTTCAAGATGCCGTAAGGTTTGCCGTTCTTGGTCATTCCTTCCCGGAAACCGGTGACGATACCACCCAATAAAACCTCCCGGCCTTGTAAGGTCTCCCGTTCGCTGAGTTCTACCATGCCGGTATTGCATACATATTTTAATATGATACGATATTCATCCAACGGGTGGGCGGATAAATAAATACCGACCAACTCTTTCTCTTTATTCAGACGTTCGAGGTCGCTCCAGCGCTCGCATTGCGGGATCTCCGGTTTGGCGATAGCGATCAAGGCATCTCCTCCGAATAAAGAATTGACCGCGGTGCTCTTATCCATCTGGAATTTGTTACCATAGCGAACCAAGGTCTCCAAGAATAACTCCCCTTTCCCACTGTCGGTGAAGAATTGCTCACGCTGGATACCGAAGTTGTCGAACGCTCCGGCCAGCGCCAAGGACTCTATGTTTTTCTTATTACAGGCGGTCAGGTTCACCCGTTCCACGAAATCGAAGATGCTCTTGTATGGGCCGTTCTTCTTGCGTTCCTCTATGATATTTTGTACGGCGGACTCGCCTACGCCTTTCACGGCGCCTAGCCCGAAGCGGATGTTCTTGTTCTTATCTACGCCGAACTTCAAGATAGACTCGTTCACGTCCGGTCCCAATACCTGCATGCCCATCGCCTTGCATTCATCCATGAACTTCGTGATATCCGTGATGTTGGATAAGCTTCGGCTTAAGACGGCGGCCATATATTCGGACGGGAAGTTCGCTTTCAGGTAAGCGGTCTGATAAGCCACCCATGAATAGCAAGTGGCGTGACTCTTATTGAAGGCGTATGAGGCGAACTTCTCCCAGTCGGCCCAGATCTTATTTAAGGTTTCCTCTTTATAGCCGTTGGCTTGACCGCCGGCCATGAATTTAGACTTCAAGTGGTTCATCTTCTCGATCAACTTCTTTCCCATCGCCTTACGCAGGGCATCACTCTCGCCACGCGTGAAGTTGGCGAGCAAACGGGATAGAAGCATGACTTGCTCCTGGTAGACCGTAATACCGTACGTGTCTTTCAGGAAACGTTCCATCACGGGAATATCGTACTTGATTTCCTCCTTGCCCTGCTTACGGGCGATAAAGGAGGGGATGTAGTCCATTGGACCCGGGCGATACAGGGCGTTCATGGCGATCAAGTCCTCGAATTTAGAAGGTTGCAACTCCTTCAGATACTTTTGCATACCGGCGGACTCGAATTGGAACGTACCGGTTGTCTTTCCGTCGCAATATAATTTATAAGTCTTGGGGTCTTCCAGGCTGATATGGTCTATATCCAGCTCATGTCCGGTAGTCAACCGCACGTTCTCGATCGCCTCCTTGATGATGGACAGAGTCTTCAAGCCCAAGAAGTCCATCTTGATCAATCCGGTTTCCTCGATCACGGAACCCTCGTATTGCGTAACCAGCATCTCCTCGCCGGTATCCTTGTCTTTCGCCGTACTGACAGGTACGACATCCGATATATCATAACGTCCGATGATGACACCGCAGGCGTGCACACCCGTGTTACGGACGTTGCCTTCCAGCATTTGGGCGTATTTCAAGGTGTCTCGTGCCAACGGATCATTCCCGGTGGCCGCCTCTTTTAGTTCCGGCACGTACTTGATGGCATCACCCAATTTGAACTTCTTCATGTCCGGGATCTTATCCGGAACCAGTTTGGCCAGCCGGTTCGATTCGGATAACGGTAATTTCTGTACCCGGGCCACATCCTTGATAGCGGACTTGGTAGCCATCGTGCCATACGTAATGATATGAGCCACACGCTCGGCACCGTATTTATCCGTTACCCAGCGCAATACCTCGCCACGGCCATCATCATCGAAGTCGGTATCGATATCGGGGAGGGAGATACGGTCCGGATTCAAGAAACGCTCGAACAGCAGGTCGTATTTGATCGGGTCGATCTTGGTGATCCCCAGGCAATAGGCCACGGCAGATCCGGCGGCCGAGCCACGTCCCGGCCCTACCGATACTCCAAGCTCCTCACGAGCGGCGCGGATGAAATCTTGCACGATCAAGAAGTAGCCGGGGAAACCCATGGTCTTCATGATATGCAACTCGAAGTTCAGGCGCTCCTTTACCTCGTCGCTCAAGGGATCTCCGTAAAGCCCCTTGGCTCCGTCGTAGGTCAATTTCGCCAAATAGTCGGCTTCCAGCTTGATGCGGTATAGTTTGTCGTATCCACCTAGCTTCTTGATTTTCGAATGTGCCTCTTCCTCGCTTAATACGACGTTGCCATTCTCATCCCGTGTGAATTCCTCGAATAAATCGTGCTCTGTTAATTTCTGGCGGTAGGATTCCTCGGTACCGAACTCCTCGGGAATGGCGAAAGTCGGCATGATAGGACCGCTATCGATAGAGTAGAATCCTACTTTATCTACTATCTCAAGCGTATTGCTCAGGGCTTCGGGGATATCGGCGAAGATGGTGTTCATCTCGGCGGTTGTCTTCATCCATTCTTGCTTGGAATAGCGCATACGCTTGGGGTCGTCCAGGTCTTTGCCGGTGCTGAGGCAGATCAGGCGGTCGTGGGCCTCTGCGTCGTCGGCGTTGACGAAATGGACATCGTTGGTGGCGATTAGCTTGATATCGTGTTTGCGCGCGAGTTCGATCAGCACCTTGTTCACCTCTTGCTGATGCGGGTAAATCGTGCAGTCGGCGTTGGGGTCGTGTGTCTCGTGCCGTTGCATCTCGAGGTAATAGTCTTCTCCGAATAGGTTCTTGAACCATTTGATAGACTCCTCGGCCTTATCGATTCGCCCGTGCATGATATGTTGTGGAATCTCTCCACCCAAACAGGCGGAGCAGACGATCAGGTCCTCATGGTATTTCTCCAGCAACTCCTTGTCGATACGCGGGCGTCCGTAGAATCCATCCGTCCATGAGAGGGATACCATCTTGATCAGGTTTTTATATCCGTTCTTGTTCTTGGCAAGTACGATCAAGTGCCAGCCGCTACGGTCGTCTTGCGAGGCCAGCCTGCTATGCCTCCCGTTGCGAGCGCAATAACATTCGCAGCCGATGATTGGCTTGAAGATGGAAGCTTTCGCCTCGGCGATTTGTTTTTGCAGTTCCGCTATCCTTTGTTGCTCCTCACCGTTTGGGGCTTCCTTGGCGAGCAGCGGTTTTAGCTCCTTCTCGGAGTCTTTGATGATCCCGAGTGGTTTACTGTTCTTTTTGCTCACCTTATTGAAAAACTCCTTGATGCCGAACATAACGCCATGGTCTGTTACGGCGATCGCACGCATCCCATCCTTGTACGCCTTGTCGATCAACGCGTCGATAGATGCCTGTCCGTCCAGCAAGGAATACTGGGTATGTACGTGTAAATGTATAAACGGTTCCATATATATAATGTATAGTCAGTCTCTTTTTCGTTTGAGTGCCTAAAGGTATGAAATATTTCGATAAGAGAAGAGGGCTGTCGAGCCAAATCGTCATAAGGATAAAGCTCACCTAGTATCTATAGAAATAGCGATTACTATTGATAGTAATACGAAATACTATATATAGAAGTCGGCAGTTTCAGTAGGATAAATGTTGATGTTATTGAAAAATGTATATCTTTGCTTTCCTATTATAGAAGGAAAAGCAAATGAGGAAGTTTATGAGAAAAATTGGATTGTTGTTGATAGCCGTGATGATGATTCTGCCGGCGATGGCCCAGGTCTCTTTTGGCGTACGTGCCGGAGGCGCTTATTCTTCGTTGATCCAGAAAGTGGAGGATAGGTATGAGGCGGGCGCTCGTTTCGGTTTCAGCATAGCGGGCCTGGCGGATATTCCTCTGAGCAAGAATAAGAAATGGTCGCTTCGTCCGGAGGTGGCGTTCGTGAATCAAGGTGGCGCTTATTATTCGGATCAGGATATGCATGGGATGGCGCTGCATAATAAATGTTGGTATTACTCTTTGCAGATACCCGTGAATGTGGCTTATACGTTTACCTTTACGGATGTCCATCTGTCCATATTCGCCGGCCCAGCCTTTGATTGGTCCTTGTTCGGCAAGATGAAGAGCCGTGAGACCAATCCGGACCTCCATTTCGGCGTATCCGAGGAGGAGGACTTGAAGCCTTGCGACTTTGGCGTGAACGTTGGCCTATCGGTGGCGTATAGCGACTTCTTCTTCTCTGTAAGCTCCCTTTGCGGCATGATAGACCGCCGTGCCTTGAAGCTCGACGGCGAGACTTCCGTTTACCAAAACAACGTGACACTCTCTTTGGGGTATTACTTTCGTAAGTGATAAGTAACCTCATAATGACTTGAAAAATAATTAGATTTGTTTGGAATTTCGGATAAAAGCCGTACCTTTGCAAGCCGATTATTATCAAATTGTACTAAGAGTTTAGTTCTTAGCGCATTGTTGCATCATGTGTCCGTTGTGACAATGTTGGTAAGGCTAGTTTTTTGAGTTATTAATTAATTTAATTTTTAAGCAGTGGATACTTTAAGTTTTAAGACCATTTCTGCAAACAAGGCAACTGTAAACAAAGAGTGGGTCATTGTTGACGCTGAGGGTCAGACCTTAGGTCGCTTTTGCGCTAAAGTAGCGAAGCTTTTGCGCGGTAAGTACAAACCCAATTTCACTCCGCACGTTGACTGTGGTGATAACGTGATCATCATCAATGCAGACAAAATCGTTCTAACAGGAAATAAGTGGAACGATCGTATTTATTTGAGATATACCGGATATCCCGGTGGACAGATCGAGTATACTCCGACTGATCTTTTGAAGAAAGGTGGCGATCGTCTGTTCCGTAAAGTAGTAAAAGGTATGTTGCCTAAGAACCGTCTGGGTGCAAAGTTGTTGAACAACATGTACGTTTATGAGGGATCTGAGCATAAGCACGAGGCTCAACAACCTAAGTTAATCGATATAAACTCATATAAATAATCACGATGGAAGTAGTAAATGCAATAGGAAGACGTAAAGCGGCAGTCGCTCGCGTATTCGTAAGCGAAGGTACGGGAAAGATCACGATCAATAAATGTGAGCTGGAAAAATACTTCCCTTCTTCAATCCTTCAGTTTATCGTAAAGCAGCCGTTAGCAAAGTTGAACGTCGCTGAGCAATATGATATTAAGATCAACCTTGACGGTGGTGGTTTCAAAGGTCAGTCTGAGGCTGCCCGTTTGGCTATCTCTCGCGCGTTGATCAAGATTAATCCGGAAGATAAGCCTGCGTTGAGAGCGGAAGGATTCGTAACTCGCGATCCTCGTTCGGTTGAGCGTAAGAAACCGGGTCGTCCAAAAGCTCGTAAGAGATTCCAGTTCAGTAAACGTTAATGTTATTTGTGAGTCCCTTGCAAGTAAAGCGAAGCGTTTAGTATCTAAATTATCGGGATTCTTTTTACATGAAGACATGCGGGAAGACTACCTGATGGTTGAAATTAAACAAAGAAAGTAAACGATTTAAGAAAAAAACAATGTCAAGAGTAGATTTTGATCAATTATTAGAGGCTGGTGTACACTTCGGACACTTAAAAAGAAAGTGGAATCCCGCTATGGCTCCTTATATCTTCATGGAGCGCAATGGTATTCATATCATTGACCTTTATAAAACAGTTGCTAAAGTAGACGAAGCCGCCGAAGCAATGAAGAACTTGGCTAAACAAGGCAAGAAAATTCTTTTCGTGGCTACCAAAAAACAAGCTAAACAAGTTGTCGCTGATAAGGCTGCTGCCATAGGTATGCCTTACGTTATCGAGCGCTGGCCGGGTGGTATGTTGACCAACTTCCCGACGATCCGTAAAGCTATCAAGAAGATGGCTACTATCGATAAGATGGCGAAAGATGGTACATTTGATAATCTATCCAAGAGAGAAAAACTTCAAATCACTCGCCAACGCGCTAAGTTGGAGAAGACTTTAGGCTCTATCGTAGACCTTACTCGTCTTCCGTCAGCGTTGTTCGTTGTAGACGTGATGAAAGAGCATATCGCTGTTCGTGAGGCTAACCGTTTGGGTATCCCTGTATTCGGTATGGTTGATACGAACTCTAATCCGAACAATATCGACTACGTTATCCCGGCTAACGATGACGCTACAAAGTCTGTAGAGGTTATTTTGGGCGCTATCTGCGAGGCTATGAATGAAGGCTTGCAAGAGCGTAAGGCTGAGAAAATTGACGCAGAGGGCGCAGACGAGGCTCCGAAAAGAGAGCGTAAGGCAAAAGCTGCTGTTAAGAAAGAACGTACGAAGAAAGAAGACGACGAGGCGTTGAACGCTAACGTTGCCGGTAAGTTCGCGAAAGAGGAAGAATAATTCGGTTGACAATTGACGTTTGACAATTGACAATTAGAATACAAATACAATGGGCAGTTGGCTTTTGACAGTAATTGTCAATTGACAACTGTCCATTGTCAATTTTTGAAAGTATAAACATTTTAAAGATAAAGGAAATAAGATTATGGCTGTAACAATGGCTGATATTACCAAGCTGCGCAAGATGAGTGGAGCTGGTATGATGGACTGTAAGAAGGCTTTAACTGAGTCTGACGGTGACATCGAGAAAGCAATGGAAATTATCCGTAAAAAAGGACAGGCTATCGCCGCTAAACGTTCTGATCGTGAGGCTGCCGAGGGTTGTGTGTTGACTAAGAAGGATGGCGAGTTCGCCGCTATCATCGCCTTGAAGTGCGAGACGGACTTCGTGGCTAAGAACGAGGACTTCGTGGCTTTGACTCAAGCTATCTTGGACGCTGCCGTAGCTAACAAATGCCGTACGCTGGATGAGGTAAAGGCTTTGCCTATGGGTAAGGGTACTATCCAAGAGGCTGTTACGGATCGTAGCGGTATCACTGGCGAGAAAATGGAGTTGGATGGCTATAGCGTAGTTGAAGGTGCTTACACGACCGTGTACAACCATATGGGTAAGAACCAACTTTGTACGATCGCCGCTTTCAATAAGGAATCTGAGGATGCCGCTCACAACATCGCTATGCAGATCGCCGCTATGAACCCGATCGCTATCGATGAGGCTGGCGTTCCGGAGTCTGTAAAAGAGGCTGAGATCCAAGTAGCTATCGAGAAGACAAAGGTTGAGCAAGTACAGAAAGCTGTAGAGGCCGCTTTGAAGAAGGCTGGTATCAATCCTACACACGTGGACAGCAAGGATCATATGAGATCGG
>JAQVCX010000085.1 GCA_028689545.1 Parabacteroides sp.
CTTTCCGGTCTGTTGGGACTCGTTCAAGGCAGCGATCATCTCGTCCGGATTCACGCCGGTTTTCAATCCCAAGTAAACGGTAGCGTCCTCCTCGGCATCCAGCAGATAGTAGCTCTCATCCTGCGTATAATAAATCCCGAACGTATCCCGGATATATTGGGTGACGGGATGCACTTGCAAACTCAGGTTTCCTCCCCCCATCGTATCCAAGAAGTCGAAACGGATCGGGAAATCTTGTCCGAAGCGAGCCTCTACCGGTCCACCCAGCAAGTCTCTCGTCTTATAGAATACCAAGTCGTTGGAAGGGATCTCAAACAACTCTCCGGCAACTTTCAGGTATAAACTATTCTCCTCGGGCACGCAATCAAAGCACCAGCCGAAATTCTCTTGCTTTTTATCCAGATCACAAACCTCTTTCATCCATTGGCCGCCCCAAGGAGCCGGATCAAAGAAAGGCACGACCCGGAACGGGGTATGCGCCGTTTTCTCTAATCCTTCTTTCAAGGCCTCTCCGGAAATCATCTTAGGGGTTCCGGCGATATGGGTATCCAACCAATAATCGACCTTAGGAAGAACCTTCTTCTTCAGGTCATCGCAAACAATCCAATCAATAAAATAGCCTCGCTTGTAATGGTACGACGGGGCCTCCTCCCGGTTCACCACACCCAGCCCGTTCACCTCTTTCCTGCGGGAACGCATCTGGATCTCCCAACGAGCCATATCCACGTAGATCATTTTATCCGGAGCGGGAACGACCTCGGCGGCGGCATGGCCGTAAACGATCGTCCAGCCTTTCGCCTCACGCAAGGATTCCCGGCAAGCGTCCACCTTCTCCGCGTCCAAGAAATCCGTATAGGAGAAATGAGCCCGACGGCCAAACAACCGATCATCCGTCAGATAAGGATGTGTCATCGCCTCTATATCTTCCGCCGATTTAAATAAATCCCGCGTATCGATGAAACGATCGGCCGCGAGCGCTCGCAACTCACGCGTCAGCTCCTCGTGATGAACACCTTGGTAGCATTCCACCACCCAGACTTGCGATCCGTTCGTTTCCGCATGTACCTCCGCCAATCGCTTCCGTATCGACTCCCAGCCTTTCCACAAGGTACCGTCTACAACGGTGGCCGGCATTTTATCATAATTGCTTTTTCTCATCTCTTTTGATATTTAATATTGCACGCTTGTATTTAATTCTTATTTTGCTCTGCCCAATCCCTCAATAATTCAATCGCCTTGGATAACACGCCGGCCGATCCCTTAAAGTTTCCGGAGCCGCTAGGAACACCGCCTTTACCATACCATTCGTAGAATCCGTTATTTTGGATCACACGCTCGATCATCGGACGAATCTCCGCGTAAGCCTCCTCAACCATTCCATTAACGGCCAGCTGCTGGATCATCCGGCCTCCAAACCAAGTCCAATCCCCACCATTCTGATACAGATAAGCCTTTGACATCCCTCCATGGAAAAAGCCATCCGGATATACGGGATACAAGGTCAAACCGATACTCGGCATTCCCGATAGGCGCACGTTCTCCAGCATCTGGGCATTTACGGTACGGATCTCCTCCTCCGAAAGCAAGCCTGCCTCGATAGCGATAGTTGTCCCGCCATGATAATGAATGGCAAGTTCATCAAAACTTTCCGGGATCGGGGATTTCTCCGGATAAATATGAGGGATGAACTTCTGGCGCTTCACATCCCATAGATGCGTCCGCACATTTCTCTCGATCCCCTCACGCAGGCTTTTCCAACGGGAGGCTTGCGGAGAATCGGGAGCCATTTCCAACAACTCATCCAAGGCGATCAGGAACATAGCGTTATCATACACATCGATAGCCGGATCCGACAACTCATTCATATCACACCCGAAATCGTCGTTCGGCTGCACGTCGCCCCAATCGGCGGTCATCGCTCCGTAAAGCAATCCATATTCCTCATTATATCGCTCCCGCATCAGATAATCCACCATCGCGTTCATTCGCTCAAGGACGGTCTTTCTGGCCACCTTCTCATTCAAGATCTCCCGGTCGCCCGTCTTACGGATGTATTTACCTACGATCTGAATCAAGGAAGACTCTTGGTCTGTCTCCACCGTATTCTTAAAAGCGACATGTTTCGGAGCGGCACTCGAATAATAAGGCGTATCATCATACCAAGTGAAATCCTCTTTCAGCACATAGCCATCGATCATCTCGTCATTCGGCTGCTGAAGAGCGAAAAACAACAAGATCGCTTCCCGCAACTCGTGCGGGGCACTCTCCTCGCAAGCGATCTCTATAAACGTATTCATATCACGAGCCCATATCTGGGAATAACCGCTCCCGGCGTTAAAGCCACTGCGGATGGTAGCACGGGCCATACTATCGACCTGCAGCAAAGTCGCATCAGACAATATCTGATGGGCCAATCGCTGTTTATCGGTCAGCCCCGTACAGGATAAAAAAGACACAAAAACAAAAGAAGCTACTACTAGAATTTTATTCATGGCATTATGTTATGATTTATGTCGGCAAAAGTATTTCAATAATCCAGAAAGTAATGCTACATTTGTTCCGATTTACTTGTACAATCTTACGATTTATAGATCATGGTCAAGATAAAAGAAGGATTTAAGGGAGAACGGCTCATTTCTTTGCCCGAGGAACTATTGGTAAGCTATCGGTGGGAACCGCTCATCAGTAATTTATTCGTACGTAAGATCGGGTTTTTCCCCCGGGTTAAATACCATTTCGTTCAAAAGGATAAAGGATGCGACTACGCCATGCTTATCTATTGTACGGAAGGGAAAGGGTGGTATCGCATCCTAGGCAAGCAATATGCCGTAGAGATGAACCAATACATCATCATCCCCCCCGGCATCCCCTACTCATTCGGGGCAGAAGAGGAGGATCCATGGACTATATACTGGTTGCATTTCCAAGGAAAATTACAAGACCAGTTCCTCCCGTCGCATCCGGTACCCGAGACGATATTGCCCAACGAATACTCTCGTTTGCAAGACCGGCTACGCCTGTTTGAGGAGATATATAGCAGTTTCTCCATGGGATATATCAAGGAATACATGATCTATTCGTCTATGTGCCTCTATAACTTCCTGGCCTCTTTTATTTACCTCGAACAATTCAGGCATATCATGATCCCTTCGCAAAAGGAATACCCCTTCACCGCCCGGGTCATCCATTACATGCGTGAGAATATCCAGCATAACCTGACGTTGAGCGAGCTTGCCGCCTACTTCAAATACTCGCCCTCCCACTTCTCTACCCTCTTCCAGGAAGAGACCGGGGTTTCTCCCATAAACTATTTCATCCGGCTAAAAATACAGAAGGCCTGCGAGTACATAGAGCTTTCCAATATGAAATTGAATGAGATCGCCACGCTTCTGGGCTTCGAGGACGCGGCCTATTTCTCCCGTACGTTCACGAAAGTAATGGGAAGCGCCCCCTCGAAGTATCGCAAGAAAGAAACAGGGATCTAGGAGGGAGCACGCATCGCTTCCTCTTATTGTTTATTAAAGCCCTGGCGCACCATATCTCCCCATTTATTTTGTCCTCGCAGATACATCCAATTCCCCTTCAACGCCCAATACACGATACGCGGATGATAGAAAAAGATTTCCGTGAACGAGGTCAGATATAACTTCATCAAATCTTTTTTACTATTGTAAACGGGATACGTCATCTCACTCAAGAATATACCTAAGAACGAGAAACACACCCCAAAGAGATACATGAATACAAATAAGAACAAATAAACTTTCCACTGTATCATGCCACAGAATATCAGCAAAGCCACGTAAATCATACCCAGCACCTCCACAAATGGAGCTAGCCACTCAAAAAACACGAAATAAGGGAAAGAGACCATCCCCAAGACACCATACCTACGATTAAAAAACACATTCTTATGTAAGCGCAAGGTATCAATCAAGCCTCGCGACCAACGCGTACGCTGACGCTCCAAGATTGTTCCGGAAGAGGGTACTTCCGTCCATAGCAAAGGCTCAGGGATGTAAACCACGCGATGTCTCATCTTATGCTCGTATAAATATTTCCGGATACGGATAATCAACTCCATATCCTCGCCGATCGATTGGGTCCGATATCCTCCCACCTCAAGAACAAGGTCTTTACGGAAAATACCCAAGGCCCCGGACACCAGCATCAAGCCATTGATCTTGCCGAAAGCGATACGTCCGATAAGGAAAGTACGCAAATACTCTATGATTTGCATTCTCACCATATAATTAGCGGGCACTTTCTTCTCAACCAGCGTACCCCTACGCAACAGGCAACCATTCGCCACATGCACAGCCCCTCCCACAGAGGCCACGACAGACATCGATGATTCGATGATCGGTTTCACGAGCTTCAGCAACGCATCCGGAGCTAAGACGGAATCCACATCAATACAAACCGCGTACAGGCGTGTGGATATGTTGAAACCCGCGTTCATGGCATCCGCTTTGCCACCATTCTCCTTATCTACCACGATCAAATTATAATACGCCTTGTTTCTCGATTTATATACGCCTCTCACTTGCTTGGTAGGGATACGCTCATGTATAAAATAATCAATCTTCTCTAGCTCAAATTCCTCACATACCTTTTCGAGGGTATTATCCTTGCTCCCATCGTTCACTACGATCACCTCATAGTTGTCGTACCGTAAGGTCAACAAGGAATGTAAGCAATCCACGATCGTCAAGCTCTCGTTGTAACAAGACGCTATGACGGAGACACTAGGCTCCAACGAGTCCGAATAAAAAATAGCGTTATAATTGGTGGATTTATTTTTTGCTATATATCGTATCAATCCATAGAAAGCTAGCCCTCCCATCAAGACGTAAGATACCACTAACGCGAAAGAATACAACAATACCAAAAAATCCACCGTAGGAGAAATCATTTCCACAACAGACCGTATCATACAATATTTGTTATTAAATGAGTACTTAAATCACGCAACAACTTATTCTCGTCTTGCTTGGCAAATTCCTCGATATCCTCTTTCCCACCACGTATAAAGTTGTAAATACAATAAAGGATGTGCAACCGAAATTCTATCGAGTCTGATTCATCATAATACCGCATCATCGTTCGCGTATCCGTAGCGCTTATCCTCGCCAGATAAGTCATGATATGCATACGTATAAACAAAGACGCGTTAGGCACCATCTCTTCCAATAAAACGCCCGGATCCTCATATCCGAACTCAGCCAAGGTACGGAACATCTCGCCCCTCACCTCCAAATCCGGATGTCTCAGCAATATCTCATATCCTCGGATCGAACCTTGCCGCTGCTGGTATATACGAACCATACGGATAGCGAACAAGGCCACGCTGGGATTCGCGGACAAAGCCAAGTGATGGAAATCCGGGACTTTTATACCCTTCGAGATAAAAAACAGATAATAATTCATCTGTTCCCAAAGAGACATACGATAGGTATAAGCAGCAAACAACCGCTCGATATCTTCCGGATTCCGGAGGATAAGCGCTTGCATCGCATATAAGCGTCTCTCCATGAAACGAGACCTCAGCATATCTTTCAGGACAGGCTCAAGTTCTTTATCAAGAGAAACCATGGCCAGGCACCGTAGATAATAAGTTTTCCGGTAGCACCAACGAGACCGGATCTTCCTCACACAATACGCATCCAGCTTCTCCCTCTTGAATAGTTCCATCACTCTATCCTTATCCACTCCTTCCAGATAATCAAACAACTCCAGTAATAAACCAATCAACAGATCCTTATTACGGCTTTTCTCTATGCGCACGAATCGGATATCGCTGATCTCTCCAACAATCAAATAGTTAAATATTTCTTTTTTATACGCCTTCTCCACGGAAGCCCGATAGGAAACCCGCCGCCCATGAATCGCGCGATACAGCATATTTATCAATAGAAGAGCGATCGCTATCCCGCCAAATAGAAAAATCAGCCCTACTATGACGATGAAAAAAGGATGATAAGTCAAGAATGAATCCATAACGCTAGAATTTATAAGTTAGCCCCGTATTACCCCCTACGACATTTCTCCACTCCCCGACTCTATATTCTTCCCTACGAAACAAAAAGCCTAAACGGAAAAAGAAATGTTTGCCCATCTGCTGCTGCCAACCGCAATATCCGCCCCAGCTCCCCAAAGAAAGCAGTTCCTTTAAATCCGGCAAATAACTCGCGTACTCCGGCGAATTTCCATAAAACGCCCCCAAAGACAGATAATTATCCGACCGGTCGGTATAATAATAACGTAGATTCCCTTGGATGGCAAAGAAAGCCTCGTCTTTTTGCGTGACCAACATCGGCTTTACGACCACCCAAAAAGGGCCCACGTATTTCTCGATACCAACCCGGTAAGTAATCGCCGTATTCTCCCAACGTGTCAATTGCAGGCCTCCTATAATACCCCAGCCTTTTCCTAGAGCGTACGACAGCTCCGCCAAAGCTTGATGAGACGGGAACTTCCCGGAACCTGAGTAACCGTAAAGGGCCATGATATTTATTTTATCAGCGAAGTTTAAATACGCCTCCATTTGAGCCTGAAGAGCGGTTTGATCAAAAAAAGAAACCCCGTTTCCCGTACGCTGCGCAAAATTCAAGCGAGGAATCAACATGGCCCGGAATGAAGAGCTATCCGGTGATATTCCCCAAAGAGCCTCTACCGACACGACCTGCCAATTCAGGCGCGCAGGTTCGGATACATGCTCCACGAAATAATTAGCCCCCGCCCCGAGCAGGCCATCCTTCTTATCCTGCGCCCGCAGCGGCATTGTTAAATAAAAGAGCAGCAAGATTATTCCCATGATCTTTCTCATCAGCAAGGAGGTATCTATCGGTAAAGCGAAAAAATCCGACACCCCGAGTTTCGCCGCGCTTCTTCTCGCTTGCTCATTCCTTACATGCGTGATGATGATGACACGGGCATCCCCGCCGTGCCGACGATATTCCGCGAGAATCTCCAACCCGTTGTAGTATTGCAACAATATACCGATCAATACCAGTTCCCAACGTACGCCTCGCATTGCCTCCAAAGCCGAAAGGCCATCATTCTCTATGTGCACCTCATGTCCCTCACGTTCCAACTTATATGCCAGATACTCGGAATAGACTTTATTTCTCATAGCGATCAGTATTTTCATAACCTTGACTGTATTTGTGGTGGATTAAATTTGTCTGTGCTTTTATTAATTAAACAAAATCTTCTCTATAACAGTTGCATGTTTCAAGGTGGATTTTTGGGGTATTTCTCCTATATCTTTTAATTTTTATACTACATTTGCCAGTATAAGAATAAAGATATTAAAATAACACCTACTGTAATGATTGACTTGACACAATTCACTCCTTGGACCCTTTTCACCGATCTTGGATTCATATCCATACTCTTATTAATTGGCAAACTGATACGGGTTAAAGTTAAATGGATACAGCGGTTATTCATTCCCCCCAGCTTGATCGCGGGCTTGCTGGGACTGGCGTTCGGGCCTAATGGACTGGGGTGGATTCCGCTTTCGAACGACCTAGGCACGTACGCGGCTATCCTCATCGCCTTGGTGTTTGGCGCGTTGCCTTTATCTTCCCCGAACGTATCCATAAAGGAGGTAGCGAAACGAGTCGGGCCGATGTGGGCGTACGCACAGGTGGGTATGTTATTGCAATGGGCCTTGGTGGGCTTGTTCGGGATGTACGTGATCAAACTGATCTGGCCGGACCTGAACGACGCTTTCGGCGTTATGCTACCGACGGGCTTTTATGGCGGACACGGCACGGCCGCCGCTATCGGGTCCGCCTTCGAGGGGCTGGGCTGGGACGAGGCTCGCAGCCTGGGCATGACAACGGCTACCGTGGGGGTTATTTGCTCGATCCTCGGAGGCTTATTCATGGTCAAATGGGCGACCAAACATAAACAGACCGCTTTTATCTCGGATTTCGACGATCTCCCGGACGAGCTGAGAAGCGGGTTGCTGCCCGAGGATAAGCGGGATTCCATCGGAGAGGCTACGACTTCCTCCATATCCATCGATACGCTGACTTTCCATGTGGCCTTGGTGTTTGTCGTGGCTTTCTTGGGGTATATGGTTAGCCAAACCGTAAAGGTGTATTATCCGATGCTGGAGCTACCTGTTTTCAGTTGTGCCTTTATCATCGGGTTAGCCTTAAAGAAATTCTTCGACGCGACAACCATATCCCGATATATCTGTCCGCGTACCACCCAGAGACTAAGCAGCTCCTTCACCGATATGCTGGTGGCTTGCGGCGTAGCGTCTATCAAACTAGGGGTGATCGTGAAATATGCCTTGCCGCTAATCGTACTCATCATAGCAGGTATAGCGATCGTCTGGTGCATTACCTTTTTCCTAGGAAGGCGATTAGCCAAGACCTTCTGGTTTGAGCGTATGATTTTCGCTTGGGGATGGTGGACCGGTACGATGGCGATGGGCATCGCCTTGCTGCGTATTGTCGATCCGAAACTGTCCAGCAAAGCGATGGACGATTACGCGATGGCTTACCTGCCTATCGCTCCCATAGAGATCTTATTGATCACCTTCGTACCCATCCTTTTCGTAAACGGATGGGGGGTTTGGTTGCTATTAGGTTGCTTGGTCCTTTCCCTGCTGATCTTGCTACTGGCATGGAAGATGGGATGGTGGATATCAAAACGATCGATTTAGTGTCAAAATAGGCGATGGATAACGTCATAGAACTTTCTATGACACTGTCTCACCCCTCGACAGTATCAAAAAGATATTTTTGGAGCTGTCGAGACCTATAGATAGCGTCATAGAAAGTTCTATGACGCTGTCCAGCCCCTCGA
The DNA here is from genome assembly GCA_028689545.1 of Parabacteroides sp. Classification (GTDB taxonomy): domain Bacteria; phylum Bacteroidota; class Bacteroidia; order Bacteroidales; family Tannerellaceae; genus Parabacteroides. The sequence goes on from JAQVCX010000085.1 coordinate 8,830, forward strand.
CAAGGCCAACGGAAGTTCTACGGCGCTGTCGAGACCTACGGACAGCGCCCAAAATCTCTCTATGCCGCCGCCGAGGGTCTCTCTACTCGCTCTTGATGCTATTTACCGGGTTCGCGTTCGCCGCACGCCAACATTGAAAAGAGACCGTGAGCATCGTTATTAAGGAGACAATGGATAGGGCGAGCGCAAATACCCACCAATAAATAGGCGTTTTATAAGCGAAACCCTCCAACCATTTCCGTACGCCATAATAGGCCAAAGGAGCCGCTATGATAAAGCAGGCGCAGACAATACGGAAATAAATCGTATTGAACATTATCAAGATCTCATGAACCGTGGCTCCGAATACCTTGCGGATGCCGATCTCTTTCCGGCGATACTGGGTCTCGAATATAACGAGGCCGAATATACCGACGATAGAGATAATCACGGCCAACAGGCTAAACAATACGATCATCGTACTCAGATTCCGTTCCTGATGATATAAATGATCGAATATCTCATCATAAAACTCCACCTCGCAAGGATAGGTAGGATCCAAGCGAGCCACCGTCTGGCGGATATGATCCACCACTCCCATCATATCGCTTCCCGCCTTCACGCGGATAAACGAATACAGCATCAAGTTGGGCTCATTGATAACAAAGCCTAACTCGGAGACACTCCGTCGCAAGGAGGTGAATTTGACATCATCTACAAACCCGATGATAGAGCCATCGACCGATTCATCCCCAAGCCAGGGAATCCGCATCATATCATTCGGCTCCATGTTCCATTTATCCCGCATTTGTTTATTGAACACATAACTATAGCCCTGGCCTTTCTCATCAGACTCGGTAGGCATCCGCCCTCCGATCAAGGGAATGCCCATTACCTTGAAGAAATTCCAAGAGACAGCGAGAGACGTAAAACCGACACTCTGCTCTTTATATACACCTCCCCACGTACGGTAGCTATCCTCCGACCCGAACTTCTGGCGACAAAACGCCACATCCTCTATCCCCGGATATTCTTTCAATCCGCCCACGTAACTATCCTTATGGTTACGCATGATATTCCCATTCAACTCGACTACCACTACCTGATCCTTGTCGAAGCCTAAAGAGTACTTTTGCATAAACCGATTTTGCTGACGAACGAACATGGCTGATATAATCAATACGATAGAGACCACAAACTGAAAGCCGATCAAGGCCGTACGCAACTTCTTCCCGGAGGAAGAAAGCCCGAAAGAACCTTTCAGCACCACTGCCGGAGGAAAAGAAGTCATATAAAAAGAGGGATAGATCCCCGCGATAAGACCTATTATAACAGACAATACCGCTAGCCCTCCCACTAAACCGGGGTAAGCGCTCAAGGCCGTATCCGCTTGCACAAAATACAACCATCCCATATGGCCTAATCCCCAAACGATAAGCAAAGAGCAAAGGAAAGCGAGCAAACTAATACCCACGGCCTCAAATAACAGGGAGGCACGTAATACGCCAACCGAGCTCCCCAGCACTTTCTGCGTATTAATACTCTTGATGCGCAAAGGCGCCAAAGAGGTACTAAAGTTCGTGAAGTTGATACCCGCCACGATAATCACCAGAAAAGCGATCAGCATCAGTAACCGGGTTTGCTCCACGCTACCGCTTTTCACCAAGCTTCCGCTAGAGTCCTCGTTCATATAATAAATATCGGTCAGCGGAACAAGTGCAGCGTGTATATCCTTCGCCTCGTCACCATGTTGCTTCGAATAGTCAAAATGAGCGTCAAAGTTCTCGGCCACTTCTTTCGGAGAAGCGGAAGGATCTAACATCACGTAACAGAAATAGTTATTACTCATCCAATTCGTCAACGCGTAATCCGGAGACATCTCCGTATAAATCACGTTCTTCAACTGTGTATTCTCCGGAAAATCCTTATAAACGCCTCCAACGACCAAATATTTCACACCCGGCTTCGTCCAGATCTCACCATCGGGAACAATCCGCTTTCCTATAGCCGATTCCTCCGCAAATAATCGGTGAGCCATACTTTCCGGTATCAAGGCTTTTTCTGGTTCCGACAAACAGGAAGATTCTCCTTCACGCATCGTGAACCGAAACATCCGGGTAATCTCCGGATGGCAGGTTATGATCGTCTCCTTGAAACCTTGCTTTCCATCTTTCCCGGTAACAGTCACATACATTTCTCCTAAGAAAGGATTGATTAACGTACCGGCCTCAATATGCGGGGAGGAATGGATAAACGACTCTATCAACGGTCGGCTATGGATCATGCTTGCCCCATCCGGGAAAGAAAGCCCCATCCGGTAAATCCGGGTCGAGTTCGGATGGCAACGATCGAAGTTACGCTCAAAGCTGACTTGCATCATGATAATTAGAAACGCCGCGAAAGCGACCGCCAACCCCGCTACATTCAAAAAGGTAGCTACCTTGAAACGTGTCAGTACATGAACGAAATTACGCAAGATTGTCTTCACGGAAAACTGACTCAGGATATCGATCTTAACCATAACTGTATTTGTTTTAATGAATAGCTTTTTGACACATTCCCATCATTCATTCTTCAAGCTCTCCACCGGATTCGCGTTCGCCGCACGCCAGTTCTGGAAGGTGACGGTAAGAATCGTGACGACCGATACAATAGAGAAAGCCAGCAAATAGACCCACCAATACATCGGTGTCTTATAAGCGAAGTTCTCCAACCAGCGATGCACCGCATAGCCCGCTACCGGAGCGCCCAGCACGAAGCAGACACATAAAATACGTATGTACGTCTTGTTAAACATCACGATAATCTCGCCTGTCGTAGAACCCAGTACCTTACGAACACCAATCTCTTTCTTCCGATACTCGCTATCAAACACCACCAGGCCAAATACGCCCACGATAGAGATGAAAATAGCGCATACCCCAAACAAGGTAATCAAGGAACTCAGATTCCCCTCTTTCTTATATAAATCATTCACCACCTGATTGAAAAAACGGATATTGAAGGGATACTCCGGATCGAATGTACGCGCGGCCGATCGCACATGATCCATGGCAGCCCGCAAGTCCGATCCCGCCTTTACCTTTATATATGCCCAGTGAGGACGACTCCCCCAATTTTTGGTTCCCCACACGAAGAAAGCCATCGGCGCTATCTCCGTACGGAAAGAAGCGAATTTCACGTCGGGGATGAAGCCGACAATCTTCGCGCTATCAATCATCGCGTCCAGCTCCATCTCATAAGCGACACGCGCACGCTCATTAAAGATATAAGTACCATAAGGACTATTCGTGTCTTCCTCCCGGAAGTCGCGGCCTTCGCTTACTTGTATTCCCAGCACCTTTAGGAAAGAAGGATCTACCGGAAGGCATTGGAAATTGATATTTTCACCTTGATACTCACGCCCCCATCCCATATATTGGTCACTGCTGGAGAGAAGAGGCTCGGCGAACGTCACGTCTTCGATACCCGAAAAAGATTTTACCTGACTCACGAAAGCCTCATGGCTTTTCCAGAGGTTAGCGTTCAGATCGGTAACGATAATCTCATCCTTATCATAGCCTAACGGGGCGTGTTGCATATAATAATTCTGTAAATACATAAATACCGCCCCGATAATCAAGCCAAACGAGGCGACAAACTGTACGCCAATCAAGACATTACGCATCTGGCGACCTTTTGGCGACAGGCCGAAACTCCCTTTCAGAACCAAGGCCGGAGAAAAAGAGGTCATATAATAAGCGGGATATAACCCGGCGAACAAACCGGTAGCTATCGCGATCAATGCCGTAGCTCCCAGCAACAACGGATAATCCGCCAAGACAATCCTAGCGTCGATAAGCGCGGATAAGGTGGTGCCCGAGAAGAAAGAGACCCAAAGCAACGCCAATAGGAAAGAGATAATACCAATAGCGATAGCCTCCAGAATCAGAGACATACGGATCACCGACACCTCGCCACCCAATACTTTTTGCGTGTTTATGCTCTTGATACGCATAGGTGTAAGAGCCGTACTGAAGTTCGTAAAATTGATACCGGCGATCACGACGATCACGATGGCGATCGCGAATAAAACAAGCATAGTAGATTTGCTCGCTTTCGGGGCTTTATCGTAAGTGACCCCAGAGTCGAAATGCACCTCTGTCAAAGGATTCAAGACTAAAGACATCCCACCATCTTCCCAAGAGAAATCTTTCGATAAGGTAGATGCATCGAAATGCGCCTTGAAATTCTCGAACAATCCGGAAGCGTTCGCCGGATCATCCAAACGAACGTAGAACATATAATTCCAATTGCTAAAGTTCTGGAAATTCTCTTTCGGATTTAGTTGATAATAGATACTATTCTCCACAGAGGAGTTATCCGGGAAATCCCGATATACCCCTCCTACCGTGAAAACACCTTTCGAGTTAACCATATGCAACTGCTTACCCACCGCGGACTGATCACCGAAAAGCTTGCTCGATAAACTGAGCGGAAGTAATGCCACATTGGGCTCTTTCAACTTATCAGCGCTACCTTCCAGCATATCAAACGTAAATATATCGGCATATGCGGGGAATACACGTATCCATCGTTCCCTGAAATTATTCCGAACACCGTTCTCCTCCGTATAAAAGAAAGCACCATCACTCCACGGATCCAACAATGAACCGGCTTGAATATGCGGCGACGATTGAATAAAAGCTTCCGCCAACGGACGATTTATAATAGCCTGTCTCGTACCACTTCCATGAGCGACCTCCACCCTGAATATCCGGTCTACATCCTTTATGCCCCGGTCGAAATTCCGGTCATAGTCTACTTGCATCATAATTAAGATGAAAGCGGCGAAAGCCACGGATAATCCTAAGACATTTAAAAGTGTCGCCATCTTGAAACGGCGCGATACACTCAAAAGATTCCTTAAAATAGTTTTCATACGTAATTCTATATTACATGTTTATATTATTCGCTCTTAATGCTACGCACCGGATTCTCATTGGCTATATTCCAAGATTTCAGGATCACGCATCCCCAAATGATCGCTAGAACCAATAGAGCCGTAGATATGAAGATAAAAGCAGTCAGCGGTATCTTATCAGCGAATTGCCTCAACCAGCTCTCTCCCACCACCCGGGAGGCGATCACCCCTAAAAGGATAGCCGGGAAAGCCGTGACCAAAACATCTTTAGATAAAAGACGTATAATATCCGGGGCCGTTGCTCCATTCACCTTGCGAATCGCTATCTCTTTACTCTTACGGTGCATCTCGTCCGTAATATACCCTAACAATCCCATTAAGGTGATCAGCAAGATAGCGATCGAGGCCACCAAGACTCCGTCACGGAAATGACGGGTTCCCTCATACTGAGACTCTATGATCGTTTTCAATACCGTGAAGCCGACATCCTCATTCGGAAACAATCGCGCTATCTTATCATTCATTTCCCGTAGACGCTCCGGGGTTAACTCGGAGACACGAATCGTAAAGTTACAATAACTCATCCGGCTACTACCAAACATGATGACCGGCAACTGGGACTGAAAGAAGGAAGTCACCATGAAATCACGGGTGACACCCACTATTTTCCCTTTCAAATTACCCTCATCATCATACATATATTTACCGATCGCGCCATCCGTCCAGCCACGTTTACTCACGAATGACTCATTCACTAAGATATCGCCATCCCCTTTTAAAGGTTGTCCCTCAAGCAAGGGGATTTTCATCAAGGAAAGATAATCGGCGTTATAGTCTACCTGCCGGGCCGTGAACAGCCAGTTTTTCTCATTATCCAGAATAGGGAAACCACCATAACCACTTAGGATGTCCATTGACGAAAGCCCCGTAGCCGTGACATAAGATAACTTCTTGAACTCGGCGGTGAGTTTGGCCGTCTTCTGATCGTCCATATCCTCCAAGGAGGCATACACTATATTTTCCGGATCATATCCTAAATCATTATTCATTACCCGGTTATATTGTAACAACACGATCACCAATAATGTGATGACAAACGCTATTCCTCCAAACTGGATAAAGAGCAAACTCCGCTTCCATCCCTGCTTACCCGAAGTAGATACCCGAAATACTTGGGTAACCGGGATCACGCTGAACAAACGGGCCGGAAGCAAGGCCGACAAAACGAATATAGCCAAGATCATGATCGCAGGCAGCCATATAGTCTGCGCATTCAGCAAAGTACCCAAGGAAGGAACAGCCGCCATATCCGCCACATATTCCCGGAACGCGAATAAAAGCAATGCCATACATACAAGCGCCACTACAAATAAAGCCGCCGTCTCCAGCAAGAACATATTGAAAATATCCTTGCTGGAAGCCCCGTTACATTTGTGCACACCTACGGATCTCGCCCGGATAGGCAGAGAAGAGACCGAGTTTAAAATATAATTCATCGCCGCCACGAATAGCAAAGCGAAAGCCAGTACACTCATGATCACCACCATCCGCTTGACCTCGGTACTTTGCGTATATATCTCCGAGACCGGCTTGATATAAAGCGCCATATCAAACCCTTGTTTCCTCTCTTCTTCTACATCTATATATTTAGGCAATAAAGCCGGTATTTTCTGATTGATTTGTTCCGCCGCCACACCTGGTTTAAGGCGGATATAGCCCAGATAACTATCGTCGGCACCCCAACCGGCATAGGCCCCGAATTGGGTTTTCATATTTATGAAGGAGGCGACAGCGTCAAAACGTAAATGACTATTTTCCGGTATGTCCCGGAATATCCCGGCCACCGTATAAGGATAGTTTTTTCCGTACAACAGTTGTTTCCCGATCGGATCTTCCTTGCCAAATATACGTTCAGCCATTTTTTCCGATAAGAAAACTTGATCTTCTATTCCCAGCAAACGATCATCCCCTCTTAGCACCTTGATTCCCATCGTACGGAAAAAGAGGGAATCCGCCATCATCAAGCGGGGCTTGAACCGATCCTCGCCGTGATACAATACGGCTCCGTATCTTCTCCGGCAAACCGTAGCGTACTGTATCTCGGGGAACTCTTGCCGCAAGGCTTCCGGGATCGGGGCAAACAGGATACGAGACTCATTTTCCTCTCCCGCCTTCTCATCACTGTATCGCACATGCACGCTATACAAATCTTCCACTTGGTCGAAAAAGGTATCGAAGCTCAATTCAAAAGCGACCCTAGCGAATAGGATCAATCCCACTCCAAGTCCTAGTGTCAAGGACAGGACCTTGATCACATTTCCCCCTCGGCCTCGAAGTAAATAACGGATTGTATAATATAGCTGTCTCATGTATTTGTATTTAAGTTAAATTGAAAGCTAATCGACCTTCGCAGGCCAATTAGCTTATAAAAAAGTTTGTGTGTGTATGTGTTTATGTCCTATTGACTAAATAAACTCGCTCACGGAAGAAACGACGCTACCGTCGAACAAATTGATCACCCGGTGGGCGAAACCAGCGTCGTGCTTGGAGTGTGTCACCATTACGATAGTCGTTCCCTCCTTATTCAGCTCGGTGAGTAGCTGCATGACCTCCGAACCGTTCTTGGAGTCCAAGTTACCGGTTGGCTCATCGGCCAAGATTATCTTAGGGTTGGAGACTACCGCACGGGCGATCGCTACACGCTGTTGCTGACCTCCGGAGAGCTGCTGCGGGAAGTGGTTGGCACGGTGGCTGATGTTCATACGTTTCAGGATATCGTTCACCATTTGTTTACGTTCGGCAGCTTTTACCTTCAGGTAG
>JAQVCX010000086.1 GCA_028689545.1 Parabacteroides sp.
GCCTGTCAGGGACTCTCCACTACGCAGTTGTGATAATGCCTTGTCGCGCATTAACTGATACTCTTGACTATTTCTATCCATAATACAAAGGTAATTGTTTTTGGACAGAGTTCAGATTACAGCCTCGCTGGCTATGCTATACGCTTAAAAGAAAGCTTGCCAACCGGGAAAATCCGCTGACCCCTAATTTCTCCAATACTAATCTATCCGTATGAGAATGAACGGTTTTCCCGTGTGCTAATCTATATACATGGAAACCGCAGACTTTGAATTCTTTTCCTAATTGGTCATACATACATTTCTTGTTTGTCTTAAACCAGTAATTAAATAAGTCTTTCATAATCATCCTTTCGCAATTGTTTTTTATTCTAAAAAACTCTCCGCAACCGCATATCGCAAGGTTATCCCCACGGTTTATCGGATGAGCCCTTCTTTCCTCCCGTATCCCCTCCGGTAGGTGGTTAACAAATAAAAGAAGCGTGGGAACTATCGCTTATCACTGCATTGAGGCTCTGGACTGCCCACCCAACAATAATAAGACAATAGTCCCACGCTTTATGATTGCATATAATTCACTTTTAGGGTAAGTATATAACAAACACAAGCGCAGGAGCTACTTTCTCATTATCTTGTTGGGTTGAAATTGTCCAGATTTCAATGCAAGATAATATCGAAACGCTTCTACGTTATTTTTCCAATACTCTGCAAAGATCGTACATTTAGACTATTAAAACAAAATATACGAGAACTTTTCTCTCGGAAAATTAGAATCTCACTTTCCTACCAAAGTATATATCCATTGCCACTTTGGGAAGTAAAGAGGAAGTATACGCCATTGACAGCCAGTCTTCACTAAATAAAAAATGGCATTCCAAATCATTCGTAAATCATATTTTCGCTTTCTTTCTTGCAAGTTCAACACTTTTGTTATATATTTCCACTCTATTTCCGTTAACTAAACCTAAAAGTAAAAATAGTATAGTTATGCCACAGCAAAATAAAATACAGCTCTTCGAGCAGAAAAAGGTTCGAACCGTTTGGGACGAAGATCAAGAGAAGTGGTTCTTCTCTATTGTGGATGTAGTCGGGATATTGACTGACAGCGTTGATGCGACTGCATATTGGCGCAAGTTAAAACAACGCCTTAAAGAAGAGGGAAATCAAACCGTGACGAATTGTCACGGTTTGAAAATGCGTGCAGCAGACGGCAAAATGCGCTTGACCGATGTGGCTGATACAGAGCAATTATTCCGCCTAATCCAATCCATTCCATCGCCCAAGGCAGAACCTTTCAAGCAGTGGATGGCACAGGTGGCGAGTGAGCGTTTAGACCAGATGCAAGATCCTGAGCTCTCTATCGAGCAGGCGATGACCGATTATCGCAGGCTTGGATATTCAGAGAACTGGATCAATCAACGTATAAAGACGATTGAGATCCGCAAGGAGCTAACAGATGAATGGAAGCGTTGCGGATTGGAAGAAGGAGTGCAGTTTGCCACGCTTACGGATATAATTTACAAAACATGGAGCGACCACACGGCAAAGGAGTATAAACGATTGAAGAATCTCAAAAAGGAAAACCTTAGAGACAATATGACCAATCGTGAATTGGTACTTAATATGCTGGCAGAGTTAACGACTAAAGGTCTTTCAGAGAACAGCGACCCTCAAACAATGCAACAGCACGCAGAGGTAGCGATAAAAGGCGCAACAGTAGCTCGTAACGCACGTCTTGAAATGGAAGAAGTTCTTGGAGAGAAAGTGGTCACTTCACTCAATGCCAAATCAATACAAAAAAGTATTGAGGATAAAAACGAAAAAGAATTAGGCTAAAGAGAAAGATAGACAATTATATCAAGCACTATTACGAGTGGTCTCGTAATAGTGCTTATCAGCGGTGCACGACAAATCGGTAAGACCTATTCGTCTTTCTTTCTTGAATGCGGAACACTAATCGAAAGATATAAAATCATCCTCGATTCGTATACACAGCTCTTGCTTCTTCTCCCTCCGCTTGCTCCTTCTAGCGGCATCGAATTCTACCAACTCGCACATCGTATTCCACATGATCTCGAACATTTCACAAGCCTTCTTATAAGTTTTATCGGACTTGAGCGACCGACGCATGAAACGGTACATCTTCTCCCTCATCTCATCCTTCTCCCGGTAACATTTCCGGAGGAAAGGCATCTGCTTATCCCCCTTCAAGGTCATGGAGTTCTCGAACTCCCGAAAGAGCTGTTCCTCCTCGTACACCTTCGCCCGGTAATCGCTCAGGTTCTCTTGATCCATGAAAGTGATATAGGTCTCCACCCGTCCCACCATCGTTGCCACCTGCAACCCCTGATCCGACACGAAGATATATTTATCTTTTTTCTCCTGCTCAGTCCACGTATTGGGCGTATAGAAAGCGATCGATCGATCTCCGTTCGTCCTCATGAAATAGATAGCGGGATTAAGACCGTTCAGCAGGATCTGGTTCGGGTCGATATAGCGCTCCCTGTAGCGCCTCAAGAAGTGCGAGCTAAGGATCTCCAAGTGAAAGCGATCGAGGTTATTCATGAACAAGTAGTCCGTGCCGCTATTCCTCGGCAGCAAGGTATAGAGCGCAGACGAGACAGACACGATACCGGTTGGCGTAGTCTGCATATAATAGAAACAGACAGTCCATGTATTCTTGGAGCGGGTTTGGAGGGTATGTGTCTCCTGCAAGGAATGCAAGGCCCTAAACCCCGGGGGCGTGTATCTCACCCTTTGCACGAATTTATCCTGCGCGATTTCCACTCTTCCCCGGATCTCCAGAAAGTCCTTATAGGCCACTGCCTCTATTTCCCCGTTCGTCATTGATGGCGTAAACATGATTACATTAAATTTTAAGGTAAAAATAAATCTTTTCTCTCTAAAGGAGCTCTCAGTTGATCCGCGATCTTCTCAACACCAAAGTCTAAGAAGCTCCTCGCCTCATACTTCTTCAAGGTCTCTTTCCATTTATCATCGAAATCAGCGGTCTGCTCTAAGATGATTTTCCAAGCTTTGTTAAGTTCATGGATAAGTTTTTCCCGTCCTTCCTTCGTACGCCCGATCCGCCAAGCGAATCGTTCCATGACCTTTTTCGTATGCTCGATATCCATGCATAGTTTCTTACAGATCGCCTGCAACCCGAGGATATCGGCTTTCGCGGCCTTTCCCAACAAGCTAAAATATTCCTCCTCCTCATAAACTTGAGCCTTGTAACGGCTCAGGTTCTCTTGGTCGAGAAAAGTAATATAAGTGATCACTTTCCCACGCAGCTTGATCAACGACAGGCCTTGCCCCGAGACAAGGAAACACTTCTCCGCCAGCTCCTCGTCAGTCCAGTTCTTGGGCAGGTAGCAGGTCTGCCTCCTGTCCTCGTTGTTCTGCATGAAATAGATGGCGGGATGCACGCCTTTCAAATCGATCCCGCAGGGATCGAGATAACGTTCCTTATAACGTTGGAGGAAATGGGAACTCACCCTTTCCGCCTTGAAGTTCTTAGGGTCGTTCATGAAAAGGTAATCCACCCCATTCTCCCGTCGCAAGGGGATGTAGAGATAGCAGACGATGCTAATCTTACCGTCCGGCGTATAGCCCGTATAGCGAAAATTGACATTCCACGTATTCTTCGCCCGCGTGCAAAGGGTATGGCTCTCACTCAAGGAATGGATGGCTCTTTTATACTTCCCGCTGATCCGCATGCTTTGGGCAAAGCGCTCGAAAGCGATCTGCACCCTCGTCCGTATCTCCAAGTAATCCTTATAAGCGGCTTGTTGTATTTCCTCTTCTGTCATCGATGGCGTAAACATGATTATATTAAATTTTAAGGTAAATTGAGACATAAAGGTACGATTATAAATGAGGATTCCAAGGGGTTGAAGTATTTTTCACGCACAGGCATCGATTCATTTATATTTGGTATATTGGCGGAAAGTACTTAAACAAAAACGCTTATGGATTTTTTTAAACAGGTGGATTATGTGAATAAATTCTTCGATCTGCGCAACGCCTTAAGACAATAGTCCCACGCTTTATGATCGTATATAGTCCACCCTAGGGTAAGTATATAACAAGCACAAGCGCAGGAGCTACTTTCTCATTATCTTGTTGGGTTGAAATTGTCCAGATTTCAATGCAAGATAATATCGAAACGCTTCTACGTTATTTTTCCAATACATCACAAAGATCGTGTTTTTTTTAAAACATTCGCAAAGCAATCAGATTCTTAATGTCTCTTAGCCCTAAGAAATGCCCTCGAAGGGTGAAAAATGACTTCTTAGGGCTAAAAGATAGTTTTTCAACCGTGAAAAGTGATTTCCTTGGCCTAGGAAGGGACTTTCAAGGCCGCGAAACCATTTCTTAGGCCTAAAAAGCCTATTTTCACCCTTGAAAAGTCATTTTTTAGGCCTAAAATGATTATTCGCTCCATTCAGTTCCCATTTTTTAGACCTAAGAAGCCCTTATTCAGTAAATATCCCTAACTTAGAGAAGTTTTTAAACTCTAAATCAAATTTACCATGAGTACTTACACAAAAATCAAGACACTTCCGCTCTCTCTTTTCAACAACGCAGAGTACCTCTCCTTCATGAACCACGTCCTCGACCTAGCCAACGGAAATAGCGGTGGCGGCGATTCCGAGTCCCCGACGAGATCTCCCTGCTGGCCGGCAGCGACGGCATCCCCGAGCTGGGCCTCACCCAGGGATTCCTCGATACCTACGAGACTGACCTCCTCGCCATGGCCGACGTGGTGGACGAGAGCCGCACCTCGCAGGAGACCGAGCAAATGACCTTGCATGATACCAACCGCGACAACCTCGCCATCTATATCATCACCCGCATCTCACGGGCCGGTACCCTCCCATTGGAGGCCGAGCGTGACGCGGGCAAATATCTATACAAGATCATCAAACCCTATAACGGTATCGCCCGCCTCCCCATGGCGCAGGAGACCGCCAAGATAAAGGGCCTCTTGATGGATTTGCGCAAGGACGAGAACAAGCCGTACGTCACCACGCTCGGCCTCGACGCTTACCTCGCCGAGCTGGAGAAAGAGAATAACGCCTACGACCAATTGTCGCAGCAACGCATCCAAACCCGGACTACCTCCAAAAAGGAAAGCGGCACCAACCTGCGCAAGCGGATCGACGTGTATTACGACGATCTCACCCTGCTGGCCCAGTCCCATAGCGTAGCGAAGCCGTCCGGGAAGGCGACCGCCTTCGTCTCCGCCCTCAACCAGCTGATCGCCGAGACCACCACCGCCTACAACCAGCGACGCATGGCCTCCGCCAAAAAACCGGCGCCCGCTCCCGATCCTACACCCGATCCTACACCCGGCGGAGACTCCGAGAGCCCGGACGAGATCTAACCGTCACGTCCCTTCCCTCCGACGCGGGAGAGGAATAAAAAGAGAAGGAGAACAAGTTCCCTTCTCTTTTTATTCCGTATATTCGCGAAGGAAATTCCTAAAATAGAGCGATATGGAAACAACAACATCATTAAAGACATTCGAGGTAACCATCCCCGAGAAATACGCGGACATCTTGAAAAAATTCATCACGTCATTGGAAGGCAAGGTGAAGGTACAGAAGAAATCCGGACTGGACGAGGCCTTGGAGGACGTGAAAGCGGGAAGGATTTATCATGCGGAAAGCACTAAGGATTTAATGAAACAAATCTCTAAATAGAAAAAGCCGCCTCCCCATTGCAGGAAGCGGCTTTTTTTATTAGATCTTTATTCCCCTCGTTCGTTTGATACGATTCGTGCTGGAAGCGGCATGGAGAATGTCCAACACCTCGATCCGGCTATCGGTGATCCGATAAATAATCAAGTGAGAATCCAAGATAATATTCCGGTACATACGGCTCTTGGTTACGATGTGGCGGCATTCGGGATATACATTATAATATATGGGCAATGTGTTCAATGCCTCTAATATCTTATCCAAATATAACCCCGCTTGATAAAAGCCAAACAACTCAATACCATCCACATAAACATTTTGCCGACTTCTTTTAAACGGGTCGCTAACTACAACCTGTTTCTCAGGAACTCCGCTTTCCATTCCGCAAATTCACGATTCGCTACATCCAACGGCGTAAACGGCCCCTTCTCTATCTCATGGATATGCTCCAAGAACTCCTCTTGGGTAAATTGAACAGGACGGTTCGGGTTCCATTTATCCGAACCGGAAAAACGTGCGGGATGGCTCTTTCTTCCCGCTTTGGACGAAATGTCTTTTACTTTTGTCATAGTCATTTTGCTTTTAAATTAGATAACGAGCCAAATATAAGAAAATTATCCGGTACTTTTACTTTTCCCGGATAAAGATATTAATCGGCGTACCGGTAAAATCCCAGTTCTCGCGGATCTTGTTCTCAAGGAAACGCTTGTACGGATCCTTTACCCATTGCGGCAAGTTACAGAAGAACACGAAAGAGGGAACGCTGCCCGCTGGAAGCTGGGTGATATATTTGATCTTGATATACTTACCCTTCCATGCTGGGGGAGGATAATTCTCGATGATCGGAAGCATCAGCTCATTCAGCTTGGCCGTAGGAACACGCTTGGAGCGGTTCTCGTAAACCTCCTTGGCGGTCTCCAGCACCTTCAAGATACGCTGTTTCGTCATGGCGGAGATAAACAAGATCGGGAAGTCGGTAAATGGAGCCAGACGCTCACGGATAGCCATCGTGTACGATTCGATCACCTTCTGGCTCTTATCCTCGATCAAGTCCCACTTATTCACGCAAACCACCAATCCCTTCTTATTCTTCTGCACCAGCGAGAAGATATTCATATCCTGACTCTCGATACCCCTCGTAGCGTCCAACATCAGCACGCAGACATCCGAGTTCTCGATCGCGCGGATCGAACGGATCACCGAGTAATACTCCAGGTCCTCGTTCACCTTCGCCTTCTTACGGATACCCGCCGTATCCACCAGATAGAAGTTCAGGCCGAATTTATTATATTTCGTGTAGATGGAATCACGGGTCGTGCCCGCAATATCGGTAACGATATGCCGATCCTCGCCGATGAAAGCGTTGATCAAGGAAGATTTACCGGCGTTCGGACGGCCCACGACAGCGATACGGGGCAACTCCTCCTCCAGTATCTCCACCTTCTCCTCGGGCAACGTCGCCACGATCTTATCCAGCAAATCCCCGGTATAAGAACCGTTGATGGCCGAGATACAGAAAGGATCTCCCAAGCCAAACGAGTAAAACTCCGCCGAGGCCGGATGCAAGTCGTAATTATCCGCCTTGTTCGCCACCACGATCACCGGCCGATTGCAACGGCGCAATATCCCCGCCACCTCCAAGTCCAGATCCGTGATGCCATTCAATACATCCACGACGAACAAGATCACGTCCGCCTCCTCTATAGCCACTTTTACTTGTTTGTTGATCTCCTCCTCGAAAACATCCTCCGAGTTAACCACCCATCCACCAGTGTCAATCAGCGAGAACTCCTTGCCGGTCCATTCCACCTTGCCGTACTGACGGTCACGGGTAGTACCAGCCTCCTCATTCACGATCGCCTGACGGGTACCCGTCAACCGGTTGAAAAGGGTGGATTTACCTACATTGGGTCTCCCCACTATCGCTACTATATTTCCCATAAATTCTCCTTTCGTATGCTATTATTAGTCCAGTTGATAACCGAAGTTCTTCAATATGTTGTCACGGTTACGCCAGTCTTTCTCCACTTTGACAAACATTTCCAAAAACACCTTCTTTCCGAAGAAACGTTCGATATCCTTCCGGGCCATAGCACCTACTTTCTTCAATGCTTGCCCTTGATGCCCGATGATAATCCCCTTCTGGGAATCACGCTCCACGATGATAAGCGACTTGATATGGATCAGCTCATCATCTTCCTTGAACAATTCTACGACCACTTCTACCGAATAAGGTATCTCCTTCTGATAATATAACAAGATTTTCTCACGAATGATCTCAGTTACGAAGAAACGGGCCGGTTTATCGGTCAAAGCGTCTTTCTCGAAATAAGGCGGGGAATCAGGCATCAACTCCTCCACCCGGTGCTTCACGTAATCTATATTGAAATTCGAAAGCGCGGAGATCGGGATGATCTCGGCCTTCGGAAGCAGTTCCTTCCACTGTGCCACGAGCTTCTCCAGCTCCGGCTGGTTGGTCTGGTCGATCTTATTGATCAACAAAAGAACCGGGCACTCTATACTCTGTACCCGTGCGAGGAACTCATTGTTTTTATCAATCGTCTCGACGACATCCGTCACGTACAGCAGCACGTCGGCATCGCCCAAGGCGGATTGAGAGAAATTAAGCATGGACTCCTGCAACTTATAATTCGGCCGCAAGACTCCCGGCGTGTCAGAATACACGATTTGCATATCGTCGGTATTCACGATACCCATAATACGATGCCTCGTCGTTTGCGCCTTCGAGGTGATAATAGAGATCCGCTCCCCGACCAAACGATTCATCAACGTAGACTTACCTACGTTTGGGTTTCCAACGATATTGACAAAACCCGATTTATGCTTTTTTTCCATCATAACCCCATTTCAGATAAACCGCTCCCCACGTAAAGCCCGCTCCAAAAGCGGCGAGGATCAGGTTATCTCCTTTTTTCAATTGATTCTCCCATTCCCATAGACAAATAGGAATCGTACCGGCACTTGTATTACCGTATTTTTGGATGTTGATCATCACCTTGTCCGCGTCTACGCCCAAGCGTTTCGCCGTAGCGTCGATAATCCGCAGGTTCGCCTGATGAGGTACGATCCATGCGATATCGTCATGCGTCAAGCCGTTACGCTCGGCGATCTCCGCCGCTACGTCCGCCATATAAGAGACCGCGTATTTAAATACGTACCTACCATCCTGCCAGACAAAATGCTCGCGCTTGTCCACCGTCTCATGAGACGAGGGATAAGCGGACCCTCCAGATTTCATAATCAGATGAGAGTAGCCCACGCCATCGGTTCGCAAGATCGTATCCATGACCCCGTATTCCTCCGTGGTTGGCTCCAAAAGAACCGCCCCGCAAGCATCCCCAAACAAGGGGCAAGTAGAACGATCCTGATAATCCGTGATGCTAGTCATCTTATCACCCGACACGACCACCACCTTCTTATACCGCCCCGAGCGAATATAGTTCGAGCCCGTCTCCAAGGCGTACAAGAAGCCTGCGCATGCGCCTTGCATATCAAAAGTCATCGCGTTCTTACAACCTGTATGATAAGCGATGATAGAAGAAGTTGTCGGAAAATGATGATCCGGGGTAGTCGTAGCGGTCAAGATAACCTCTACATCTTCCGGATTCAAGTTCGTTTTCTCGAGCAATTGCTTCACGGCGCGTATACCCATGTAAGAGAGTCCTACACCCTCCCCTTTCAATATCCTGCGCTCCTTAATACCCACACGAGTCATGATCCACTCATCCGTCGTATCGACCATTCTGGAAATATCCTCATTCGTCAATACATCTTCTGGGACGTATCCACCCACTCCTGTGATAACCGCATTTATCTTATCCATAACTTTTAAAATAAAAGGACTACTTATCCCAATTAAAAAAAAGCCCTAAAAAAACTTTTAGGGCTATTTTTTTGTTCATCAAACCACATAAGTTGACAAACTTACACAGCAGCTTCTTTTTCAATCGCTAATTTACCTCTGTAATAACCGCACTCACCACATACTGTGTGATAGATGTGCCATGCGCCACAGTTCGGGCAAATTGCCATTGTTGGAGCTACAGCCTTGTCATGAGTTCTTCTCTTGGCTGTTCTTGTCTTACCTTGTCTTCTTTTAGGATGTGCCATTGTTTTATTTATTTAATTGTTATCATTCTCTAGCAAACCTTTCAGAGCATCCCAACGAGGATCGGCCGTACTAGCGTTTCCGTCATCTTCCAACGCCAAATCATCACCTCCCATGTCATCCTCAAAATCGTCTTCGGCCTCATCCGAACTCCTGGCGGTATGTTTCTTCAATTGAGATGACATTGCCTTGTTACATTTACCCGGCGCATGTACATGCTTCATGGGAACCGCCAAAGCGATAAACTCATACAGGAACCACGCCAAATTAATAGCGCCCTCCTCTTCCGGTATCACGACAACCTCATCACTCTCCTCGGCATATTCCTTGCCGAATTTCACCACCAGACGATTGTGGGTATCAATAGGGATCTCCATATCATCCAAGCATCTATCGCACGGGACAATAGCGACCCCTTCTATCTGAAAGTTCATTTCAAACATCACTGACGACCGTTTCACGGTAAGATGAACCTTTACCTTGCCCTTCTGGACCTCGGTACCGTCAATGTCCACAAAAAACTTATTCTCCAAAAGATACTCGAATTCGTGTACTCCCGGAGTGAGATTTTTCAAATCTACATTATATAATTTAAATTTCCCCAAAGCCTTTTAGTGTAAAAACCTTGCAAAGGTAGGAAAAAACTAAATACAAATGCAACACCTTATAGTTATTTTTTTCCATAACACGATTTAACCCTTACATTTCTTCAATTTTATACGAAAAGTCGTCCCTTTCCCCAACTCGGAACTCTTCACGAAAATCTTTCCTCCTTGGAACGACTCGATAATACGCTTCACCAAGGACAAGCCTAGTCCCCAGCCACGTTTCTTGGTCGTATATCCCGGATTGAAAACCGTCTTGAATTTTGATTTCGGGATACCTTTTCCGGTATCTGTCAAATCGATCTGGACGAACTTGTCTCTTTCCTCTACTTTTAACGAGATCTCACCCTGCCCCTCCATGGCATCCACCGCGTTTTTCGTCAGATTCTCGATTACCCAAGCGAACAGGGAGTCATTCATCAAGACTAATATCGGTCCCTCAGGCAAATACGTATTAATTTTCACCTTTGAGGAAATGCGGGTCTCCATATATCCCAACGCCGTACGGATGGATTCCACGATATTAGTTGGGATCGGGTCCGGATCTGAACCGATCTTGGAGAAACGCTCTGCTATCGTTTGCAAGCGCTTCACATCCTTATCCATCTCTGTCAATAGAGAAGGGTCAATATCCTTCGTCCGTAAATATTCCACCCAAGCGATCAGCGACGATATAGGTGTCCCTAATTGGTGAGCCGTCTCTTTCGATAACCCAACCCACACTTTATTCTGTTCGGCCTTCTTTGTGCTAGCGAGGGCTAAAAAAGCGATTAATATAAAAACAAATACGACTGATAATTGCGCATAGGGGTAAATAAGCAGTCGCTTTAAGATAATCGAATCGTCGTAATATAGATATTGGTAAGTACCATCCTCCATGTCAATCGCGATTGGAGGATTTTTAGCTTTCAGTTCCTTTACTTTGTTTGTCATGAACTGCGCCACATTCTTTTCCGGAATCTCTATATTATTATAAGAGACCACGCTATCCATCTCACCACATAATATAACAGGAATGGAAGTATTCCCTTGGATGATCTTTAGGATGAGATTCATATTAAGGCTCGGATTCTCACTGGTCATGACCCGGGTCGCCTCACTCCAAACCTCGATCTTTTGGCGTTCTTCCCGGGCCAAGTCTTTAATCAAGAGATCCGAGACTACCACAGAAGCCATAGCGATCAATACGGCGGCAAAAATAAAGCCTAATTTCCATCTTTGACGAGAATCGTATATGCTGCTCATAAATCAGAATCATTCAGTAAATTCTTAATATAACGGTAAGATACGAACTTTATTGTACCCGGTTAAAGAGTAGACTCGCGGAGAATCATCGCGGCGTTCAATAATACCGTTTCATCCGGAATGGATGGATTCTCTATCTTTTCCATCACCAAACGGGAGGCGGCTTCCGCCATCTGCCTTACCGGTTGCTCTACCGCAGTAAGTGAAGGATGCACCAACACGCATAAGTTCGTACCCGAAATGCAACAAACCGCCACATCTCCGGGAATTGAATAGCGCAGCCTTTGCAAGCAACTTTTCGTTCCCAAGGCAGACATCTCGGTAAAGCAGAAAATGGCGTCAAAAGAGATTCCCTTCCGGATTAATTCTTCTACCGCTTTTTCGCCATCCGCAAAGTCCACCCCGGCATCTACCACATTCTCCGGATTATAAGGAAGATGAAATTTCTCCAACGCATCCTTATAGCCTCTTTTCCGTTCAATCGCGTTTTCTATGTAAGTGGGCCCGGCGAAGTGTACTATGTTCTTCTTCCCGCCACGAATCAGATGTTCCACCATAAAGAAAGACTTGATATAATCGTCTATCTTGACCTTTGGCACGGAAATCTCGGTTATGGTCCGGTCAAAGAAAACCAACGGTATTCCGTTATTAATCATCTGCTGATAGACATCCAAGTTTTTCCGGTTATGGCACGCGCTGATCAAAATCCCTTCTACCCGATAATCTTCCAGCATTTGCAAGTTGGCCCGTTCCGCTTCCGGATCTTCATGCGACTGGGCCAAAGTAACGCGATACCCTTGCCTGTTCAGCAACTGCTGGGCATAGGTAATGAAGTTCATATAAAAGGGAGTTAGCATCTCGGGAACCACAATACCGATAGTCCGCGTGCTTTGTTTGCGAAGATTAACAGCCAACTCATTGCGCTTGTAGCCCATTTTCTCCGCCATCTCCAAAATCTTCTTCTTGGTTTCTTTATTCACGTTCCGATCATCTCCCCCCAAGGCGCGAGATACGGTTGATTTGGAAATACCCAGTTCATGGGCGATATCGATAATGGTGGCATATTTCATGATATTCATAATTATATTTCTCAGTTCCAAAGATACTATTTTCTATTGAAATACAATTGGGAACGGTTGCGAATTTCGGGAACGGTACCGGGAACGGTTGCGAAAAGTAAATCTCAAGAAAGGCTATTTTTCCTCTTTCCAAGCTCTTACCTTCGCCCTCGAAAACACATCAAATAGTTTTAAAAACCAGTAAGATAATACGCATGAAGAGCAATTTGGAACAATCAAAAGTACCTTTCATAAGCAAGCTGGCTTATGGAATGGGAGACGTAGGCTGTAACTTCAGCTGGATGTTCGTCGGTAATTTTTTAATGATTTTCTATACGGATGTATTTGGCATCAGTATGGGAGCCGTGGCAAGCCTTATGTTGTGCTCCCGTTTCTGGGATGCCATCAATGACCCTGTTATCGGGGGGCTGAGTGACAAGACACATACGCGCTGGGGGCGCTACCGCCCGTGGTTGCTTGTATGCGCTCCGCTGACCGCCATCATTT
This sequence comes from Parabacteroides sp., assembly GCA_028689545.1. Taxonomy (GTDB): domain Bacteria; phylum Bacteroidota; class Bacteroidia; order Bacteroidales; family Tannerellaceae; genus Parabacteroides. Next base: position 13,247 of record JAQVCX010000086.1, read on the forward strand.
TAGTCCTTACTTTCTGGGCGCATCCGGACTGGAGCCAGACGAACAAGATCCTTTATATGACCGTCACTTACTGTGTGCTGGTTTTAGGATATACCTGCGTGAACATTCCCTACGGGACATTGTGCGGCGCCATGACACAAAACATGGACGAACGGGCTAAGATCAATACCTCCCGCTCGGTTAGCGCCATGATAGCCATCGGTATCATCAACATAATAACGATTCCGCTGATCGATCTTCTAGGTAATGGGAATCCACAGCGAGGCTATATGCTGATCGCCGCTTTGTACGGGACTATTTTTGCCGCTTGCCATATATTCTGTTTCGCCAAGACCCGGGAAGTGGTAGAGATTCCAGCCGGGCAAAAGATCCCCTTGAGGGTACAGATAAAATCTATAATCAGCAACAAGCCTTATTTATTGGCACTGTTGGGACAAGTCTTGTTCGGATTCGTTCTTTATGGAAGAAACGCCGACATGCTTTACTATTTTACGTATGTGGAAGGGAGCGCCGCCTTGTTCTCTATCTATGCGCTGGCCATTATCGTGCCTTCGGTTATCGGCGCGGCCTGTTTCCCACTGGTATTCAAATGGACTTCCAATAAGGGATGGGCCGCATCGGTCTTCGCGTTGGGTACCGGCATCACGATGTTCGCGCTGTATTTCTTCAGTCCTACTACATCTCCGGTTCCGTTTTATCTGTTCGCCGCATTGTCTCAGTTCTTTTTCTCCGGTTTTAATACGGCCATCTATGCCATCATTCCGGACTGCGTGGAATACGGAGAGTGGCAGACGGGTATTCGCAATGACGGATTTCAATATGCGTTCATCTCATTAGGTAATAAAATTGGTATGGCATTGGGCACGTCCATGCTAGCGCTAGCGCTGGGTATGGCGGGATATGTATCGAACGAGGCGCAAAACGAGACAGTTATTTGCATCATGCGCCACTCTTTCAGTACCATTCCCGGATTGCTGTGGATATTTACCGCCGTGGCGCTATTTTTCTATCGGCTGAACCGGAGAAGCTATAACCGCATTGTCAATGTAATTAAATACCGGAAGCGTGCGGCATAATGCGCTTGCCATGCTAGGCGATAGGGAAAAAAATATCATAGAGAAATAACATTTTTAAATTTAAAGAATATACAATCATGGAGAAAACAATGAAAGTAGCCGTCATGAACGGCATTGGACAAATGGGTTTTACAGAAAAGGCGATTCCACAGCCCGCCGATAATGAAGTGCTGGTTAAGTTAGAGTATGTAGGTATTTGCGGATCGGATATGCACTACTATGAGACCGGACGCATAGGCGATTACATCGTGCGGCCGCCTTTTGTCCTGGGACATGAGCCGGGTGGAACGGTAGTGGAGGTAGGCAAGAACGTGAAGCATCTGAAAGCGGGCGACCGTGTGGCTCTTGAGCCAGGCAAGACCTGCGGCCATTGCGAGTTCTGCCGTGAAGGGAAATACAACCTTTGCCCGGATGTGGTATTCTTCGCCACCCCTCCCGTGGATGGTGTTTTTCAAGAATATGTGGCGCACGAAGCGGACCTTTGCTTCAAGCTTCCCAACAATGTAGATACGATGGAAGGCGCACTGATCGAACCGCTTGCCGTAGGTTTCCATGCCGCCAACCAAGGTGGCGCACATGCCGGGCAGACCGCCGTTGTATTCGGTGCCGGATGTATCGGGTTGGTGTCGATGATGGCATTGAAGGCTGAAGGGGTTTCCACCGTATATGTGGTAGACATCATACAGAAGCGATTGGATAAGGCACTGGAGTTGGGGGCGACAGGTGTCATCAATTCCAAAGAGATGGATGTGCTGAAAGAAGTGGAAAGATTAACGGAGGGGCGTGGTGCCGATTTGGTTATAGAGACAGCTGGTATGGAGGTCACTACCCGCCAAGCCATCCAAGTCACTAAAAAAGGAGCGACCATCGTACTTGTGGGCTACTCTAAGAGTGGTGAGATGACATTGCCGCTTAGTTTGGCGCTCGACAAGGAATTGACCTTTAAAACCGTTTTCCGCTACCGCCACATCTATCCGATGGCGATTGATGCCGTAGCGTCCGGGAAAGTGAATCTGAAAGGGATCGTCACCAATGTTTTTGATTTCGGCGACATCCAGAACGCCATGGACAGCAGCGTTCAGGATAAGGCGAATATCGTAAAGTCCGTGGTACAATTCTAAATAGAACGCAGATGACACAGATTGAGCAGACCTGTGTCATCTGCTTGCCATATCGTGAATTATACATTAATAATGAAAACAATCATATTACTTCTATTAACGACAGCTCTCTCTACACAAGTACAGGCACAGTTACATTTTAGTGGCAATGTGCAGAGTTCACATCTATGGAGAGGCATCGAGGTTGCCAACGGACTAGTTTTTACAACCGATATTAGCCTTTCCGACGCAAAAAATCATTTCCACATAGGTCTATGGGGCGGGGCCAATGCCCAAGGAACATATAAGGAATTCAACAATTATGTCTCTTATACCTATCGGGGCTTTTCTTTAGCACTCTGGGATACCTATAATTTCTCACCAAACGCGACATACAATAATAAAGAGTTCTTCAATTATAAGGCATGCGAAACGGGAAGATTCCTTGATGCCATAGCCTGCTATCGGTTTGAAGGCAGATTTCCGTTGCTGATCAGTTGGTCTACGGTGATATTCGGTCGTGATCGTAACGCAGATAATAGCGCCAATAAATATTCTACCTTCTGCTACGCTGAATATCCCGTTTATCAAAAAGGCGAATGGCGGGCGGATGTCGGTATTGGGTAAACCACCAATCCAGCGTCCCTGCTATTTATTAGGCAGTTATGTAGATTGAATATTTTCAAAAAGTTCTTTTGATTTAATATTTTATTTATGCAACACCTTTTCCCTCGACATGCAGGGGCTCATAGTTGCATGGTAGAAATGATTCATCGGCTTGCTTGCCAAACATG
>JAQVCX010000176.1 GCA_028689545.1 Parabacteroides sp.
CTCTAATAGAAACGAGAAGGCTATTGAGTATTTGAATACCGCTATCACTAAGGATTCCAACAATCCGCAGCTTTACGATGTAATGGGCCGTGTTTATGAGACTGGTTTGAAAGATTACGCTAAGGCAGAAGAGTATTTCAAGAAAGCATTGGCGATCAATCCGGATTATATCGAATCTCTTTCTAACTTAGGTCGTGTATATTACAACCAAGGTGTAAACAAGCAGGGTGAGGCTAATATGATCAACGACGCGAAACAGTATCAAGAGGAATTAAGCAAAGCGAAGGAATTCTTTAAGCAAGCGCTTCCTCACTTTGAGAAAGCTCACCAAATGAAACCTGAAGAAAGAGAATATATGACCGCTTTGAGAGGTATTTACTACAACTTGAACATGGGTGATAAATTCGATGCTATTGAGGCAGAGATGAATAAGTAAGTTTCTCTTTACAAGAAATAAAGGAACCGCTTAGTAAGTAATATTACTAGGCGGTTTTTTTATGGCTCAAGGTGAGAAGAAGTCGTTGTTTTTGAGGTGTCAGATAATCCTATTAAACATAATAGCAATTATGAAACTAATGGAAAGATAAGGGGATATTAGTGTGTTCAAGCGAAACTTGTAGCTGCATCTAATAAAGACACTAATCGTTTCACGGTTGTGAATTAATCTTTTCACCTCTGTGAAACGATCTTTTCACCTAGGTGATACGATCTCTTCACGGAGGTGAAAAGATTAATTCAGCTGGACGCTACTATTAGATTCGCTATTAACTCCTTTAAGTAAAGCATGACTTTGGGATGACTTAATGGCATGTCTTCTAGGATTTCTTTAAGCTCTCGCGTACTGATATCCAATGAAACCTTATCCGAATGATATGAGAAATGAATGTTTACGTCTGGGTTACTGCCTATAAGCATAGCCATTGTGCCCGCCAAATCTCCCCAAGGCGGACAATCAATATGAGACGAGACAAAACGAGCGACAACACTCGTGCCTTCTCCCTGTTTGGAAGATATTTCCACATTCCCACCCGTTTGCTCCGCGTTTTGTATCAAGAACGGTAAACCTAGACCCACTTTTCGTGTCGTACGGGTCGTATAAAACGGATTACGGATCAGCGAGACGGTTTCCGGATCCATGCCACAGCCGTTATCTGCGATACGAATACGTATGGATGTGTCCTTTATCTGAATATCTACCTCTATATCAGAAGCTTTCGCTCTGATACTATTAGCGGTTATATCCGTGATATGGAATGAGAGATTATTCATGAGTGGCGAATATTAAGTGATTGTCTTCTTGCTTAAAAGCCTTCCGTAAACCATCGAAGGTTAACTCCTCCGTTTGCCAAATGGAGGGCTTAGTACCTATTTGCTCGGGGTAATGAGCATCCGATGCCGAGTATTGAGTCTGTTTTTTCAAATACCCGTGAGTGAGCAATAACTTGCTGTACCTTTGCCTATTATTATATTCAATAGCATCTAATGATAAGCCGGGATCTATAAAGCCTAATTGACTGATCAAGCTGAATGACGGGCGTTCTACATGGGCGGCGACGAATAAAGCACCTACCCTACGTGCTTGAGCGGCTATTTGATTTACGCTTTGATCCAAGGCGGAAAGCAAAAGGTAAGGCACTTCTCCTAGAATCTCATTCTCCGCATTCACCCAAACTTGATCGCCAAAACGTTCCGGATCATTTGGAATTGGAGGAAGATGCTCTTCCAAGTATCGCTGGAATCGCTTACGGGATTCATCGGCCGGGAAATAAACCAGGCAATGCGCTTCCTCACGGGTCGTAACCTCTACGCCCGCAAAGACCTTTAGCCCGAATCTCTCACCAAGAGATTGAATCTCCAGACATTGCAGGGTCGTATTATGATCCGTAATGGCAATAGCGTCCAGACCTTTCGCTAAGGAACGACGCACGATCTCCGCTGGACTCATTTCCAAACTACCGCATGGCGACAAGCAAGTATGGATATGTAAATCAGCTAAATACTGTTTCATCCATTCTCATTCTGTAATAACTGATAAATCAAGCCGGAAGCCTCGAACGCGGAACGTGTAGTTCCTAAAAGAGGGATAGCCTCTTCCCCTCCTTTTTGCAAGGTCTCATCATCCGGGGAGGCTCCGTTCACGATCAACACGGCGGCGGCGTCTTTTAAAGTAGCCACGGCCAGTATATTTTGGTGGGTCTGCATGGTAATCCATAGCATACCCTCCTCGATATGTCCCATGACATCACTCAGTAAATCGCTCGTATAGCCTCCGGTTATCTCTGTATCAAGACCCTCTTCTCCACAAAATACGGTAAGATTCAACGTCTTCACTAAATCACAAACCTTCATATTTAGCTCCTTTCTTATAACAATCCTTGTTTAAACGATCCTTCCCCCAGGTCTTCTCAACGATACGGAAGGCATGCTCTTGATCCAGTTTGCCATGCTTCTCCATATTACGTTGCATAAATACGCAATCACTGAATTGAGCCTCGTGGCGTACGATATCCTCGGCCAGGCTCTGGCAGTTCGGGCTGCCGCAAGCGCCACAATCAATTCCCGGAAGGTAACACATCAATTTCCGCACTTGCTCCATTTTCTTCAGCATCTCATCGATCGTTCCATCGTACAACCGTTTGGGATTCGGTTGCACCGGACGGATCGTAATATGCTGCCTCAAATAGGATAAAGCCTCGAAATTATCGGCGGCGTATATCATCGGTACTTTATCCCGGTTCATGGATCGCTTCATGATACGCTCGGCCGTGAGGAAACGGTTCGCCACGGCTAATACACCTCCGGCACAGCTACGGTCGCAAGCCCTCAGTTCCAGAAAATCCACGTTACGTATCTCGCAGGTCGTCTCCATTCGCTCCAAGAAATCGATCACATTATGGATCTCATCGATCGCGAGGCAACGACCGGAGAAATGTTTGGCCTCCCCTCCTGTCTGGCTCCATCGCATCTCTTTTTTCGTTAATGGCGGAGGAAGCTCACATTCCGGCTCATATCCTCTCGGGCGATTCTTAAGGATATGGTACACCTTATTATATAGGGTATCCATATTTATCACGCCTTTGATCGTAGACGAGTAACCTTCCGCTCCCTTCAACGCGGCGATTTTCGCCGCGCAAGGCGTGACATAAAAGATGCCGATCTCTTCCGAGGGAACGCCTTGCCCCTCCAATATCTTATGATAATAAGTAGCCGAGGCGTTTACCGGCGCTTTTACCAATAAGATATTATCCACCAGCGCAGGGAAACGGACTTGTATCAACCGGACAATAGCGGGGCAAAAAGAACTGATCACCGGCTTCTCCTCCGCATTTTCCATCTGCCGCGCCATTTCCTTCTGAACCATATCGGCGGTAAACTCCACTTGAAAGACATTGGTCCAGCCCAGTTCCATAACGGCGCTGATAATTTCCTTCTCGGTCGTGTACTTCGAGAA
>JAQVCX010000087.1 GCA_028689545.1 Parabacteroides sp.
ACTATGTCAAAATTATCAATAAGGATATCGGGGAGGATATCTCGTAGTATGTTATCTGATGTCATGAGGCAAAGATAAATATTTTATTAGGAATATGAAAACAACCGGATTTATCCGCAGACCCCAATCTTGGGTCAATCCGAAAACCTTGATCTTTATTATTAAGTTGTGATAACCACCGTAATTCCAACTTCGTGATTACGGTGGTGTGAGAGGTCGGAAAAGAAAGTAGGAGGAAAACTTCTACTTTCTTTTCCTCCTACTCGATTTCCTCTTCTATGAATTATTCAGGCTAATTCATTATATTCGCATTTTGAATTGAGGAACAACTGTTTGTTTGTAGATATGGAACAAATAAATGATATACGTTTGACACTGCTATATACCGGATCTTATCAAGTAAGTACTTGGTGGAACTATAAGGAGATAACCAGCCCTTTCTATCGTCTATATCTGATAAAGAAGGGTGAAGCTGTCGTGATCATCAATCAACATAAATATACACTAAAGGCCGGAGACCTGTTTCTTGTTCCCAAATATGCAACGGCCTCATATCAATGTCACACCACAATGGAACATTCCTATATATGCTTTTTTGATGACTTTTGGAATGGAAACGGCATAATAAACAGCAATATGTTAAACTTACGGTTTCAAGCTTCTTCCTTGGATTATCTATTGATGGAACGCTTCATCGAACTTAACCCCTTCAGCAGCCTTCCCTCAGTCGATCCCAAAGAGTATGACAACAACAGCAGCCTGTTTCATCAAGGCTTTGTAAGTAATGCCGGCGAAAATTCTCCCGAGTCGTTAGAAAGCGCAGGCATATTACAGCAACTCTTCTCGAGATTCCTCACCAAGCAGTTCATACATCAACAGCTATCTGCCAATTCTTTCGGGAGATTGAATCTTGTAATACATCACATAAATAATCATTTAGATAAAAAAATAACCGTTACTGACCTGGCAGCCATCATGTGTGTCAGTCCCGATCATTTCACTAAGATATTTAAAAAGATTATCGGGATGACTGCCGGCGAATTTATTCAAAGCAGGCGCATTGAATGGGCACAAAGGTTACTTATAGGCTCCTCCTTGTCTATACAGGAGGTAGCTATAAAGATTGGAATAGGCAACCTATCACAGTTTTCAAAACTTTTCAGCAAAAAGATGAATTGTTCACCTAAAGATTATAGGGAAGAACAATTCATCCAATTTAATAATACACGTCCTTTAAAATAACCTTTATGCTTAGTTGAAATATTTTCCCACCAATATTTTAAATAGGCCTCATATCTTATTAATTGTTTTCTCAGAAAGCAATCTTCTTTTCTTCGCCTTTATTGAATGTGACGGTCTTCGCTTTCTCTTTATAGCGTACTTTGACGGAGCCGGCGTACACGGCTTTTATCTTTGCGGATGTTAGCTGGGAGTTTTCCCAAGAAATGGATACTTCATAATTTCCTCTTGCTTTCAGACCCTTTACATATCCATTGGAATACTTCTTTGGAAGAGCCGGTAGCAGATTTATTTCATCATCATGGCTTTGCAGAAGCATTTCGGCAATGCCTGCCGTCATTCCCATATTGCCATCCATCTGAAAGAAATTGTGGAACTTGCTGCTCAGGTTGGGGTAGAGTGCTTGCTTGAAATGACGGTCTATCACTTGTTGTGCACTGTCTGCTTCTTCTTGCCTGTTCCACCAACCCAAAGCAAATGAGCCTGTCCAGCTTCCGCAGTTCTGTTTAAGGCTCGGGTGTCCAGCTTCCAATGTCTTTCGGAAAGCTTTGGCAAGTTCGGGTGTCTTGCGAAGAGTGATGAGGTTGCTTGCGATGGCTCCCCATCCTTGTCCTATTTGTCCGTCCATATGTTCATCTTTCCAGTTATCCATCCATTCCATCAATTCGCCGTTTTCCGGATTGATTTTCAAAGGAGCCAATCGTTTGCTGGCAGCTGAGATTTTCTCTTCCATGGGTGATTGGATTGATAATATTTTCATAGCCTTAATGGTATTGTCGAATAGTGTACCTATTACCTGCATATCTTGAGAAGAGCCTTTACAAGCCCATCCGTGACTACCGTCCGGTTTTATATAGGTGTTCTCGAATGAAACCGTCGGGTTTGTAACCAAGTATCCCTCTTTACACTCCTGCAGGTTCTCTACATAAAATCTTGAAGCACCTTCCATTACAGGATAATATTTGCGTAAAAAGTCCTTGTCTTGTGTGTAAAGATAGTGTTCCCATATGTGTTGGCATAGCCATCCTGGAGCAGATTGGTATATACCCCATTGTCCGGAATTGCCAACGGGCCAAGTGGTACGCCATAGGTCGATGTTATGATGTACAGTCCAACCATTTACTCCATATAGTGAACGGGCTGTTCGTGAGCCGTCTGTTGTGAGCTCGCTTATAAGTTTCATAAGGGGTTCGTGGCATTCGCTGAGATTTGTTATTTCAGCCGGCCAATAGGTAATTTCGATGTTGCAGTTAGTCGTGTAGTTACAGCTCCAGGCCGCTACAAGTTCATTGCACCATATCCCTTGAAGATTGGCGGGCTGACTGCCCGGGCGTGAGGATGAAATAAGCAGATATCTTCCCAGACGGAAATATTGTGCCGTAAGATCCGGGTCGGTATCTTTCTGATATTTTCTGATTCGTTCATCTAGGGGTAGCGTATCTGCTGCGCTGTGACCTAAATCTATCTTTACACGTGAATATAATGAACTGAAGTCGTTAGTGTGATCTTTGTATATCAAATCATATTTTTTCTTTAACACCTTCTGTTTGTAGTTCTCGCAGAGCATCTTCTGATTCTTACCGTTCTTGACAGGATCATTCTCGAACCCATTAAAACTTGTTGCGGCCACGTAAGCAAGTGTCAACTTACCGGCGCTTTCCACTTGAAGTTTTCCGGCGGTAGTTGTGATTTTTCCGTTGCACTCCTTGATAAATAACTGCGCTTGAAAGAGCATGCCCTCGTCCTTCTTGTAAATAGGTTCTTTATCGCCTTCATAGTAGTGAGGATATGCCATGGCAGGTGCTTGTCCGTCAATATAGAGACAATTATCCTTGACGTAGCTTTTCGATTTTACCTTACTGCTTAATTCCATTTGTGTGTGCAATACAGGTTTACTGGCTGTGAACTTCATGATTAGTGCCTGATCGGGATACGAGATGAAATATACCCGTTGATAGTCAACTCCGCCTTTTGAGTAGCTGACTGTGAGAGTACCTTTGTCCATATTCAATATGCGTCGGTAATTTACAGCTTCTTTGACATCGGGATAGATATAATTCAGGTGTATATCAGCGAGTGGAAGATAAGAGTGAAAGATAGGGCCTACAATCTTTGAATTTATAAGCTTTTCTGCTTCTTGATTCTGGTTGTTCTCAATCAGCTTCCTGATTTGAGGCAAATAGGTGATGGCCTCGTTATTTTGCAATCGGCGTGGACCTCCCGCCCAAAAGGTATCATCATTCGTCTGTATGCTATCTTGAGATATTCCACCGAAGACAATTGCTCCAAGACGGCCATTGCCAAGCAGATTGGCTTCGTGCCAATTTTGCGCAGGCTTATTAAAAAACAAAATATCATCTTGCGTCGCATGGACTGTCTTGCTGCACATAAGCATACAAGAGATGAACAAGACCGTTTGTAGTAGGAGAGGATAGCTACTTTTCATAATCATTTGTTTATTTATTTATTTCATAATCTATGGCGAAGATACTCTCTTTTCTGGAATGATAACTAACCTGCCAAATGAATGACGGATTTTGCAAAGTATTGAACGGATAGATTTATTATTGTTTTTCTTTTATCTTTACCTTTGCAACATCATTCATTTGCTTATATCTACCTAAATACAAATAAAAATGAAACATCTTTTTGACCCTATGCTTCTGCTTAGAAGAGGGGGCGTTTTATCTGTTTTCCTTGTTTTTTCCGTAACATTATTGTTTGCGCAGGATATACCACTTCCAAGTGTTGCTCAGTTGGAGTGGCAGCAGAAAGAACGTATCATGTTCGTTCATTTTGGTCCGGCGGCATTTCAAGCCCGCGAGTATGATGATTGGAGTTCAGACATAAATGAGATGTATCTATCGAAACTGGATACCGACCAATGGTGCCAAGTGGCAAAGTCGTGGGGAGCAAAAATGATTGTTTTTGTAGCCAAACATTGCGGAGGCTTTTGTTGGTGGCAGACAAAGACATCCGATTATGGAGTAGCTCAGATACCCTGGAAGAGTGGCAAAGGAGATGTTATGAAGGAGCTTTCGGCTTCTTGTAAGAAGTATGGACTTGATATGGGTGTATATGTATATCCCGGCGATGAACATTGGGGAGCAGGTATAGGCAGTGGAGGCATTACAAAGGATCCATCAAAACAAGAAGCCTACAATAAAGTGTATCGTCAGCAGCTGACCGAATTGCTTAGCCGATATGGCACTATCAAGGAGGTTTGGTTTGATGGGAATTGTCACATACCGGTAAAAGATATATTGAAGGAGCACGCACCCGATGCTGTCTATTTTCAAGGTAAATCGGCTACATTGCGCTGGGTGGGCAATGAAGATGGCTATGCTCCCGATCCAAATTGGTATACGTTGAGTAAAGAAGATGGTGCAAGCGGTACTGCTACCTCTCTGCATTCGGATGTGAATGGTGAGGCTTATCTTCCTGTTGAGATTGATGTGCCTCTTTTGAAGAATGGAGGACATAAATGGTTCTGGGCTCCCGGTACCGATTCCTTGATCATGACTAAACAGCAACTTATGGATATATATTATAAATCTGTTGGCCGTGGTTCTGTTCTTTTGTTGAATTCAACTCCTGATACTACCGGCCTGATACCGGCTTCTCATGTGACGGTCTATAAGGCCTTTGGCAAAGAGATTGAAAGACGTTTTGCCAAGCCTTTGAAAAGTATGGCGGCCAATGGTAGAGATCTGCAAATATCTTTTAGACAACCGACTTTTGTAAACCATCTGGTATTGCAGGAGGATTTAAAAATGGGACAGCGAGTTCTCTCTTATATAGCAGAGGGAAGCCTTGACGGAAAGACTTGGACAACATTGATCGAAGGCACTTCAGTCGGTCAGAAGAAGATAGACCGTTTTCCTTCTCATAGGGTGAAACATGTGCGAATACGTATACTGAAGAGCAAGGCATTGCCTCATATCCTAAATTTTGCTCTCTATCAGGTCAAGGATAATGATGAAGATGTTCAACAGCAGAAGAAGGAGGCCGTCTCGAGAGTGGGATACTGGGAAGGAAATACATATGATGAGATTCATTGGAAAGAGCTGGAACTGGATTTGACTCCATATATGAACAAGATTGGTCAGTATGATGTGGATTTTTGTATTCAAAGTTATGATTATTCTAATCAGGAACCCTCGGGATTGGAGTTCAAGGATGTAGAACTTCAAATGTATGGAAAACAGATGCCGGAAGCTATTGAACTGTTGAAAAATAGGATGACTTTCCGCATCAACCGTTCCCAGCAAACATTGGATGATTTTCCTACCAAACTTAAAATGAATATACGTCGCAGGGATTGCAAGTCGTCCGGCGAGATTCAGATTAAGAGAGTTACTTATTGATAATATCATTTGTCATACCAGTGTTGATGCCTTACGTGGAGATAGACAGGCTTGCTATCCACGGGGTTTTCGGACTGACCCGGTATTTCGTGGATTACGGCCGGAGTAGTATAGCCAAGCACCGTACGATCTAACCGTTTCACCTAGGTGAAAAGATCAGTATATATAGAGGCAGACAAGTAATCATACCGACAGACAAGCTACTGCCTATAATACTTGGATATACTTCATGGGGTAATGGACCAATGGATATTATTTGTTTTTTCGCAAAGGTCCCTTGTTCTTCCAGAATCCCAGTCTATAATAGATGTAAGTGATCGTAAGCCCGATGCAAAGGCTGGCACCGATGGCCCACCAGATACCGCTCCGCCCCCAGATAGAGCTGAACCAATAGGCCAGGGGGATGCGTATCAGCCAGAGGCAAGTGATGCTTACCGCCATCGGAAACAGGGTATCGCCGGCCCCCCGTAGCGCCCCGTTGAAGACGTTCAAGCCGCCGTGCACGACAAAGAATCCTCCCATGATCAATAAGTATTCCTTGCCAATCCGGATCACCTCCGGGTCCTGGGTGAAAGCCAGCATCATCTTGTCCCCGAGGAAATAGATGGCCGTGAAGGTGGCGAGGCTCAGCAATAGGTTGACAAGCATGGCGAATCGTACCCCGTCACGTACCCGGTCCAAGTGTCCGGCCCCGATGTTTTGTCCGCAGAAAGCCGCTAGCGCCCCGGAGAGGGTCAATACCGCCTGGATGATGATCGTGTCTATCTTCCCCGCCGCCCCGTAAGCGGTGAGCGTATCCGTGCCGAAACTGTTCACGATCCCCAGCAAGGCGATCAATCCGAGCGAGATGGCGCATTGCTGCACGCTGGAGGGAAGCCCGATGCGGAGTCCTTCCTTGAACAGTCCCATATCGAACAATAAATCCTGTTTCTTGATAGAGAGCAGGGGATGGGTGTTGTTCACGTAGCCCAGGGCCACGCACATGCCGATCCCTTGCGAGATAACCGTAGCCCGTGCCGCCCCTTCGATCCCCCATTTGAAAACGACAATGAAGAGTAAATCCAGGGCGATATTTAAGATCGTGGTAAGCAGGATAAACAGCATCGGACGCACGGACTCGCCGACACCCCGCAAGATGGAGATGATGCTATTGAAAGTGACGAACAGGAATGTACCCCCTACATAGATCCTGAAATAGGCCACCGCCTGCGGGATCACGTCCGCCGGCGTATTTGTCAGCTTGAACATCGGCTCGGCGAAAATAATCCCCGCTATGGACAGCAATACCCCGGCTACCAGCATGAAGATAAAGAAAGAGGAGAAGGCTTTCTGCACCTTGTCGAACTCCTTCGCCCCGAAAAACTGCGAGATCACCACCGACGTGCCGCTCCCGATACCGATCACCAGCGAGATGATAAAGTAATAGATGAAGAAGGAGGCCGATACCGCCGCCAGCGCCTGCTTCCCCAGAAACTGCCCGACGATGATGCTGTCGGTCACGTTATAGAGTTGTTGCAGCAGATTACCGATCAGCAAAGGGAAAGCGAAACGCAGGATCACCTTCCATACCGCGCCACTCGTCAGATCCCTATTTGTTGTATTAATTTTCAATTCTCAATTCTTAAATTAGAATACCCTATAGATCTTTCAGCAGGATATGGTCGTTTGCCTTTATCATATCCTCCCGTGTCTTCAGCAGGGTTTTCCATTCCTTGCTGAAAAGCTGGCTCGTGTCTATCTTGAAGCTCTCGGAGCCATACTCGTCCATGCGGGTAAGCAGGTAGCTGACCGAGATCTTATTGACATCGATCGCCGGCTGGTAGTATGCCACACGGTCGTCGTTCCCGTAATTCACCTCGATGATGATGTTTAGCTCCGTGAGCAGGTATAAGATCTGTGTCGTTATGCGGATAGGGATGCGGTAAGCGTCGGATAGCTCGTCGGCCGTATAGGGTTTCTCGCCTTTCACGAACCGTTTGATGATCAGCGAGGCGATCAGCAGGGTCAGGAAATCCTTGTACCGGCGACTGATATTCTTGCTGTCTCGCTCGAAGCTGAATTTCTTCACGTTCTGGGAGGCGTACGACAGCTCTGCGCCAAACAAGCATATCAACCAAGAAAGCTGCAACCAGAGCAACAGCAATGGCAAGGCGGCGAAACTACCGTAAATAGCGTTGTACTTGCTCACCCAGATCTGTCCGCTGATATAAATGAATTGGAACAATTGAAAGGCGCAGCCGGAGATAAAGCCCGCCACCAGCCCGTTCACGAACCTTACCTTCGTATTCGGCAGGGATATGTACAATCCCGTGAAAGCCAATGTCGTGATAATATAGGGCGCTATATGCAGGAACAACTCGACGAGCGGCGTAAAAAACAAGTATTGCCCCAGGAATGAGTTCTGCAAGGTAGACATGAAGATGGATAAACCGCTGGATGCCGTCATCAGCATCGGCAGCACGAGGAACAAGGCCAGGTAATCGGATATCTTCCGGTACCACGGGCGGGATTTCTGGATCTGCCAGATATCGTTGAACGTATCCTCCACGGACGAGATCAGGTTGATCACCGTATAAAACAATAAGATCAAACCGACCCCGATGATGACTCCCCCTTGCGCTTGCGCCAGGTAGCCCTCCACGAACTCGAACGCCTTGTTCAGCTCCATCTCGTGCCCGGGGAAATAATCGAACAGTTCCTGCCGCACCGTCCCTTGGAAACCGAAGCCCTTGGCTATACCTAATAATACGGCCAGCAAGGGTACGATGGACAACAGGGTGCTGTAGGTAAGCGCCGATGCCTTGGTTTGCAGGTTCTCGCTCTGGAAACCCCGCACGGCGAGTATGATCGTCTTGATGATGTTGATATAAATCTCTTTCAGCCCACTAACTTCATTCTCGGTGATCCGCCAAATGTCGTAGGTTACGAAACGGATGGTTCGCGCTAATAGTGCGCTGATCCGTTCTCCAATAGGCTTCTTTTCTTCCCGTGGCTTGTTTCTGGGCATATTGGCACATGATTTGATTGGCAAATAAAAAAAAGCAGTCTGCCTATAAGCCGGGTCCTGTACCTCTTCGGAAAGAGGCGCCTGCCATTTATCTTGTCTTACCGTCGCCGGTAAGCTTTAGCGGTCTACCCCCCGGCATCGGACGAGCCATCCTACATGCGCCGGTATACATGACCTTACAACCCATAAGACGTACGGCATCCCGTATCGCTACGGGACCCGGTGAGCTCTTACCTCACCTTTTCACCCTGACCGGACGAGTCCGGCGGTTATTCTCTGTTACGTTACTCTACCCTCACGGACAGCTTCCCGTTAAGAAGTATGGTGCTCTGTGTTGCCCGGACTTTCCTCACACCCGAAGGTGAGCGACAGACCGGCAGACTGCGATAGGACAAAGATAGGTATTTTAGTTGACAGTTGGCGGCCGGCGGTTGAGAATTATTTTCGAGATAGATAGGAGAGGTGGGATAACATTTTCTTTTTCAGTCGTAAACATATTCTGTCTCTTGGGTGTTTTTATACCAACAAGAAGCATGGATTGGCAACAACAAACTGTCATTGATCGATGGCGGACTGTCAGTCGCTACGTGTCAACTGTCAATTCGTCTGTCGTTTAATTGTTAAAAAGGTACTTTGCAATGCACGGTACTGTTAAGCGCGGTTAAGCCCCTATTTAGCCTCGTTAAAAGTGATAAAAAATACGATCGAAAAGGAATATCCGCACACTTTTTGAGTTTTCTTTGCCGTAAGAAAACTGTTAAAATTAAGTGTTTAATTAAATAAGAAAAGTATGAAAAATATCTGGAAGAATGTGCTAGGCGTTGCTTTGATAGCAACCATTAGTTCTGGTGCCGCTATCGGAACGAGTGCTTACCTGATGAATAAGAATCAACGTCCGGCGGAGTTGGCCTCCGGAGTTGAGAATACCTTCAAGCAACCGTATCGATTGACGAATTATGGAACCGTGGCCGCCGAGAATATCGATTTCACTACGGCCGCCGAGAGTACCATTCACGGAGTTGTCCATATCAAGGCCACGGCCAACGCCCAGGCCTCTAGCGAGGGCGGCGGTCAGCAATACATAGACCCGTTCGAGTATTTCTTCGGCTTCGGTGGCCGCGGAGGGTTCCAGCGTCCGCAGCCGCAACCGCGTGTGGGTGCCGGCTCGGGTGTCATTATCTCTACGGACGGTTATATCATCACGAACAACCACGTGATCGACGGGGCCGACGAGCTGGAGGTTACCATGAACGATAACCGGAAATTCCCGGCTAAGATTATAGGAGCGGATCCGACAACGGATATCGCCTTGATCAAGATCGAGGCGACCGACCTGCCTACGATCCCCTTTGGTGATTCTGAGAAGTTGAAAGTAGGAGAGTGGGTGCTGGCGGTAGGCAACCCGTTCAACTTGACCTCTACCGTTACGGCGGGTATCGTGAGCGCGAAGAGCCGTGGCAACATCGGTGCCGGGGGCAAGGATCGTAGCAAGATCGAGTCTTTTATACAGACAGACGCGGCCGTGAACCCGGGCAATAGTGGCGGGGCGCTGGTGAATACGAAGGGGGAATTGGTCGGTATCAATACCGCTATCTACTCCGAGACCGGAAACTTCGCCGGATACTCTTTCGCCGTGCCTATCAGCATCGCCGGTAAGGTGGCCAACGACTTGAAGCAATTCGGGACCGTGCAGCGTGCCGTATTAGGCGTGTTGATACAAGACCCGCAATACGTGGCCGACGCTGAGAAAGAGAAGGTGAAGGTATTCGAGGGCGCTTACGTAGGTGGTTTCGCCGAGCGCAGCACCGCCAAGGAAGCCGGAATCGAGAAGGGCGACGTGATCGTGGCCGTGAACGGCGTGAAGATAAAATCCTCTAGCGCTTTGCAAGAGCAGATCAGCAAATACCGTCCGGGCGACAAGGTGGAGCTGACGATCAACCGCGATGGCGGTACGAAGAAATTTACGGTTGAACTCCGTAACGCGCAAGGTAGCACCAAGGTCGTGAAGGGTGGCGACGGCGCTGAGGTTATGGGCGCGGCATTCAAGGCCTTGGGCGACGAGCAGAAACGCAAGCTGGGTATAAGCTATGGTATCGAGGTCACCGGTCTGACCAGCGGCAAGCTGAAAGACGCCGGTGTGAAGAAAGGCTTCATTATCATGATCGTAAACAACCAGAAGATCTCTGCTCCGGAAGACTTGGAAAAGATTGTGGAAAGCATACTTCGAGGACGTGCGGAAGATCAAGGCCTCTTTATTAAGGGCTTCTATCCGAACGGACGTACGAAGTACTACGCTATAGATCTTGCCGAATAAGATAGACGAGAAATGTAGTCTTATTGGTGTGAAAAGATTGTTAAAGGTTTTTAATTGGCTGGATGTGGGGCGCATCCGGCCAGTTCTTTCAACAAAAATGGTTATCTTTGCACCCCGTATTCTCAATTAAACAAATTGAATGAGACAATTAAAGATCACAAAGTCCATTACCAACCGCGAAAGTGCTTCGCTGGATAAATATCTTCAAGAGATTGGTCGAGAAGATCTTATTACAGTAGAAGAAGAAGTGGAGTTGGCACAGGCTATCAAAAGAGGAGACCGTAGGGCGTTAGAGAAATTGACCCGTGCGAATCTCCGTTTCGTCGTTTCTGTGGCTAAGCAATATCAGAACCAAGGCTTGAGTTTGCCCGACCTTATCAATGAGGGTAACTTAGGCTTGATCAAGGCTGCCGAGAAATTCGATGAGACGAGAGGTTTCAAGTTCATTTCCTATGCTGTATGGTGGATTCGCCAGTCTATTCTGCAAGCTTTGGCAGAGCAGTCAAGAATCGTGCGTCTTCCGTTGAACCAAGTAGGCTCGCTGAACAAGATCAGCAAGGCCTTCTCCAAGTTCGAGCAGGAAAACGAGCGTAGACCGTCTCCCGAAGAACTTGCCGATGAATTGGATATCCCCGTGGATAAGATTTCCGATACCTTGAAGGTGTCCGGACGTCATATTTCCGTGGATGCCCCGTTCGTGGAAGGCGAAGACAACAGCCTTTTGGATGTGCTTGTGAACGATGACGCTCCTATCGCGGATCGGTCGCTGATGAACGAGTCATTGGCTAAGGAAATTGATCGAGCGCTTGCTACACTGACCGAAAGAGAATGTGAGATTATCAAGATGTTTTTCGGTATTGGCTGTCAGGAAATGACATTGGAAGAGATTGGCGACAAATTTGGCCTCACTAGAGAGCGCGTCCGCCAGATCAAGGAAAAAGCAATTAGAAGATTAAGGCAAGGAACTCGTAGCAAGCTTCTCAAATCGTATTTAGGCTAATTTAAGGAATTATTGAGTTGGCGAAGGCTCCGGTCCGAAATGGATTGGGAGCCTTTATTTTTTTTCGTAACTTTGCGTTGGAATATAATACCATAAAAACTATATAAATGACTACAAGACGTAATTTCCTGAAAACAGGATCTATATCCTTGGCCGGCCTGTTGGTTGGCGAGAAAGTATACTCCGCCGTGAGTGCACCCGACAATAAGAAAAGTTTTAGCACGATCGCCTCTAAGGTGACTGGCGATTACGCCAGCAAGCGCCCGGCGCCCGAGGCCCGTAAGTTCACCTCCAAGGCGGTAGAGGAGCAGCTGAAGGCTTCCAAGGCCCGTATCAAGGACCCGAAGCTGGCTTGGATGTTCGAGAATTGCTACCCGAACACCTTGGATACGACCTGCGAGTTCAAAATGGTAGACGGCAAGCCGGATACGTTCGTGATCACCGGAGATATCCACGCCATGTGGCTACGTGACTCCTCGGCGCAGGTTTACCCCTTCGTCACCTTGGCGAAGAAGGATAAGGACTTGCGGCAAATGCTGGTCGGAGCTATCAATCGCCAGACCGCCTGCATCCTGATCGATCCCTACGCCAACGGCTTCAACGAAGGCCCTACCGGTAGCGAGTGGGAGAGCGATCGCACGGAGATGAAGAAAGAACTTCACGAGCGTAAATGGGAGATCGACTCGCTTTGCTACCCGATCCGCCTGGCGTATCATTACTGGAAAGAGATTGGCGATACCTCCGTATTCGACAGCAAATGGGAGCAGGCGATGGAGGGCGTTTACCGTACCTTCCGTGAGCAACAGCGCAAGGACAGCCTCGGGCCGTACCGTTTCTCCCGTGTGACGGATCGCCAAGGCGATACCCTCTTGAACGATGGCTGGGGCAGCCCGGTGAACCCGGTGGGCCTGATCGTCTCCTCCTTCCGTCCTTCCGACGACGCTACGCTGTTTGGCTTCTTGGTACCTTCGAACTTGTTCGCTATCACCTCGCTTCGTCAGGTGGCCGAGATCCTTCGTGCCGTAAGAAATAATGCGGACTTGGCTGGTCGTTGCGAGGCGTTGGCTGATGAGGTAGAGGAGGCCGTGAAGAAATACGCCATCGTGGAGCATCCTGAATTTGGTAAGGTATATGCCTTCGAGGTGGATGGTTACGGCAGCCGTGTCTTCATGGACGACGCGAACGTGCCGAGCTTGCTGGCCTTGCCGTTCTTGGGCTGCGTGGACGCGAACGACCCGGTTTACCGGAATACCCGCCGCCTGGTGTTGAGCCCTTCCAACCCTTACTTCTTCAAGGGAAAGGCCGGCGAGGGCATTGGCGGTCCGCATATCGGTTTCAACTATATCTGGCCGATGAGCTTGATCATGCGTGCCACGACTTCCAACGACGAGAAGGAGATCCGGTATTGCATCGAGACGCTTCGTGATACGGACGGAGGCACGGGCTTCATGCACGAGTCTTTCCACAAGGACAATCCTTCCGATTACACCCGCTCATGGTTCGCTTGGACGAACACTTTGTTTGGCGAGTTGATCGTGAAGCTGCAATCCGAGGGCAAATTGAAAGACCTTTTAGGTTAATATCCCCCATTGTAGAGACGGGGCACGCCCCGTCTCTTCGCCACATAAATCTAGACGAAATACATGAAAACAAATCAATTATTTATCCTGACAGGTCTGGCGGCGATAGCCTCCACCTCCTGTAGCCAGAAAGAGAACTCGTCCGGGCAGCCCGCCAAGCCCATGAACATCCTTTATATCATGACGGACGATCACTCCTTCCAAACCATCAGCGCCTACGACAAGCGATACATCCGAACCCCAAACATCGACCGCATCGCTGGCGAGGGCGTACGTTTCACCAACAGCTTCGTGGCCAACTCCATCAGCGGTCCCAGCCGTGCCTGCATGCTGACCGGCAAGCACAGCCACAAGAACGGCTTCATCGACAACGCCCATACCTTCGACGGCTCGCAGCAGACCTTCCCGAAGCTATTGCGTAAGGCCGGCTACCAAACCGCCATGATCGGCAAATGGCACCTCACCTCCGATCCCACCGGTTTCGATTATTGGAACATCCTCGTGGGCCAAGGCGATTACTACAACCCCATCTTCATCGATAACGGCGAGAAGCGTCAGATCGAGGGGTACGCCACGAACATCACGACCGATCTGGCCCTCGACTGGCTGGGCAATAAACGAGATAAGAGCAAGCCTTTCTGCCTCCTGCTGCACCATAAGGCCCCGCACCGTACGTGGATGCCCGATACCTGCGACTTGCGCCTTTACGACGACGTGACCTTCCCGCTGCCCGAGAATTTCTACGACGATTACGCCGGCCGCCTCGCCGCCTCGGAGCAGGAGATGAGCATCATCAAGGACATGGATATCGTGTACGACCTGAAAATGGCCGATAAGGAGAACGAGATCCATTCCTCCAACGCTGGTCTGGAGAAGGCCGGCCGTGCCCTTTACGACCATATGAACCCCGACCAGAAGGCCGCTTGGGACGCTTATTACGATCCGATCATCCAAGATTTCAAGGCGAAGAAACGCACGGGCAAGGAGCTGGCCGAGTGGAAATACCAGCGTTATATGCACGATTACCTCCGGGTGATCCATTCCTTGGATCGTAATATCGGTATCGTGCTCGATTATCTGGAGAAGAACGATTTGATGGATAATACGTTGATCGTTTACACCTCCGACCAAGGCTTCTACATGGGTGAGCATGGCTGGTTCGACAAGCGTTTCATGTATGAGGAATCCTTCCGCACCCCGCTACTGATGCGCCTGCCTGGTGGCAAGAAGGGCGATATCCCGCAGCTCGTGCAGAATATCGATTACGCCCCCACTTTCTTGGAACTGGCCGGTGTCCCCATCCCCGCCGACATCCAAGGCGAGTCCTTGCTCCCCTTGCTGAAAGGCGAACGGCCGGAGAACTGGCGCAACTCTCTTTACTATCATTACTACGAGTATCCCGCCGAGCATTCCGTGAAGCGTCATTACGGCGTACGTGACGATCGTTATAAGTTGATCCATTTCTACAACGATATCGACGAATGGGAGCTTTACGACCTCCAAGAAGATCCTCACGAGATGAACAACCTCTACGGCAAGCCCGGTTACGAGGCAGTCACGAAGCGCATGCGAGACGAGCTCCATAAACGGCAAGAGCAATATGATGATCCCGTGGGATTGGACGAGGCCGGTGGCCGAAAGGGATTGTAAATATCTTTTCGGGGAAAGAGCATCCCTTCCAGAAGTGTCTGCTTCGCCAGAGGATCTCAATGGGATATGGTTGGGATCTCAATGGAATACGGACTGAAAGTCAATGGAAAGCGGAAGGTTTCTCATTGACTTTCAGATCGTATTCCATTGATTTATGATCCTCGGATAAGGCTTGGCACGGGTAGGAGAGGGCGCAAGGGGCGCAACTTTACGTGGTTTGCTAAAACTTTTCCTATACATAGTGTATGTTCTGTCTATAGAGTGTGATGTAATTATATATATATTTTATAGAAATGTTTTTCTGAACACGTAAAGTTGCGCCCCTTGCGCCCTCCCAGTTTTAAAAAGAAGGCCTTTTGTTGGTCTTAATAAATAGATATCCAGCCTTTTAATTGTTTCCTCTCTATCCATCCTCTTCCAAGTCATAAAGGCGCAAAAATAGGCGTCAACCCCTGTTTGTGTGATCAGATAGGGGTTATCCCCCGTGCTTTTTCACGTGATTTCACGTGCGAAAACCGTTTTTTTCGTGTATTTCCCGGATTGGGATATGATCGTGCCTGTCGTGCTCATACGTGTAAATGCACGACGTATTCGTCGTGTTTGCACGTATAATCGCACTTGTGAGGACGCACGATACCACTCGTGAACCAGAAAAAAGATTCGCCCTATATATTAATGTACGCTATCCCCCCTTGAAAAAAATATTACAAAAAAGTTACGAAAATGTTTGGAGGTTATGTTCTATAACACTACTTTTGCATCCGCATTCGAGAGAGAACGGCGAGACAAAATGATGAAACAAACTTTTAGAAAAAAAAGTTCCGAAAAGATTTGGAAGTTTAAAATAAAAGTCCTTATCTTTGCATCCACGTTCGCAAAACGAAAGCGACACGAGTTCTTTGAGAGATTTACATAATTCAACAAGTAGTACAAGTATTAGGAAAATTAATTTTCCG
>JAQVCX010000088.1 GCA_028689545.1 Parabacteroides sp.
CCGCTTCATGAGCTATGAGCCGAAGATCATCTGGACACCCGATCGCCATTGGGAAACCAGCTATGAGGCGGGCATCCAATACGGCGAAACAAAGATAGGAGAGCGTACCCGGCTGACTCCCTTATGGAATATCACCCAGCAGATACGTCTCTCCTATATCTTCTCCCCCATCGAGGTCAATCTGTCCTTGCAGCATTATCACAACGATGTATCGGCGGATCAAGCGGTCAACGCCGTTTTCGCGGATCTCTCCATCGGATGGAAAGCCAAACGCTGGCAGATCATGGGCACCGCCACGAACCTATTCGACAAGCGTACGTACGGATATACCGAATACACCTCGCTGGAAAGTTACACCTCATGGGTACGCATCCGCCCCCGGGAGTTCCTGGTCAGTGTCCGTTACCAGCTATAGAGCATTCATTTCTTGAATGCTCCCGCCCGGATCCGCTCGTTCAGCTCTTTCACCAAGTCTTTGTATTGGTAACGGTTGCCACAGGCATGGATCTCCACCAGCGGACGCTTATCGATCACTTTCTCCAATAATTCGGCGCTGGAAGGCGTGGCGGGTAAGGCGGCGTATTCCTCGTAGGTGTAAGAGAGGAAAGCCACGTCAGGACCGATACCCCGGTTATCCAGCAGATAACCCTCTTCCAAAGGGGTCGGATACGGATAACGGCCGCCTACCTTCACGTCGCTCACCGCCGGATAAGAGACAACCCGTGTTCCATCCTCACTCAACCCGACCGGGACATTCCGGCTATAATCCCGGGTAGTCTTATAAATCACCACGGGAGGCCCGGCTTGGGCGGGAGAGACCTTCCGCGCAGGTACGGCCGAACCGGATTTAATGGCAGACGGACGGCCCGCCG
This sequence comes from Parabacteroides sp., assembly GCA_028689545.1. Taxonomy (GTDB): domain Bacteria; phylum Bacteroidota; class Bacteroidia; order Bacteroidales; family Tannerellaceae; genus Parabacteroides. Next base: position 873 of record JAQVCX010000088.1, read on the forward strand.
CCTGTCCGCCGGAAGCAGGCTCGCGGCTAGAGGAACAACTACTGATCCCACAGCCTGCCGCTACACAACATAAAGCCATAATCACATTTCTTCTCATGTCCAAAGACTATTGAACAAGGACCTTCTTATCCAGCCAGCCCTGCCCGGAACGTACTTTCAGCACGTAAATACCGGCGGGCAAACCCGCGGTGGAGAGAGACACTTCCGCACCGCCCATCACAGCCGTAGAGCGAAGTATGCCCGCTACATCGTATAAATAGGCCTCTTGAAGCGCGGAGGTAAAGGAGACGGACAGGTAACCATCGCCTTGCGATACCCGCAAATCATCGGCTGCCGACACCGATTCGATACCCGTAGGAGTATCCGTAACCGTAATCATAGACTCCGTGCCCTCTATAAAGGAAAGCTCTCCCCATGCATCGCTGGCATAAGCGGCCAGCACATACCGCCCCGGAGATAGGTAGAGCGTTATTTTCGTCTGAAGTTCCTTCTCTTCCAAAGGTCGCAGATAAAGACTCTCTTTAGAGATCGTTGCCATTTCCCCTGCAGATAATGAGTAAACGATGAAATAGATCATTGGATTATACTCCTTGTCGCTTTCATTACGGATCACGGTGCGTAAAACATTCTCGTCACCCGCTACGTAAGCGTCATCCGCATGGATAGGCTCGATACCCGATAAAGCCATATGATACTGCACCTGCCGAATCAAGGAGTCGCTCGCCATCAAGAAAATCTCGGAATTGTAAGCGAGCGACAGATTCACCAGCGACCATTCCTTATCGCCCGGAGTACGATAGAGAGACCTTAGGCGGTAAAGACCCGGCTCCAGACGAAACGAAGGGATCGTGTCTTCCCGCCCGGAAAGCGTACTGATAAACGGATCATATAAGTCGGTAGATTCCCCAAAAAGCTTGTACAACTTATTCTTATCATCAAAGAGCCCCCAAGCCGTCTCCAACGTCTGCTCCGCCGAGGCTTCCAACATCAACCAGCGATCAAGGAGCAAGGTATCCCCCTGAGAAATCTCAGGCGAGGATAAGGCATAATGCGTATATAAAGAGCTATAAGAGACACTATTCTCCGTAGGTTTCCGTATTCCGGTGATCATACCCTGATCATAAGAGAATCCAGAGGCACCGGTACCCGGGTCCAAGGCATCCAACTCAAAATAGCCATTGAAGCTCCCGCTCCAGCCCCAATTGATATGAAACAGGCCCTCCTTATCGTAACCATCGCATACGAAGGCATGCCCCCCGGCAGGAGAAGAGCCTCTATAAAGAACCGGACGTTTTTCCGTCAATTCCGTTTTCAATAAGCCCTTCCACTCCTCCGACGGATAAAAATCACGATGGCGGTATACCAAGTGCTTATCATAATTGAAGTGCTCGATCAAGCCCTTTGCCAGATCTAGGCTCCATGCGGCGCTACCTTTGGCCGAATACTCCATATCACTGGCTACACCGGCGGCATACATCAACTCCGCTACAGCCTTCTTTTGGGCGGTGGTAGAAGTGGAATCGTAAGTATCCGACATATTCTTCCAGTCAAACGTATAGGCACTTAGATCCACGGGGAAAAACACCACTTCCCCCGATTCATCGCTCATTTGATATTGCCCTTTGCCTACCGCTTTCTCCGGCCATTGATGATAGTTCATGACCTGGGCGGCGGCGGTAGCGACACAACCCGTATAGGAGCGCCACTCCCCATCCATCGGGCAGAGATCGTTATAAGGAGCCTCTTGAGCCCATTGCGTCCGGACCAACGGCTCCACTTGCTCCGGGAAGCCCTTATCGGAGCGAAGAGAAGAGGCATCCGCCGAGAACGGACACTCCGGAAGCGTGCGGGCATAAGCTACCTGCCGCTCATATCCGGAGAGCCAACCCGAAAGGTTCGAGGGCATATCCGAGGGATCGAACGAGCCCGAGAGGGAATAGCCCAGTATCGAACGGGTACGATCGTCGCCAGATACCAACACGAAGCCCTCCGCCTCCCCTACATTATATATATAGTAACTCGGATCGTCCGAGGAGGAACGCAAATCATTCTCCCCTCCCGTATAGACAAGGCGGAAATCAGCGTCGGACACTGAACGCAGAAGGCTCTTCCCCTCGTAAAACGATCTCGCTACTCGCAACGCCTCGCTCGCTGAGCGAGGGCTCGCACCCAATGAAAGGGCGACACAGGCGATGCCTAAAACACTTAAAGTAAATTTTCTTTTCATGGGTTCATCGTATATGCTAGCAAATATAAACTTTTTTTATTTAATTAAGCACTCTTTTTCTTTTCGCAATTATGCCAATTTGCACTAAGTTTATGACAAATCGACTAATTTCGCGAGATAATAAACAAAAACAACATGAGTAAGGATAAAATGATCACACCAAGTTTCTGCTATATACTGGCGGCCAACTTCTTACTTTTCTTCGCCTTCTACCTAATCTTGCCGATCTTGCCTTTTTATCTGAAGGAAGATTTCAGCGTCGGCAAATCCATGATCGGTCTTATCCTGTCATGCTACACCTTGGCGGCGCTCTGTATCCGCCCGTTCGCCGGATATTTATTGGATACCTTCGCCCGCAGGCCTTTGTACTTGCTCGCCTACTTTGTCTTCACCGCCATCTTCGCCGGCTATATGGTGGCTACGACGCTCAGCCTGTTTATCGCCCTGCGAATCGTACACGGTTTCGCCTTCGGCATGGTGACCGTAGGCGGGAATACGATCCTTATCGACATCCTGCCCTCCTCCCGCCGCGGCGAGGGGATCGGATATTACGGATTGGCCAATAATATCGCCATGAGCTTCGGGCCGATGATCGGGCTGTTCATGCAGGGGCATTTCTCGTACGACGTGATCTTCTCCTGCTCGCTACTATCCGGAAGTATCGGGTTCGTCATGGCCTACATGGTGAAAAGCCCCCATAAGCAACCCGTCAAACGGGAGCCGATCTCATTGGACCGCTTCTTCCTCGTGAAAGGCGCTTGGGCGGGGATCTCCCTGTTGCTGCTCTCCATCCCATACGGCATGACCACCACTTACGTGGCGATGTACGCCGACGAGATCGGGATCAGCGTAAACTCCGGGCTCTATTTCACCTTCATGGCCGTCGGGCTCGCCGTCTCCCGCCTGTTCTCCGGGCGGCAAGTGGACAAGGGGCGCATCACGCTCGTCATCTCCCTCGGGATGTATCTGGCGGCGGCCACCTTCTTCCTCCTCGCGGCGCTCAAGGAGTTGATGCTTTGGGATCCGGTACTCTCCTCCTATTTATATATAGGTATAGCCCTCTCGCAAGGCGTGGCGTTCGGCACGATGTTCCCGGCATTCAACACGCTTTTCGTGAACCTCGCACCCAACAACCAACGGGGTACGGCCACTTCCACCTATCTGACCAGCTGGGACGTGGGTATCGGCATCGGACTGATGGCCGGCGGTAGCATCGCGCAAGAGCTGGGCGGCTTCAACTATGCCTATCTGTCCGGCGCTTGCCTCACGGTGTTATCCACCCTGTTCTTCCTACTTAAAGCGGGTCCACACTTCAATCGGAACAAACTAAGATAAGTATTACATACGCAAGCAATTACAGTTTCTTAAAATTTCTATAGCAGGACACTGCAGTTTCCATAGCAGGACACTGTCGTTTCCTACTGTAGACACTGCAGTGTCCTCAGTAGGAAACCACGGTTCCCTAGGTAAGAAACCGCGAAGTCTTCCCTAAGTAATTACCATCCCTTGTATATCCCCTGTTTTTTACTTAATATTGCGCAACGATAATCAAACGAATCAGATGAAAATAATAGCGGATAACACGGTTCCTTACCTAAAAGGGATCTTGGAGCCGATAGCGGATGTACGCTACCTCAACTCCAACGAGTTTACACCCACGAACATACAAGAAGCGGATGCCTTGATCGTTCGCAGCATCGATAAATGCACCCGCGAATTACTGGAAGGTAGCCGGGTACGGCTGATCACCACCGCCACGATCGGATACGACCATATAGACACCCATTATTGCGACGAGGCGGGAATCACGTGGAAGAACGCCCCGGGATGCAACGCCGCCTCTGTCGGACAATATGTGTTATCCTCCTTACTCTCGGTCGCGCTCCGCAAAGGAGAGGCGTTACGGGGGAAAACGATCGGGATCGTAGGCGTGGGCCACGTGGGAAGTATCGTGGAGAGGCTTTGCGAGGCGATGGGGATGCGTGTGCTTCGTAACGATCCGCCCCGTGCGGAGAAAGAGGGCCAGGAGGGTTTCGTGCCCTTGGACACGATCGCCCGAGAGGCCGATATCATCACCCTGCATGTACCGCTGACCAAGGAGGGACGCTTCGCCACCTATCATCTGGCCGACGACGCCTTTTTCGATAAGCTAGCCCGTAAGCCTTGGCTGATCAACAGTTGCCGGGGAGCCGTACACGATACGCGCGCCTTGCTACAGGCAAAACGAGAGGGGAAAATAAGCGAGTTGATCATCGATTGCTGGGAGAACGAGCCCCATATCGACCCGGATTTATTCGCTTTAGCCACCATCGCCACGCCTCATATCGCCGGATTCTCGGCCGACGGGAAAGCGAACGGGACGCGGATGTGCTTGGAGCAGATCGAACGATTCTTCGATATCAAGATCGAAAAGATCAAAGAGGTGATTCCACCCACACCCGCCAATCCCCAAATAGACTTAAACGCATTCGGGGAAGAGCGGATAGAAAAAGCCATTTTACGCAGTTTCAATCCGGAAGAGATCGACAGCCGGTTAAGAGCCACTCCCGATCGTTTCGAATGGTTTCGTGCGCATTATGATCATCCGAGGGAGTTCCACGCCTATCAAATCATCCATGCCACGCCCCAAGAGCAGTCCATCCTTAGCGAGCTAGGCTTCAATCTGTCAGCAATAAACGCTCGATAACACACGGGTAATGTTTATATTCTAAGGCATGCACTTTATTGGCAACCTCTTCCGGTGTGTCCGAAGGAAGCACCGGACAAGAGGCCTGAAAAATAATGCCCCCCTCATCGTAACGCTCATTTACATAATGTATGGTGATACCCGATTCCTTCTCGCCAGCCTTCACGACCGCCTCATGCACATGCATGCCATACATCCCCTTGCCGCCGTATCTAGGAAGCAACGCCGGATGGATATTCACGATTTTCCCGGGAAAGGCCCGCAAGATCACGTCCGAGATCTTATTCATGAAACCGGCCAGCACGATAAAGCAGACATCATATTCCGCCAATTTCTCCAAGATAGGCGTACCCGCCGCGAACTCATCCCGCGAGAATACGAAGGAAGGAACGCCCAGCTTGTTTACCCGCTCATGCACGCCCACATTACGATTATTTGATAAAACAAGCGCAACTTTAACGTTTTCACTGTTAGTAAAATATCGGGTGATATTCTCGGCATTCGTACCCGATCCAGAAGCAAAAATCGCAATGTTTCTCATATTTTTAGATGTTTAAGTGCACAAGAAAAGAAAATATGTGCAGTTTTCCGCATTTTTAGCTTATTAAATTTGCTTTGTAACATAAAAAATTCTTTTCTTTGCACTGCAAATTTAAAAAGTATATTCGTATTTATTAATCTAAATTGAAAAAGTTATGTCTGAAGTTGCTGAAAGAGTAAAAGCTATCATCGTTGACAAGTTAAGTGTTGAAGAAACAGAAGTTACAAACGAAGCAAGCTTTACTAACGATTTAGGAGCAGACTCTCTTGACACTGTAGAATTGATTATGGAGTTCGAAAAAGAATTCGGTATCTCAATTCCTGACGATCAAGCAGAAAAGATTACAACTGTAGGTGACGCTATCGCTTACATCGAGGCTAACGCAAAGTAATCAATCCTTTTAACTAAAGGTATGGAATTAAAAAGAGTTGTAGTAACAGGTCTTGGGGCTATTACTCCTCTTGGTGATACCCTCCCCGAAACATGGGAAGGTATTATCAACGGAATAAGTGGCGCGGGACCTATTACTCAGTTTGATGCATCCAAATTCAAGACACAATTTGCATGCGAGGTTAAGAATTTCGATCCATTAAAAATCATGGACCGGAAAGAGGCACGTAAATGTGATCGTTATAGTATATTCGCGATCGACGCGGCAAAACAAGCAATCGCAGACGCGGCAATGGACTTGGACAAGGAAGACAAAAACCGTATCGGTGTCATTTTTGCCTCTGGAATTGGAGGTATCAAGACATTCGAGGAAGAGGTGTTGAGCTATGCCAAGATTAAAGACACGATCGGCCCGAAATTCAATCCGTTCTTCATCCCGAAAATGATCTCGGATATCGCGGCTGGACATATTTCCATGCTTTATGGATTCCATGGCCCGAACTTCGCGACCGTTTCAGCTTGCGCATCCTCTACGAATGCGATCAGTGACGCGTTTCATTATATCCGTTTAGGCAAGGCCAACGTCATCGTCACCGGTGGAGCGGAAGCCGCTATCGCCGAGTCGGGTGTGGGTGGATTCAACTCCATGAACGCGTTATCTACACGTAACGATTCTCCTGAGACCGCATCTCGCCCGTTCAGCGCTAGCCGTGACGGATTCGTGATGGGTGAAGGTGGAGCTTGCTTGGTATTGGAAGAAATGGAGCACGCATTGGCTCGTGGCGCAAAAATATATTGCGAGATCGCTGGAACAGGAATGTCTGCCGACGCTTATCACTTGACCGCTTCTCATCCGGAAGGCTTAGGCGCGAAGTTGGTTATGCGCAACGCATTGGAAGACGCAGGAATGAATCCGGAAGATATTGATTACATCAATGTCCATGGAACATCGACTCCCGTAGGCGATATCTCGGAGGTTAAGGCGATCAAAGATGTATTCGGAGAACATGCCTATCAACTGAATATCAGTTCCACAAAGTCAATGACCGGTCACTTGCTGGGTGCTGCCGGAGCGCTAGAGGCGATCCTCTGCATTAAGGCAATTAACGAGGGTATCATCCCGCCGACCATTAACCATGCTGAAGGCGATGATGATCCTGAGATTGATTATAAACTGAATTTCACCTTCAACAAGGCTCAAAAGAGAGAAGTGAAAGCCGCTTTATCGAACACGTTCGGTTTCGGTGGACACAACGCTTGTGCTATTGTTAAAAAATTCGTGAAATAACGTGTTAAAAAAGCTATACAGACAGCTACATAAAAAAATAAGGCTCCTACGGAATAAAGGTAGGGAGCCTTATTTGTCTTTATCTAAGATCCTAGGTTTCTATCCGGATAATCTCAAGATTTATGAGCAGGCCTTGTTGCATAAATCATCATCGATAGAGACGGACGACGGAAAATGGCTTAACAATGAGCGTCTTGAGTTCTTAGGAGATGGCGTTTTGGACTCGGTGGTAGCCGATATAGTCTATAAACGCTACCCGAATAAGCGGGAAGGCTTTTTGACGAACGCACGCTCCAAGATTGTACAACGGGAGACGATGAATAAGGTCGCGGTACTACTCGGCCTAGATCAAATGGTAGTCTATTCAACCAAGATAAGCTCTCATAACAATCATATGTATGGTAACGCGCTCGAGGCTTTGATCGGCGCTATTTATCTGGACCAAGGTTATAAGGTTTCTTACCAATTTATCCGTGACGTGATGATAGATAAATATATCGACATAGATATGCTCGTCCGGAAAGAGATAAATTTCAAATCAAACTTGATTGAATGGAGCCAAAAGAACAAGATATCGATCTCGTTCGACCTAATAGAATCTTTTACGGATCATGACGGGAATCCTGTATTCCAAAGCGCGATAAAATTGCTCGGCGAGCAAATTGGCATAGGTATCGGCTACTCCAAGAAAGAATCCCAGCAAACAGCCGCTAAAATGGCGATCAAGAAGTTGCGGACAGACAAAGAAATCCAGCGACATATCTCTGCCATAAAGAAAAAGAAGACCGGTGAATCGACCGATGAGAGGGAATTCGCCAAGCTTCCCGAAGAAGAAGCTCTATAATAAAGAGAAAAGAGGCTATGCGGTAAACTCAAATTACCCCACAGCCTCTTTTTTATTTTACTTCCCGAACATGATCCCCATCCGTTTTCCTTGTACGATCAAATCATGATCTGGTGTCACCAATTTTAGTTTTCCGGCCACTTCAGACAAGGGAATGGATTCTACCGTGTCCCCTTTCATACAAACCATACGTCCGAACGCACCATTAGCGATCAGTTCCGTGGCATGGCCTCCCAAACGGGTCGCCAGGTTACGATCAAATGGAGAGGGGTTCCCGCCTCGCTGGGTATATCCCAACACGGTATCACGGGTCTCTATACCCGTTTCCGCCTCGATAGCCCGGGTGATATAATCGGAAGGACGCTTTTTGTCCGGAGTCTCGATACCCTCGGCCACCACGACGATAGAGTAAGGCTTGCCCCTGCGTGCCCGATCCAAGATCGCCTCGTTCACCCGGTCGATATCGTATCCCAATTCCGGAAGCAAGATCACGTCGGCACCACCCGCCATCCCGGCATACAAGGCGATCCAGCCGGCATGATGGCCCATCACCTCCACCACCATCACCCGCTTATGGGAACTAGCCGTAGAATGAAGCCGGTCTATAGATTCCGTGGCGATATTCACGGCGGTATTAAAACCGAACGTAACATCCGTACCCCATATATCATTATCGATTGTCTTGGGAACGCCGATCACGTTCAAGCCGATCCTTGATAATAAATTGGCCGTCTTCTGCGTACCGTTTCCACCGATACAGACCAAGCAATCCAACCCTAACTCCTCATAATTCTTCTTAATGACCTCCGGCTTCTCCGAATCTCCCGAGGCCAAGAGCTTGCGGAAAGGCTTCTCTCTGGACGTTCCTAAAATGGTTCCCCCTAAATTCAATATACCCGATAAGCTCCGTTCATCGAAAACTTGGACATCTTTATTCAAAAGACCTATAAAACCACTATGAATACCTATTACTTCCATGCCGTAATACATGAGAGCGGTCTTGCCAACACCACGAATCGTCGCGTTGATACCGGGGCAATCGCCACCCGATGAGAGAATCCCTATTTTCATTGTAACGTTAATTTAGTACCTAGCAAAGATATAAATAAAAAGAGAATGCCTACATTTGCACTCAAACAAATAAAAAGAGCATGGATATTTTAACACAGACGATTTCGCTCCTTTTCCGCCATCGACAAACAGAGATCGGACGATTTGGGCAGGATATAGACCATATCCAGCGCAAACAGCTACATGCTCTGCTTTCGACAGCACGCAAAACGGAATGGGGACTCAAATATGATTATAAAAGCATTCGCTCTTATTCGGACTTCTGCCAACGTCTGCCCTTACAGACGTATGACGACATAAAGCCCTACGTCACCCGGATGATAAACGGGGAAAGGAATATCCTTTGGCCCTCGGTGGTACGGTGGTACGCTAAGAGTAGCGGAACCACGAACGACAAAAGTAAATTCCTGCCCGTCACTCCCGAGATATTAAAAGGTTGCCACTATAAAGGAGGCTTCGATTGCGTGGCCATTTATCTGCGAAACAACCCGGAAAGCCATTTCTTCTCCAAGAAAGGCTTGATATTGGGCGGTAGCCATAGCCCTTCGTCGCTGAACGCCGAGGCTCATCAAGGAGACTTATCCGCCGTATTACTTCAAAATCTGAATCCGCTCGTCAATTTAATACGCGTCCCCAAGAAACCCATTATCCTAATGGATGAATGGGAAAGTAAGATCAAGGCGATCGTGGAAAACACTTGGAATAAGGATGTAAACAGCCTATCCGGCGTTCCTTCTTGGATGTTGGTCTTGATCAAGGCGATATTGGAAAAAACGGGCAGGGAATATCTTACGGACGTATGGCCTAATCTGGAGGTCTTCTTCCATGGGGGAATCAGTTTCGAGCCTTACCGGGAGCAATATAAGACCTTGATTCCATCGGATAAGATGCATTATATGGAGACCTATAACGCATCCGAGGGCTTCTTCGGGCTGCAAGATGATCCAACAGACCCCAGTTTGCTCATGATGCCGGATTATGGTATCTTCTACGAGTTCATCCCGATGAACGAAGTGGGTAGCGCCCATCCTACCGTGTTACCACTGGAATCGGTAGAGACCGGGAAAAACTATGCGCTGGTGATCACGACCTCGGGAGGATTATGGCGTTATCAGATCGGGGATACGGTACGTTTCACCTCGTTATTCCCTCATAAATTTGTTATCTCCGGACGTACCAAGCACTTTATCAACGCCTTTGGCGAGGAGCTAATGGTGGATAACGCCGATAAAGCGATCGCCATGACTTGCCTACGAACCGGAGCGAAAGTAAAAGAATATACCGCCGCCCCACTCTTTATGCTGGATAAGGCGAAAGGACGGCACCAATGGTTTATCGAGTTCGACAAGAAACCGGAATCTCTCGATGAGTTCGCCACTTTATTGGATCAGAACTTGCAAAAGCTGAACTCGGACTATGAGGCGAAGCGGTATAAAGAGATCTCCCTCCAACCGCTAGAAATCGTTATCGCCCACGACGGCACTTTCTATGAATGGCTCAAGCTGAAAGGTAAATTAGGCGGACAACACAAGATCCCACGCCTCAGCAACGACCGTACGCATATCGAGGAGCTTTTGCGCATCAACCGGTCTCTATAAGCCGGTATATTCGGGCTACATACCGGAGCGGCCACTCGCCATAGCAGGCGCATTATCCACATTCTCGACCGGGGATAAACCATACGCCGACAAATCATACCTCCGTTCCGTAGAACAAGTGCTTCCGAGCTACTCACTACAGAGGATCGTTCGATTATCGTTCGCAATGCCTCCTCGATATTGCACAAACAGTCAAGAGCCAAATCCTTATCATACATAGATACCTTCTTTTAAGATTCGCAGTTTCAATCTACTGTTCATATGTTCTCGTATTCGTATCAAATCGACAGGAGAGTCCAATAGTTTTTCCAGTTCACTTTGAATGCGTTCTAAGGTAAGAAGTGACGGAGGATCTCCTTCATAACAAATATCCACATCGCTCTCCTCAGTCTGTTCGCCTCGGGCCACAGAACCAAATATGCCTAGACGCTTTAAACCATACTTAGCGGCAGAAAGCTCTTTGTAGGCACGAAGCAATTCTAATATTTCGGTTGTAGATTTCATGTGATTATGATTTCATAGATTCTCGCAATGCTAATACACAAAGATACTACTATTTTTTAGAACAACTCTGCCCTATTGTGTTTTTAGAGCAACCGTATAAAATTTAACCCTTAAAAAGTACAATAAGCCCTACCTAATGGAGCTTTCAGCTACTTATCTGGTTATCAGACAAAAGCGAAATATTGCTAATCAAAGGGCCAATTACTATAGATGATATTTTGAATTAGTATCTATAGTAATCGTGATTTCTATGGATACTAAAGCGGATTACATAGGGGCCGTTTTCAAGAAATATACAAAAAGAAACAGCTACCCTTCCCATTCTCAGATTCTACCGAGATATGGCCGCCATGTAAGGTGACTATTTGCTTACAGATGCTTAAACCGATACCCGAGCCGGAGGGCTTGGTGGTGAAGAAAGGTACAAAAGCCCGGTCAATCACCTCGGGCAAGATACCGACCCCATTGTCTCGCACGGTAAAGACGAGCTCATTGTCCTCCAACGCAGCCGCCACGATAATCTCGGGGTTTGACTTTTCCGCGCAAGCCTCACAAGCATTCTTCAGTAAGTTCAAGAAGACCTGCTCCATCTGGGCCCGATCCGCAAACCATTCCAACGGCTCGTCCGGCAAGCGGAAACGGATATAAGGCTCCGGACGTAAACGCCTCAAGTCCGAGAAGAAATCCTTCACAAGAATCCGACTCTTTACCGGAGTGGCGATCCGGGTCAATCTCCGGTAGTTCTCAACGAAATCCAACAGCCCTTTGCTACGGCGATGAATGACATTCACCCCATGCTGGATATACGAACGAGTCCGGGCATCATCCGGATCAGCCTTGCAACGTTTGCTCAAGGTCTCGGACAAGGAGATAACAGGCGTGATGGAGTTCATGATCTCGTGCGTCAAGACACGGATCAATTTCTGCCAAGCCTCCATCTCATTCCGCTCCAAGGTAGAATGAATGTTCTTCAAGCTGACGATCCAACGCTCGCAGCCTCGCAGGTCGATACGGGTGACATCGATCGCCCAATCTTGCGGAACGGACGGTTTCCCATAACGTACCACCGGCTTCCCCGCCCGGATCGCCTCCAAGAACTCATTGGGTAAGCGAGACCTCATATCCAGCAACGCGTCGGCGGCCCGGTTCTTCCACTCAATAGACCCTTCCCTGTCGGTAACGAGTACGGCCGTGTCCACCTTATTCAACAGGCTCTCAAAATACTGCCGCCGCACCTCCTCGTCCATCAATCGACCACGCAAGGATCGCAGGGCCGCCGATAAATCGTCCGCCAGTTCCCGCATCACCTTATCCTCGTAAGGCGAACGGACGATCTGGATCAAGTCTTGCTGCCGCAGGCAATCCACCACATAACGCCAATACTTCACCTGCCGCATCTGTATGAAATAAAGATGAATCGAGAAATACAAGATCGCGATCCCGCAAAAAGTAGGACAAAAGATAATCTCCTCACTCACGCAATAAAACAGCAATCCCGTAGACAAGACGATGCCTACGATGTGCGAGATTACCGTGAACGCATACGATCTCATAGGCCGAACTTCTCCATTTTACGATATAAGGAAAAACGGGTGATCCCCAATAGCTCGGCGGCATAGCTCATATTACCGTTGCTTTGCCGCAAGGCCCGCTCGATGATTTTCCGCTCGGCTCGTTCCAGGTTCAGATCTGGATCTGGCTCCTGCTTTCGCTCGCACGAGGCGGTATAGAGAGGGAAATCATCCGGTCTCAGCACCGTGCCCTCGTTCAAGATCACGGCTCGCTCCAAGACATGCTGCAACTCCCGGACATTACCGGGCCAAGGGTATTTCATCAACTTACTCCCCGCCTCCCGGCTCAACCCTTTGATCGTTTTCTTGTATTTCCGGCTATACAGCCGTTGGAAATGATCGGCCAGCATCAAGATATCCTCGCCCCGCTCACGGAGCGGAGGTATGGCTATCTCTATGGTATTGATCCGATAGAGCAAGTCTTGCCGGAAGCTCCCCTCACTCACCAATTGGCGGAGATTGGCATTGGTAGCGCAAATCAAACGGACATCGATCGAGATCGGCTCTACCGCTCCCAAACGGGTGATATGACGTTTCTCTATAGCCGTCAGCAATTTAGACTGCATCGGCAAGGACAGGTTCCCGATCTCGTCCAGAAAGAGCGTACCGCCGGAGGCCATCTCCATACGTCCCGGTTTGGATTTCCGCGCATCCGTGAAGGCTCCTTTCTCGTAACCGAACAACTCACTCTCAAATAATTGTTCCGGGATACTTCCTAAATCGATCGTCACGAAAGCATCGTCACGTCGGGGCGAGTAATGCCTCAACAAACGGGCCACCAGATCTTTTCCCGTGCCGCTCTCGCCGGTAATCAATATATTCGCATCGGTCTCCACGAGTTTGTAGATCGTATCCTTCACCTTCAGCATAGCCGGCGACTCACCGATCAATTCCGGCAAGGTGTCGTCCTCCTTCATGGCTTTCATTTGCTCCCGCAAACGTCCGACCTCCTTACGGGAATGGCTCAATCGAATACCCGATGAGAGGGTAGCCAGCAACTTCTCCGTTTCCCACGGCTTGGAGATGAAATCGGTAGCTCCTACCTTAATGGCCTTGACCGCCTTCTCTATATCCGAATAGGCCGTCATGAAGATCACGACCGCTTGCGGATCGATCTCCAAGATTTGCCCCAAGTACTCAAACCCCTCCTGCCCGCTCACGGCATCCCAATGGAAATTCATATCCAGCAAGACCACGTCCGGCTGGAACGTCCGCATGAAATACTCGATGCGTGCCGGTTGTGTCGTTACCTTGACCTTTTGCGTATACGGTTCCAACAGTAAGTTCAACGCGAACAACACATCCTTATTATCATCGATGATCAATATCTTCCCTTTCTCTTCCATACGGACAAAGATAAAAGGAATAAAGACAGCTTGTACGTGCATTATCGCACTAAAAATGTACGCTATCGCACTCCATGAAGAAATACTGATTTTACTATGATCCTATTATCTAATATGTTACATTTATGGCATAATATTTGAATTGGACAAGAGCAAGAAACATTCACTTTATAAAACGAGAAATATGAAAAAGGCAGGTATGGCTTTAGCGATTTTCCTATTGGGATTGATCGGCTGCAAAGGTGATAAGCAGGCTCAAGAAGGTCTCATCACGATTGATGTTACAGGAGATTATCCGAAGAAGGAGTTCTTTCTTCAAGATTTTATGGACGTGGAGTATATTCCTCTGGCCTCCACAGACTCCTTTATTACGAAAGGCAAATTAATGGATGTAGGTGAGAATATTTTAATCCTATCAAACGCAAGAGAAGGAGATATCTTAATCTTTGACAGAGCAACCGGGCAAGGGCTAAAGACCATCAACCATAGAGGGCAAGGAGCCGAGGAGTATCTGATACCCATAAATGTTATCTTAGATGAGACGAATGGTGAGCTGTTCGCCAATGACGGTCCCTCCAGTAAAATCCAAGTATACGATATAGACGGGAATTTCAAGAGAACCCTTCCATATAGGAAAGGTGCGTTCGTCAGCAATATATACAATTACGACAAAGATCATTTACTCTGTCAAGACACTTACGCGCCCGAGAACACGGATTCAAAGCATTCGTTCTTCTTGTTATCGAAACAGGATGGGACGATCGAAAACATCCAGATACCTTATGAGAAGAAGATATCCACGGTGATCGTGAAAAAGGTGGGAGACATGGTGTATGGCAATGCGCCGAGAAACAGCCTCATCACACCTGTCCAAGACAAATGGATCCTGACAGAACCCTCAACGGATACCATTTATAGGAACGAGCCAAATGGCGGCCTACAACCGTTTATAACCAGGACTCCATCCGTGCGTACGATGGAGCCTGAGATTTTCCTTTTTCCCGGAGTTATTAGCCCGCGTTATTATTTCCTGCAAACAGTGAAAAAAGAATGTGACTTCGAGAAAAATCAAGATATGCC
>JAQVCX010000089.1 GCA_028689545.1 Parabacteroides sp.
AAATGGCGGATAGCGCCGGGATGATCACCAGCCATACCAAGAATGAACCGGCGCAGATGATCAAGGAGTATTTTAATCCGATGATGTAACCCAGGCCTAGCACGGCGGCTCCCGTATTGACCTTCAAGACGATCTTGGCCTTCTCCGCCAGCATCTCGCCCGCCCCGACGATACGGGTACTGATCGTCTCGCCCCACCAACCGAAGGTGGCGATGATGAAGTCGTACAGACCACCGATCAATCCGGCGAAGATCAAAGGTTTCGCTTGGCTTCCGCCTTTCTCGCCGGAGACGAGCACTTGCGTGGTGGCCGTAGCCTCCGGGAAGGGATACTTACCGTGCATGTCGGATACGAAATATTTACGGAACGGGATCAAGAGCAAGATCCCGATGATGCCTCCTAACAAGGAGCTCATGAAAACCTCAAAGAAATTGACCGTGATCTCCGGATATTTGTCTTGCAGGATATAAAGGGCGGGCAAGGTGAAAATAGCCCCCGCCACGATCACGCCGCTACTGGCCCCGATGGACTGGATGATGACGTTCTCTCCCAGGGCGTTCTTCCGCTTGAATCCGCTGGACAACCCCACGGCTATGATGGCGATCGGGATGGCGGCCTCGAATACCTGGCCGACCTTCAGCCCTAGATAAGCCGCCGCCGCGCTGAATATCACCGCCATGACCAATCCCCAAAGGACAGACCAAGGCGTAACCTCCGGATAGTGTTTGTTGGGAGACATGAGAGGCTTGTAGCTTTCCCCTTCTTTTAATTCTCGGTAGGCGTTTTCTGGCAGCCCGGTTACCTTTTCTTCATTTTCTGGTTTCACGATATTAAAATGTTAGATTATTTCTTCGTAATAGATCCTCTAAACGAGGGTTGGGTGACAAATTTATGTTTTCTGGATGATACATGCAAGGATTCTTTAGGAAATCAAAGAAGCGATATGAAAAATGGACCTTTGTTAGTATACGAATGACAATAAAATGTTCTCCGGATTACAGAAGAATTTCCTAGCATAACAAATCGTACAGTCTAGATAATAACGACCTCACCGCCCTTTGCCAGCACAAAGGAGACTTCTATAAAGCCAGCACAATAAAAGAAAATCGTGGTTGAAATCGAAGAAAAAGTCAATTGAAGTTATATCATTATATAACATATCGTACATTTGTGGCATAAAAGTATTATTGCATATAAGGGGTATTAAAAAATGAATATTATGAGCAGGAAGAATGAGATTTACGATGTAAGTGCTGAACTCGCAAGAGAATTTGGAGAGATTGGCACAAAGGAGCGTGAGGAAGCTACCGCTAAAGCATGGGAAGAATATAACGCTCAAATATTATTGGATGCCCGTAAAAACGCAAGGCTTACACAAGCAGAACTCGCAAACCGTATAGGGGCTGACAAAGGTTATATTTCAAGAATAGAGAGAGGGCTTACCGTACCAACTGTTTCAACCCTTTATCGCATCGCGTCGGCTATGGGGTTGACGGTGGAACTGAGACCTATATGAAACGTCTATTTCCTCTATAGGGCATTGCAGTTCCCTATAGAGGACACTATGGTTTCCTGCTTAGGACACGGCAGTGTCTACTATAGGACACCGCAGTGTCCTAAGTAGGAAATACGAGGAAACTGTAATAGTGATATAATCAAGAGATTAATCAAACCGCCTTTACTCCTTTATAAGAAAAGCAAGGATGTTACTTGAATCTGTCTTAAACTCGTAAATTCTTCGTATTTTTGTGCTCAAATAGAGTTTGTAGTCAAATAGAGAAAGTAGTAGATGAATCAAAGATATCCTTCAGCCTTGTTGGAAAATGCCGTGAATGAATTGGCTTCCTTGCCGGGAGTGGGGCGGAAGACGGCGCTTAGGCTGGCGCTTTACATGTTGCGCCGCGATATGGGCTATACGGAAAACTTCGCCGCCGCCTTGGTCGCCCTTCGTAGGGAAGTGAAATACTGCAAGGTCTGCCATAATATATGTGATGATGAGGTTTGCTCTATTTGCGCCAACCCCAGCCGCGATCATTCCCTGGTCTGCGTGGTGGAGAATATCAAGGAGGTGATGGCGATAGAGAATACCGGGCAATTTCGGGGCGTATACCATGTGTTGGGCGGGATCATCTCGCCTATGGATGGTATCGGGCCGGGCGACTTACGCATTGATAGCCTGGTGCGACGTGTGGCCGAGGGTGAGGTGAAAGAGATCATCTTGGCGCTGAGCACCACCATGGAAGGCGATACGACCAACTTCTTTATTTACCGGAAGCTATCCGGTTACGACGTGAGGATCAGCGTCATCGCACGTGGCGTATCTGTCGGCGATGAGATCGAGTATGCCGACGAGATCACCCTGGGGCGATCTATTATCAATCGTACCGAGTTTAAAATGAGTTGATAGTTGACAAGTGACAGTTGACAGTCGTTTAATTCATAAATCATAATTCATAAATATTCCAGAATGACTTACGAAGATACCAAGTTGTCCGTTATCATCGTTAACTATAACGTGAAGTATTTCCTGGAGCAATGCCTCTATTCGGTCCGTGCCGCCGTGACGGGGATGGATGCCGAGGTGTTCGTGGTGGATAATAACTCTACGGATGGATCTGTCGAATATCTCCGGCCTAAGTTCCCGGAGGTGGTTTTCATCGAGAATAAAGATAATCCCGGGTTCGCCAAGGCCAACAACCAAGCGATCCGCCAGTGTACCGGGGAATACGTGTTATTGCTGAATCCCGATACCGTGGTGGGAGAGGAGAGTCTCCGCAGCCTGTGCTTCCAGATGGACGAGGATCCGGAGATCGGGGCCATCGGTGTGAAGATGCTGAATGGGTACGGGATGTTCTTGCCGGAGAGCAAAAGGGCTTTCCCTTCGCCTTGGGTGTCGTTCTGCAAGATATTCGGTCTTTCAAGGCTGTTTCCGGACTCTCCGGCGTTCGCGCGTTATAGCCTGCCGTATCTGGATAAAGAGCGGACGCATCAGGTGGAGGTGCTGGCGGGCGCGTTCATGTTGCTTCGCCATGAGGCTTTGGATAAGGTTGGTTTGTTGGACGAGTCGTTCTTTATGTATGGAGAGGATATCGATTTGTCTTACCGGATCGTGTTGGGAGGCTATAAGAACTTGTACGTGCCGGAACGGATCCTGCATTATAAGGGAGAGAGCACGAAGCATGGCGACCTGAGGTACATCAAGGCCTTTTACGGTGCCATGTTGATTTTCTATAAGAAATATTATCCGGGGTCCGGCTGGTTGATGCGGATACTGATCCGGCTGGCAGTCTTGCTGAAAGCTTGCTGGGCGACGGTTTCCGCCCCTCTGCGTAAGAAGTCCAGAACGGTTAAGCATCGTCGCCTCTTGATCTTGTGTGGGGAGGATCATTTTGAGGAGGTAAAGGCCGTTTGCCAGGAAGCCATGCCGGATCTGGAATTCGTGAATCTCTGGGATCTGGACGTGGAGCGTGTGATGGACGCTATCTGCCGCAAGAACCAGATGAAAGGCTTTACGGACTACGCTTTCTGCTTCCCCGATGCCCGCTACGAGCAGATGCTCTTGTTTATGGACAAGCTCGTGAACAAGAAAGCGGTTTTCCATATATATACGAAGAAAAGTGGTCGGCTTGTTTAAGTAATATCTTTAATAAATATGTTGTTATCGAATGATAGAGTCCGTTTGAGGGCGTTGGAACCAGAGGATCTGGAGTTGTTGTACCGTTGGGAGAACGACCCGGAGTTATGGGAAGTAGGGGATACATTGGCTCCCTATTCCCGTTATATATTGAAGGAATGTATAGAGGGAAGTCATCTGAGTATCTATGAGTCACACCAACTTCGCCTCATGATCGAGGAATGCGCCACGGGAATTACCGTGGGGATCGTGGACTTGTTCGACTTCGAGCCTCGCCCGAATCGTGCGGCTTGCGGCATTATGCTGGATCGTAGGTATCAAGGGCATGGCTTCGCTACGGAAGCGTTAAGGCTATTGATGGAATACGCTTATTCGTTCTTGAAGATCCATCAGCTTTACGTGCATATTCCCGTGGCAAACGAGCCGAGTAAGAGATTATTCGCCCGTCTGGGATTTGTTGAGACAGGGACGCTTAAGGACTGGATCAAGATAGCGAAAGGTTATTCCGATGTTTGCGTAATGCAATCAATTTAAATACGGGTCCTTCGGATATTTGGTCCAGGCTTTGTAATCCTTGCCTAATAATTCTACGGAGTCTTTCCAATAGCCCTCCCCATCGGCGGATAGGGTATTATCGGTGGTCATATGGCTTACGGCCCACGAGTTCCGTTTGATTTCATGGTTTAATTGCTCTTCGGTCCATCCGGAGTATCCTAAGAAAAACTTGACTTTTCCATCGATCGGGTGTCCGTTGAGGATATATCGTTTCAATGCGTTGAAATCTCCGTCGAAATATAAATTGTCATTGATCTTTAGTGCGTCCGGGATGATATTATCCCCTAAGGAATGAATGAAGAACAAGCGGTTGGAGCTGACCGGACCGCCCAGATAAATAGGTATCTCGGGGATTTCGGCAAACTCCTTGAAGAAGGTGTTTACGATTAGATCCGTCTTTTTATTCAAGACAAATCCCATCGATCCGTGTTCCGTATGCTCTATTAATAATACGACGGAACGCTGGAAGTAGGCATCTTGTAAAAAAGGTTCGGCAATCAGAATACTTCCTTGAATAGGAAGGATATCGTTATGTGTTATTTTAAATATATTTTTATAAGATGCCATGATAGTGAATGTTAGGTTGTTATTAATTCACCGACAATATAAGGCGTTTTTTAATAAGAAGCAAATGAAAAGCCCGGGATTCAAGTTAATAAACGTAAATCAACCGGGCTCGTTATTAAATTATGCTTGATGATTTTCCTCGAATAATCTCAGTCTTTCGTTCAGTAAATCATATTGGTGATCTTTAATGAAAGAGGTACAAGCCCGTAGCCCTTGCTGGTTACTGCCTGTGGTACTTAATGATATGGCGCTTACTCCGTAATAAATCAACTCTTCCATCAATTGTCCGCCGGTCATTCCAGGGTAACCGATGGTGAAATAGAAACCGTCGGCTATCGGTTGGTCCAGATCATGATCGTAAACGATTGTGAAACCATGATCCGTAAAAATCTTCTTTAGTTTCTCCGCGCGGCGTCCGTATTCCTTCACTTGCGAGACAAAGTCGAACGTACCGTCCGCGGCGGCCTTGAACATGGCGGCCAGGGCGAATTGGGCCGAGTGGCTGGTTCCTGAAGATAGGGCGTATAAGACACGGTGGATATATACCGTACCGAACGTACCACCCCCATAACGCTGGGTCAATCCCGGGTAGGAGCGGTGGTAAAGCTTATTAGAGATCGCCGTTACGCCGATACGTTGTCCGGCATAGCTGAACGCCTTGGAGCCGGATATCTGCAGGATGTAATTGTCCGTATAACGGGCTACGCTCGCTTGGTAAGGCGGCTTGAAAGGACATCCGAGGTCCTTGCGGAAATCCATGGCGAAATAGGCGAGATCCTCTATGACGATCACGTCGTATTTGTCGGCCATTTCGCCAATGATCTTCAACTCCTCGTCGGTGAGGCAGAACCAGGCCGGATTGTTTGGGTTGGAATAGATCATCGCGGCTATGTTGCCTTTGGAAAGATACGTTTCCACGGCTTCACGCAATCGCTCGCCACGGTATTCATATACGTCGAACGATTCGTATTTATAGCCCATAACGGCTATTTGCTGTTTCTGTACGGGGAATCCGGGGTCGATAAATAAGATGGTGTCTTTTCCCGGCGTACATTGTCCGGCCGTAAGGAAAGAGGCGTATGTGCCCTGCATGGAGCCGGTTACGGGTACGCAGCACTCCGGGTCTATATCTATATTTATAAAAGCCTTGATAAAGCGGGAAGCTTGCTTTTTCACCTCGGGGGCTCCGTTGATGTTCGGGTAGATAGACGCTATACCGCTACGAAGGGCTTCGATCTCAGCGTCTACGCCTACTTGGGCGGCTTTCAAGCCCGGTACGCCCATTTCCATATGGATGAACTCGGTTCCCGTTTCTTGTTCCAATTGCGTGGATATGGCAACTACCTCCCGGATAGTCGCTTTCCCTAAGTCGGGAAGTCCAAAGCCATCGATAATTTGTCTGGCTGTCTGATAATTTATAGGAGTATTTTTCATGCTAGTGTTAATTATATATGGGGACAAAAGTATGAAATTTATCGATTTGATCTAATATTTTCGTCCTAAACTATTGCGAATCCGAAAAATCCCGCTACCTTTGCACCGCAATTCAACGGAATAGCGATAAAGAAGAATATTTTGGTCTGGTAGTTCAGTTGGTTAGAATACATGCCTGTCACGCATGGGGTCGCGGGTTCGAGTCCCGTCCAGACCGCTTTTTATATCTCCTTCCTCCTTCTCTATTTTCCTTTAATACATATTCATCAATACGATATCATCCGGTTCGATAGAATTGGCTTTATTTTAGGTTTATCTAGGCTGCTCGGTCTCATTTTTAATTTCTATCTTTACCCTCAGATATAAAAATGTATGGAAAACATTAATTTGATGCGTAAACTCCCTATCGGAGTACAAACATTTGAAGATATCCGCAATGATAATTATCTGTATGTGGACAAAACCGCTTTTGTCTGGCGTATGGTAAATCAGGGGAAACCTTATTTTCTGAGCCGTCCCCGGCGTTTTGGAAAAAGCCTGCTGCTATCTACGCTTGAGGCTTATTTTCAAGGTAGGAAAGACCTTTTTGAAGGACTTGCCATCGGGCAGTTGGAGACGGAGTGGAAGAAATACCCTGTGCTGCATCTGGATTTGAACGCCAAGAAATATGAAAAGCCTGCGGACTTAATAGCCATGCTCAATCAATCACTGGAAAAATGGGAGGCGATGTATGGCGATATGAAAAAAGATCGTAGTCCGGAAGAGAGGTTTGCGTTCGTAATCGAATCCGCTAGTCGGCAGGCAGGCTGTGGCGTGGTGGTCTTGGTTGACGAATATGACAAGCCTTTGCTGCAAGCTTTGGGCAATCATGATTTGCTGGACGATTACCGCCAGACATTGAAAGCCTTCTATGGTGTGCTGAAAAGTGCTGACCGCTACCTCCGTTTTGTCTTCCTCACGGGAGTGACAAAGTTTTCGCAGGTCAGTGTGTTCAGTGATCTTAACCAGCTGAATGATATTAGTATGAAGCCCCAATATGCTACGATCTGCGGTATTACAAGGCAAGAATTGATTGATACCTTCACTCCGGAACTTCAAGATCTTTCCGAGGCTAACCAGTTGACCTGGGAGGAAACCCTTTCGAAGATGGAATCTACTTATGACGGTTATCACTTTTGTGAATTTACAAAAGGGGTGTTTAATCCGTTTAGTGTACTCAATGTCTTTGATGGTTATAAGTTCAGCAATTACTGGTTCCAGACAGGAACTCCTACTTTCCTTGTTGAGATGCTTCAGAAAACAGAATATGATCTTCGTACCCTGTTGGATGGGGTTGAAGCTCCGGCTTCCATGTTTAATGAGTATCGGGTAGAGGCCAATAATCCTATTCCCTTGATTTATCAAAGTGGATACTTGACGATAAAAGGTTATGACGAACGCTTTAGGAATTATTTATTGCAGTTTCCCAATGACGAGGTTCGTTATGGATTTATGGATTTTCTCGTACCATTCTATACTGCGATGAGAAATAATGACCAAGGTTTTTATGTAGGTAAATTTGTGGATGAATTGGAAAGTGGCGATTATGATGCCTTCTTGACTCGCCTTCAAGCTTTCTTTGCCGACTTCCCTTACCAACTGAATACCAAGACCGAACGCCATTATCAAGTAGTGTTCTATCTGGTTTTTAAACTGATGGGGCAATTCACAGGAGCGGAAGTGCAAAGTGCGCGTGGACGTGCGGATGCGGTAGTGAAAACACCTAAATACATTTATGTGTTCGAGTTTAAGCTGAATGGTACGGCAGAAGAAGCCTTGAAACAGATTGATGAGAAAGGTTATTTGATCCCTTATCAAGCGGATGGACGTGAAGTCGTAAAGATAGGGGTGGAGTTTAGTGCTAAAAAGCGTAATATCAGTCGTTGGTTGGTATAATATAGGAGAAGGTCATGATAAATAGATAGCCTTCGGGAATAAGAACCATAAAGTTCACGCATAAGTAGCCTGAATGAATAAAAGCGAGGGAGCCGGTTCTCAAATTAGGCTCCCTCGCTTTTCTATAAATCGTTTCGCTATCGGTCAGCTCAATCCCTCGATCACCCCGTTCACGATATCAATCTTTCGGGCTTGCGGCTCTTTGGGAAGGCCTGGCATACGCATGATCTCGCCCATGACGACCACGATCATCTCGGCTCCGTTATTGATGATTACATCACGTACCTTTAGCTCGAAATCCTTCGCTACCCCATAGGCTTTCGGATCGGAAGAGAATGAATATTGAGTCTTGGCGATACAAATCGGATAATGGGAAATACCCAAGCTTTCGATCTGACGCAATTTCTTATCGGCCAAAGTCGTATAAACAATCGAGGAGGCTCCGTAAATCTTCCGGGTCACTTTCTCTACCTTCATGCGGATCGAATCATCCAGATCATAGGTATATCGCAAAGGAGCGGAAGGGTTATTCTCGATCGTATCAACCACTAAGCGGGCAAGTTCCGCACCTCCTTCGCCCCCTTCGGCGAAAACGTTATTCATGGCGAATCCAACCCCTTTTTCCTTGCAATGCTCAGCTACCAAGGCGATCTCCTCGTCCGTATCGGTAGCGAAACGGTTGAAAGTAACGATTACTTGCTGGCCGAAGCTTTTCATATTCTCGATGTGCTTATCCAAGTTAGCGAATCCGTTCTTTAATCCTTCGATATTCGGTTCCTTGATTTCTTTCTCTGGAACGCCACCGTGAAGTTTCAAGCTCTGGGCGGTCGCTACGATGACAGTCAGTTTCGGTGAAAGCCCCGCTTTTCTACATTTAATATTAAAGAACTTCTCCGCGCCCAGATCAGCGCCGAAACCAGCCTCCGTGATCACATAATCTCCATAAGTAAGAGCCATTTGGGTAGCCAATATGGAATTACATCCATGGGCGATATTGGCGAAAGGACCTCCATGTACGAATGCCGGCGTGTTCTCCGTTGTCTGTACTAGGTTTGGCAGTAACGCATCTTTTAGCAAAACGGTGATAGCTCCGGCTATGCCAAGGTCATTTACCGTGAAAGGCTTATCTTCGTTTGTATAACCCAATAAGATATTTCCGACACGTCGTTTCAAATCCTCTATATCTGTAGCCAAGCAAAGGATCGCCATGATTTCGGAAGCGGGAGTGATGTCAAATCCGGTCTCGGTAGGAACGCCGTTCGCCGAGCCGCCTAGACCCGATACGATGTTACGCAGGCTACGGTCGTTTACGTCGAGTACCCGTTTCCATTTGATCTCCTTCAATCCCTCGCAGGTATGGCGGGTCTGATAGATATAGTTATCCAATAAGGCGGTAATCATATTGTGGGCGGAAGTAACCGCATGAAAATCTCCTGTAAAATGCAAGTTGATGTTTTCCATGGGAAGCACTTGGGCATATCCACCTCCGGCAGCGCCACCTTTCATGCCGAAACATGGGCCAAGAGACGGCTCACGTAAAGCGACCACCGCTTTCTTCCCGATCTTATTCAGTCCTAAAGCCAGACCGATCGAAACCGTAGTCTTTCCGATTCCCGCTTTAGTGGGAGTGATAGCGGTCACTAAAATTAAATTATGTTGGTTCATCCGCTCCTTATCGATCAAATGGATAGGGACCTTGGCGATGTACCTGCCATAGTTTTGTATTTCCTCGCGAGGGATACCTAACGTTGTCGCGACTTCCTTGATTTTACGTAAGTCTGTTTCTCTTGCTATCTCAATGTCCGATTTCATGTGCTTTATGTCAGTTTATATAGTTTGAACAAAGTAAATCTAATTTATTCTAATAACAAAATGATACGTGACAAGGTTTTCCTTCTCACTATTTTAGTGAGGTTGGATGATCAGCAGGGAGAAATAGGGGAAATCCTTGGAATGTATGACATCGGTATCAGTCGTATAATATTCTTTTCCTGTTCCTACATTCTCGAAATAATGGAAGACCGCCTTATCCGCATACTGCCGGATGCAAGTATGAATAGCCTCTTGGCAACCCGGTAATTTCATGATGACGACGATCGTCCCATTCTCTATTTTTACCGAAAGTTCATCGAACGACGCTGTCCCGGGGATTACGTTAATCTGCTCCTCTTGTTTTACGATATGTATGCCGGCCAAGGCGCCTGCCGCTATGAATGCCGGAATCCCCGCGATTCGATCTACCGGAATCCCCGCCTCCTCGAATTTATCGTACACGTATTGTATAGATGAATAAAAGCCAGCGTCTCCTTCGGCGACGATCACGATTCGCTTTTCTTTCAAATATTCGGCTTGGGCATCCAGAAACAATTCGTTATAAGCGTTTAACGCGTCTGCCCGCTGCTTACTCATTGGCAGGATAAACGGATGGATCGAGGACTCGTCTACCTCAAGAGCTTTCAATATATCCGTCGCGCGAGAGATGATTCCCTGCTTGCCTCGTGTAGCCGGGCAATAGATAATATCGGCCTTTCGCAATGTTTTAAGCCCTTTCAGCGTAATTAATTCCGGATCACCGGGACCTAATGAGACGAAGTGAATAGGATGATTCATGTGTATCTGTTTTTATTTGGAACGCAAAAGTCCTTAAATTTGCCGATGTATACAAATATTCTTACTACTTTTGTCGCTGTAACAGGCTCCGCTTATCTCTTTTCCGGGAGGCGGATTAAAAGGGAACCGGGTGAGAATCCCGGACAGACCACGCTGCTGTGAACTTCTAAACATTCGGACAATACCTTGGCCACTGGTTTCGTAATCGGGAAGGCGTTCAGAATGGAAGTAAGTCAGAAGACCTGCCGGTTCATAATTAAATGTTGCTGTCCCGTGGAGCAGGACGAGAGTAACTGTCAATAATCAACGGTCAATTAAATAAGGAGTATGAATAAGTTTATAGCGGGTGGATGCTTGCTTTTATCGGTATTGACTTTGTCATGTACCTCGGGTACCCGCGAGAAAGGAGAAACCGGGAAGACGGTTTCCGTAGAGACATCCACATTCTCGCGAGAGCAAGTTAAGCCTTTATATGCCCAAGGTTTCAAGCTTTCCTATGCGGATCAATATGTCTTGGCTGATATTCAAGATCCTCAAAATGAGGAAAGCGCCACGTTTCATTATGCGTTCGTGAACAGAGGCGCGAAACCCACGGGTATTCCCGCTGATTATACGGTGATAGAGCTTCCTATCCGAAGCGTTATCTGTATGACTTCCCTGCAATTATCGAACTTTATTAAATTGGGCGCCTTGGATAAGGTCGTTGGGATTACCAGCACACGGCATTTGTTCAATAAAGAGATGAACGAACGCCTGAAAGAAGGTAAAACCGCTAAGATCGGTATCGAGGGAAATTTCGATAACGAGGTTATCATGAGCGTGAATCCTGATATGATCCTTGTATCGCCATTCAAGCGGGGAGGCTATGAGACGCTGAAAGACGTGGGTATTCCCTTGATTCCCCATTTGGGTTATAAGGAGACTACGCCATTGGGGCAAGCCGAGTGGATCAAGTTCATAGGCTTGTTGCTGGGGGCAGAGAAAGAGGGCAATGAGCGTTTCGCCGCCATCGAGAAGAGGTATAATGAATTAAAGGAACTGACGGCGGATGGCAAGGTTCAAAAACGCCCGATCGTGTTTAGTGGCGAGTTACGGGGTGGAAACTGGTATGCCGTAGGAGGAAAGAGCTTCTTGGCGCAGCTTTTCAAGGATGCCGGCGCTGATTATTTCTTGAAAGACGATGAGCGATCCGGTGGTGTTACATTAGACTTCGAGACGGTCTATAACCAGGCGGACGATGCTGATTACTGGCGTATCGTGAATAGTTTCCCGGGGACGTTTAGCTATGAGGCATTGAAAGAGCAAGATCCTCGTTACGCGGATTTCCGTGCGTTCCGGGAGAAAGGGATTATCTATTGCAACATGAAGGACACGCCGTTTTATGAGAGTATGCCGACAGAACCGGAGATCGTCCTAGCGGATTTGCTTCATATCTTTCATCCGGATTTATTGCCGGATCATGAGCCGGTCTATTATTCTCGACTTAAATAAGGGAAGCCGATGAGACATTCAAATACCCTATGGATGCTGGCGATCGTCGCCGCTATATTTGTCTTGATCTTTTTGAATCTGGTGTTGGGCTCAGTCTCTATCCCGCTTCAATCGGTTTGGCATATTATCTGTAATTCGGGGGATGAGCCTGTTACCTGGCAAAATATTATCTGGAAATCCCGGCTGCCCCAGGCATTGACGGCGTTGGTGGCGGGAGCCGGCTTATCCATTAGTGGCTTGCAGATGCAAACCGTTTTCCGTAATCCATTGGCCGGACCTTCGGTATTGGGTATCAGCTCGGGAGCGAGCATGGGCGTGGCTTTCGTGGTGCTGCTGAGCGGCAGTTTAGGGGGTGTTGCCTTGAGTAAACTCGGCTTTATGGGGGAGATCGCCTTATCGATAGCGGCCGTGACCGGTTCCTTGTCCGTGATGGCGCTGATCGTATATGTCTCCCAAAAGGTGAAAGGAAATGTCACGTTGTTGATTATCGGTGTGATGATCGGTTATGTGGCGAACGCCGTGATCGGCGTACTTAAGTTCTTTAGCGTCGAGGAGGATATCCGTGCGTACGTGATTTGGGGATTGGGTAGTTTCGCCCGTGTCTCGGGTAATCAGATGATGTTGTTCGTGATTCTTATGACTATCTTGATCCCGCTCTCGTTCTTGCTTATCAAGGCCATGAACTTGATGCTTCTAGGGGATAGCTACGCACGTAACCTGGGACTTAATATCAAGCGGGCCCGTTTGTTGGTTATCACCTCGGCCGGGGTGCTTACGGCGATTGTCACGGCTTATTGCGGACCTATTATCTTCTTGGGGCTAGCCGTTCCGCATCTGTGCCGGGCTATATTCCAAACTTCCGACCATCGGATTCTGATGCCCGCGGTCTTGTTCGCCGGCGCGGCGTTGGCGTTGATCTGCAATTTGATCGCCCGCATGCCGGGGTTCGAGGGAGCGCTGCCGGTCAACTCGGTAACCGCTTTAGTAGGCGCTCCCGTGGTGGCCTCGGTATTATTCAGGAGACGTAAGAATGAATTGAACGAGTAAGATGAGACAGGATACGATTCATATTAACGGACTTTCGATCGGTTACCAAGCCAAGAGTAGCACGAAGCTGGTAGCTGAAAATATAAACGCCACGATCTATAGTGGTGAATTAACCTGTTTGCTGGGTGCTAACGGGGTGGGAAAGTCTACCTTATTGCGCACCTTATCGGCTTTCCAACCGAAATTAGAGGGGGAGATATTGGTCCTAGGAAAAGATATAGATACTTATTCCGATAAGGAATTGAGCACCACGATCGGTGTCGTGCTGACCGATAAATGCGAGATCCGGAATATGTTGGTACGGGAATTGGTCGGGATGGGACGTAGCCCGTATACCGGCTTCTGGGGCAAGTTAAGCAAGGATGATAAGCGGATCGTGGAAGAATCCATCGCCCTTGTCCGCATCGAGGACCTAGCCTCTCGCATGGTTCATACCTTATCGGATGGAGAACGCCAGAAGGTGATGATCGCCAAGGCGCTCGCCCAGGAGACTCCGGTCATTTACTTGGACGAACCTACTGCGTTCCTTGATTTCCCCAGCAAGGTAGAGATTATGCAATTACTCCATCATCTCACCCGTAAAACGAATAAGACGATATTTATGTCCACGCACGATTTGGAGCTGGCCCTCCAGATATCGGATAAGATCTGGTTGATGGACAAGGCGAATGGTATCTCTACCGGTACCCCCGAGGATTTGGCGTTGAGTGGTCATCTAAGCAATTTCTTCGCCCGGAAAGGGATTGTTTTCGATAAGGATACCGGGTTATTCCGTATAGACAACCACTATTCTCGTCAAGTCCGCTTGGTGGGTCACGGGCAAAAATACGCCATGGTGCGCAAGGCTCTCCAGCGGAACGGCATTCTGGCCAATCGGGAGGTAGAGTCGGATACATGGATCGAGACGGGCGACTTGAAGACTTCCGTTTTCGTGATTCATGAGACTTCCGGCGGTGTTTATCCTGCCCGCACCATAGAGGAGATGCTGGCCTATTTTTGATCCGCCCCTTATATTCTAGGGATAAGAATCGTGGATAGTAGCGCGAAGCACCGTACTGTCTAATCGTTTCACGGAGGTGAAGAGATCTTTTCACCTAGGTGATACGATCTTTTCACCTCTGTGAAACGATCTCTTCACCTAGGTGAAAAGATCAATATATATAGAGGCAGACAAGTAATCATACGGACAGAGAAGCTACTATTTGAAAGCTTTCTCGCTAATTCCGTCTCCATCGAGCCTCAATCGCTCCATATAATCCGGAACGGTTCGGCCTAAGGCTTTGTCTACATATAGCTTAGCCAGGTATTGAGCGAGCATGAAGCCGTGGCCTTGCAAACCGACGAATAGTCCGTTATCCGGATCGATAATGTAGCGAGGCTCCACATAATAACCGGACCATGTGGCCTGTACGGGTACCGTGGCCAACGACGGGATCCAATCGCAGAACACCTCGGAGATGATCTCCATGAAGCGGCGGGTATTAAACTTCAACTCATCAAAGTTGCTGATCTCCGCTTTAGCGTCGACAGCGGGAGAGGCGCAAGCGATAATCTGTCCGGTCTCGGCGAATTGCTGACCGTAGACGGCGGAGAAGTCGTTACGTTTCCGGCGGTCTATCAACATATCGAGGATATCCCCGTCTTTTCCCAGATTTGGCAGACGATGGGTAATCAGCGCTTGGTGCTTCACCGGATAGAGCCCGGTGTAAAGACCCAGCATGCGGGCGAAACGCTCGGCGCTATAACCGAGGGCGTTCACGAAATGATCGCATTCGTATTCGATGTATCGCTTATCGTGCGTGTATAATAAGACATGATATTTCCCTCCGTCTTTGTGTACTTCCACGAGGTGCGTATCTTCCAGTACCTCACCTTGCCGCTCCTTGCCTTTGTTGCGTATAAAGTCTATCACACGCCCCGGGGTGGCTTGCCAGCAATGCTGGGAGATTTGCGCGGCGAAATAGGTGTTTTGCTTCGTATTGAAGTAGGGGGATACCTCTTTCTGGAAGTCTTTCTTGTCGATCAAATAAGCGTTGGACCATCCGCAGGAACGTTCCAGGTCATTGTAGGTAGCCTCGTCGTGGGCGAACGTGATGTAGCGTATCTCACGGTAATGGATATCGTATTCTTTTTGCGTCTCCTCGAATATCGTTTGGTTATTACGGGCGATCTCCGCTAATTCGGGGATCGAGAACGCCGGACGGCCACCGCCGATATTGCGCCATGATGATCCTCTATCCGCGTTAATAAGGACGGTCTTCTTACCGGCTTCCGCGAAATAACGGAACAAGGCGCTACCCCCGATACCTCCGCCGGCTATCAAGACTTCCGTCTGACGGACCTGCTTGCCGGAATCAACCTTATAGGTATCCGCTATCTGACGCTGCGGATACATTTCCCCAAGGACGAAGCGGGTGGATAGGGGAGCGCGGGGGGTAGCGTCGCCTACCAATTCGATCCCTTTTTCCCTTAGTTTCATGCGTAGGCGGGGGATGCAGCGTTTTCCCCGGCACGGTCCCATTCCTAGGCGGGTGATATGTTTCACCTCGTCGACGGAGATATATTTACGATCTCCTATGGTAGACAGCAGCTCATCCAGGGATACGTCCTCGCAATGGCAAACGTAGGTCTCCGATTCACACGCCGGCTCTTGCTTTACGTCGATCGCCTCCGGCTCGTTCTCTTTTAAGATGAA
>JAQVCX010000090.1 GCA_028689545.1 Parabacteroides sp.
CGACCGCCCGGAGATACGTACTCTTACCCGCCATATTCGCTCCGGTGACAACATGGAACCAAGGGCCTTTCCGGATATCGATATCGTTCTTTACGCAGACTTCCTGGTTCAAAAGAGGATGTCCCAAGGCCTTGCCTTCCATCTGGAAATACGTGTCGGCTATCTCCGGGTAGATGTATTCCGGATGATTGAAAGCGAAACCGCCCAGCGAGTTCAGCGCGTCGAAGCGAGCCAACGCGTCGAACCAAAGCGGAAGCTTATCGGCGTAGGTCCGCATCCAGCGTTCCAAGAGGATGGCGTGGCGTGTATCCCGTAAATAGAAGAGATTGAAAATGATACCCGCCAAGCTGAATCGTTGGTCCAGCCCTCCGATATACGCCGACAAGCGTTTGATGGCATGCGAGGCCAATTCCTTCTCATTCGCCAGTTGCCCGCTGATCTCTTTCAGCTCCTCCGACTGGAAATTATCTTCCTCCACGCATTGCATCAGCTTTGAGTACCGATTGAAAATGGACTCCATCTTATTGACGGTCGCGTAAAGCGCGTTGATCTCCTTGGCACGTGCGTAGGCGATCACCAGCGTGATCAAGAAATAGATGTTCAATAAACTCCCGCCGATCCAGTCCAGCGAGTAAGCGACGCCCAGCGCGATCCACAACGCGGGGACCGCCCAGATCAACAGTTTCCACGGTAGGCTATCCACGAATGTATGCTTACGCCGCGTGAGCCGGTCCATAAAGTCGATATCATTGTCTCTCGTATCTTGCGTGTCCTGCCGGATGATTCCCGTTACATAGAAATGTTGCCGTAAGGCGGATACGTCCGCCAATTCCTTGACCGCCTCTTGCCGCCGGACGATCTCCTGCTTATCCGTCAGGGGATTCGAGAACCAATCGGCCAGTCGCTCCCGCCCGAACCCGGTTACGGTACGATTGAGCGATTGAAACAAGGAGCGGTCTCCAAACACATCCAGATCCAAGCAGAAAGAGTGCTCGCCCGAGATCTTATCGGCCGCCCCGTCGAATGCGCTGAAATCATAGTCCAGCCCTTTCAGCTCATCCTCGTTCAGCTTGATCAGGGTCTCGGCGTACACTTTCCGTGCGTACATTTTATTATGGTACCACATCAGGAGCGCGAACGGGATGACATAGGCGAACGTGATCCCCGTCAGCCATTGCCAGCTCTCATCCCTGAGTATCCATAAGGAAAGGATCGCTCCCGCCACCAATGCCAACCGGATACTCCCCATCAAATGGATCTTCTTTCTCAAATTACCCAAGCGCCGTGTATAAGCGTCGATATTCTCTTTGTAATAACTATAGACTTCTTCCATGGCCGCGAATATAGGGAATATTCATATATTTGCGAATACATTTATTTAGTAAGCTTATTTTATGAAACGAACGGTCATCGCTTTCCTTCTTCTTCTTATCTGCGCTATGGCGCAATCTCAAATATTGGCGAAAGGAACGGAAGAGAGTTATAACGCGGATAGTATCCGTGCGATTTTGGATAAGGCTCCTTATTTCTCCTTGTTCAAGGACAACTATTTTATCGGCGGGCTACCCATCGGGTATAAGCCTACGGCCAGAAACTCGGATGTGAAGTTTCAGCTGAGTATCTCCCAGCGTATCACGAAGAGTAAGCTCCCCTTCGATACCTATCTCTTCGTTCAATATACGCAGAAGACGTTTTGGAACGTCTTGCAGGAATCCTTGCCGATGCGGGATATGAACTTCAATCCCGGTATCGGGTTGGGGCACCTGATCGTGCATAAGAACAAATACATAGGCAAGGCTTACTTAATGGTAGAGCATGAGTCCAACGGCAAGGATAGCATTTACGACAGGAGCTGGAACAAGCTCACGCTGGCCGTCGCCGCGTTGTTGAACAAGAACTGGGAGGTGCAGTTCAAGGGCTGGATCCCGGTGATAGACAGCAAGAATAACAAGGACATCCTTAAATATAACGGTATATTCCAGGTGGCCGCCAATTACCGGACAGACAACCGTCGTTTCAATTGCGGGGTGATCCTGACGAAGCGGCTCACGTGGTTCAGCTTTAATACGCAGATCGAGTTGAGCTATAAATTCAATAATAAGGAGAACCAATATCTCTTCGTGCAATATTACAATGGCTATGGAGAGAATCTGCTGGAGTATAACCAGCACAAAAGCATGCTGCGTGTAGGCTTCGTGATCAAGCCGCAGGATTTCAGCATTTACTGAAAACATTTGAATCTCCGCAACAAGAAAGGGTTATTATACCTACTTTTGTAACGCTTAAAATTAAATAAGGAAATTATGTTGACAGCTATGATCTTGGTGTTTCTGGTGGGGTATTTGATGATCGCCCTAGAACATCCTCTGAAGATAAACAAGGCGGGGACCTCCTTGATTATCGGTACGGTTTTGTGGGTGATGTACACCTATGCTTCTCCATCGTTCATCCCAAGGGTGTCGGCGGAGGAGTTTCGTTTGTTCTTGGAATCGTTTCCATCCTTAGGCTCCCTCACGTTCAAGGAGCAGTGTACCCGTTTTGTCGTGGAGCATCAGGTGCTGGATAGTATCGGTGAGATCGCCGAGACGCTTATCTTCCTGATCGGGGCGATGATCACCGTGGAGCTGATCGATGCCCATGGCGGTTTCATGTTTATCACGAACCATATCACCACGAAGAAAAAGAAGAAACTGTTGGTGCTGATCGCCATGATCACGTTCTTCATGTCGGCGGTGCTGGACAACCTTACTACCTCGATCGTCATGATCATGTTGATCCGTAAGCTGCTCGGGAATTATAAGGAGCGGTGGGTGTTCGGCAGTATCATTGTCATAGCGGCGAATAGCGGTGGCGCTTGGTCGCCGATCGGCGACGTGACTACGATCATGCTTTGGATCCGGGGCAATATCTCTACCTCGGCCACGATCCCGCATTTGTTCTTGCCCAGTCTCGTATCGGCATTGATCCCGGTCTTGATGGCCATGCGCTTCTTGCATGGAAACGTGACGCCCCCTAACGCGTTCTCGCGGGTGGAGGCGGACAATCAGTTGCTGGAGAAATTGAAGAGGAAGGAGAAGTTATCGATCTTGATCATCGGTGTGTTGTGTTTGTTGTTCGTGCCTGTATTCAAGACGATTACTCATCTTCCCCCGTTTATGGGCATCTTGATGGGCGTGGGTATCCTTTGGTTCTATACGGAGATGCTATACGCCCGTAAGCCGATCGACGAGGATTTGAAATTGCGCTTGTCGAAGGTGGTTCGGCGTATAGACGGGGCTACCTTGTTGTTCTTCCTCGGGATCCTTCTGGCGGTGGATGTCTTGCGCTACAGCGGCGTATTGTCGGATTTCGCTTTCTGGCTGGACGATACGGTAGGCAACGTGTACGCGGTGAACCTGATTATCGGTACCTTGTCGTCTATCGTGGATAATGTCCCGTTGGTGGCGGGGGCTATCGGCATGTATCCGGTGGCTACGGACGCTATGGTGGCGGCGGCTACCGATCCGGCTTACCTGGCGAACTTCATGCAAGACGGCGTATTCTGGCAGTTCTTGGCGTATTGCGCCGGGGTGGGTGGCAGTATGTTGATCATCGGTTCCGCCGCCGGAGTCGTCGTGATGGGCTTGGAGCGGATCAATTTTATCTGGTACTTGAAGAATATCTCTCTGCTGGCCTTGGCGGGATACCTGTCTGGCGCGGTAGTGTATATTCTTCAGAATGTGCTTATTTAAATCCTAGGATATGATACTGATAGCGGATAGTGGATCTACAAAGACAGAGTGGTGCCTGGCGGATCAAGGCAGGCCGGTTCGTACGGTCGTGACGGCGGGTACCAATCCCTATTTCCAGACACGGGAGGAGATCGCCGGAGAGATCCGGGAGGCCTTATTGCCGGCGTTGAGGGGGGAGCGGATCGATGCCGTCTACTTCTATGGCGCGGGCTGCGCCTTCCCGGAGAAGAACCGGATCGTGGAAGAGGCGATCACGCCTTATATCGCGGCTCCCATCGCGGTGTATAGCGATTTGATGGCGGCGGCTCGTGCCCTATGCGGCACCCGTCCGGGAATCGCCTGTATACTGGGCACGGGTTCGAACTCCTGCCTGTACGACGGGGCGGAGATAACGGAGCATATCTCCCCCTTGGGCTTTATCCTGGGGGATGAGGGCAGTGGCGCCGTGCTCGGGAAGTTGCTGGTAGGGGATTGCCTGAAACGTCAGTTGCCGGAGCCTTTGGCGCGGAAGTTCATGGACCAGTATGAGTTGACACCCGCCTTATTGTTGGAGCGGGTCTATAAACAGCCTTTCCCGAATCGTTTCTTGGCTACCTTATCCCGTTTCTTGTTGGAGAATATCACGGAGCGGCCGATCTATGATTTGGTCTATACGAGTTTCCGCAGCTTCTTCCTCCGCAACGTGGCGCTATATCCGGGAGCCGATACGTACCCGATTCATTTTGTAGGCTCTATCGCCTATTATTATCAGGAGGTATTGAGAGCGGCGGCCTTATCCGTAGGCCTGGAGGTCGGTACGGTGGTGCGGGCTCCCATGGACGGATTGATCCGGTATCATTTTATAAACGAAGAAAAAAACAAATAAGTTATGGCATTTCAAAAGATAACCGAGTCGGAATCATTGTACGACAACCTGGACCAGATGTCTGTCCGGGAGTTGCTGGAAGGCATCAATAACGAGGATCGGAGAGTGGCGATAGCCGTTGGCCTGGAGATCCCGAAGATCGAGAAGCTGGTAACCCGTATCGTAGAGCGGATGCGGAGGGGCGGCAGGCTCTTCTATATCGGGGCGGGTACGAGCGGCCGGTTGGGTGTATTGGACGCTTCCGAGATACCGCCCACGTATGGTATGCCGAATACCTTGGTGATCGGCTTGATCGCCGGCGGCGACCGGGCGCTCCGGAATCCCGTGGAGTCGGCGGAAGACGATCCGGATAAGGCCTGGGAGGAACTTCAACAGTATCATATCAATACGAACGATACCTTGGTGGGGATCGCCGCCTCGGGCACGACGCCCTACGTGATCGGCGCCCTCCGCAAGGCACGCTCCGGGGGAATCCTGACGGCCTCTATCTCTTGCAACCCGGATTCGCCGATGGCGGCGGAGGCGGAGATCGCCATCGAGCCGGTGGTAGGCCCGGAGTTTGTCACCGGAAGCACGCGGATGAAGAGCGGCACGGCCCAGAAGTTGGTGCTGAACATGATCACGACCTCCACGATGATCAAGCTCGGCCGGGTGAAAGGGAACCGGATGGTGAATATGCAACTGACCAACCAAAAGCTGGTAGACCGCGGCACCCGCATGATCATGGAAGAGCTTCGCCTGGATTACGAGCAGAGCCGTAACCTCCTGCTCCTGCATGGCTCCGTTAGGGAGGCGGTCGATTCTTATCACCGCGAATGGCGGCTGAATCAGTAAGTTTTCGTATCTTCGCCCCCCGAAACTAATTAATTATCATACGATGAATTTTATCTCTAAGCTATTCAAGAAGAACGCTCCCGAGGCGGAAGAGGCCGGCAAAGGCTCCGTGGAGGAGTTCGTATCTTTAATCCGTGTATATTATCAAGCCGTGATGGCGGTGAACTTGGGTATCACCAACTTGAACATGCTAGCCGACATGGCCTTGTTCAAGCGCATGCTGAAGATACCGACCCAAAACAACAAATTGGGCATCGCCGAGAGATCCCGCGTACGCAAGGTATTGATGGAGGATTACGGCCTAAGCGAGACTTTCTTCAAGGAGATCGACAGCTCGGTGAAGAAGAACTGCAAGAGCCAGAACGATATCAAGACGTATTTCTTCGTCTTCCAGGGTTTCTGCAACGACTTGTTCAACCTGCTCGGCAGCCTGATGCAATGGAAGTTCCGCTTTTCCATGCTGGTGAAGAAGTTGCTGTATAATATGACGACGAAGACGGTTCACGATATCCTGACCAAGTCCGAGTGGAAGGACGTAAGCGTGCAGAAGGCCGCCTGGAGCGTGCGCAAGTACGCCGAGAAACTGGGTTACTCCGAGCAATGGATCACGGACTTCGTGTACAACGTGGTGCTGCTGGCGAAAGAGGATCAGAAGAAGGAACTCAAGAAGAGCAAGGAGGCATGACCACCGAGCTGCACCCGCTGGGCTTCTTCCTCCCGGAGAATACGCGGCTGCTGATGCTGGGCAGTTTCCCGCCTCCAAAGGCTCGTTGGAGCATGGACTTTTATTACCCGAATATCCAGAATGACATGTGGCGCATCCTTGGCTCGATTTTCTACGGAGACAAGGATGCGTTCCTGCTGGGCAAGAAGGCGTTCAGCGAGGAGAAGGCGAAGGCTTTCTGCCGGGAGAGGGGGATCGGGATCGGTGATACCGCCATGGAGGTGATCCGCCTGAAAGCGAACGCCTCCGATAAGTTCCTTGAGGTGGTGCGGCCGATCGACGTGGAGAAGGTCTTGTCCGAGATACCGGCTTGCGCGGCGATCGTGGTGACCGGGCAGAAGGCGATGGACACGCTCCTCTCCGTATTGCCCGGCGCGGAGGAGCCGAAAGTAGGCTCTTCCACGGAGTTCACCTGTATGGGGAGGTCGCTGCGCCTGTTTCGCATGCCCTCTTCCTCCCGTGCCTACCCGCGGCCGCTAGAGGAGAAGGCCGCCGTATACCGGGGGATGTTCGAGGCGCTGGGGATGGTGTAGGAGGATATCCCCGACAACGAGAATCCAGATAAAAACAGGCCGTCGGGAGCCCCGACAACGAGAATCCGGACGAAAACAGGCTGTCGGGAGCCCCGATAACGAGAATCCGGACGGAAACAGGCTGTCGGGAGTCCCGACAACGAGAATCTGGACGAAAACAAGCTGTCGGGAGCCCCGACAACGAGAATCCGAATGAAAACAAGCTGTCGGGAGCCCCGACCGTTAATTATAAATTTAAATCTAATATCATGAGTGAGATTAACAGTATGGATCTTAGCAGATCCCGTCAGGATGAGATCTTCGCTTTCCACCAGATGGCGAAGGCGGAAACAGTGAAACTGAAGGACCCGAAGCTCACCGCCTTGCAACAGGCGTACGAGTCCGCTTTCGAAGCCTTCGACGTGGCTTCGAAGCAAAGTGGCGGCGAGAATGTATTCACGGTTCCAATCACCGAGCAAGACGCTCTTTGTGACAGGATCTATAAGGGCTTGAGTAGCCAAGTGAGCACGATGGAGGATCATTTCGATCCCGGGATCGCCGAGATCGCGCGTCAGGCGCGGGTTATCCTGAAGAAATACGGCGACCCTACCCGTTTGCCTTATTTGGAGGAAAGTGGCGTGCTTCATAATCTTGTCCAGGAGCTGGAGGCGTTCGACAACGTGTCGGGTTCCGACTCTGATTCTCCCAGCGAGATATCTGCCGAGATTACTACCCACCGCCTCGCCGCCCTCCATGTCGATGGTTGGGTAGTCCGGTTGAAGGCGGAGAATGCCAATTTCCTGAGCCTTTTCAGTGATCGGAACAAGCAGCAGGCCTCTATCGTGACGGGTGCCACGAAAGTCGCCCGCCAAGCTACCGACACCGCTTACCGTAATGTGGTGAGACGGATCAACGCCTTGGCCGAGGTGAATGGAGACGCGGATTACATCGACGTGATCAACGCCCTCAACACCCTTATCGACCGCCAAAAGGCGATCCTCGCCACCCGTGCCACGCTGAGCGAGAAGCGAAAGAAGAAGGAGCAGGAAGAGAACCAACCGACGGATGCCGGTGAGGGAAAATAAAGGGATGCCGTAAGGAATGAAAAAAAAGAGGCGGGTTCATATGGGTTGAACTCGCCTCTTTGGATATTAGTGGTTACTTATTGCTTCGTGATTTGAATGTTGCCACCAGTTCCGCTAAATACTACTGTAGATCCAATAGTTGCGCTGAAACCATTAAGCGTAACGATACAATTGTCATCAATTCTTGTTACTTCATAAGTACCGGGAGTAAAATAATAATTCCATGGCTGATCGTACATAAAGCCTGAATTAATTTGATATGATACACCTGTCGTTACATCTTTTAAGCTTATAGAACCTGTTTGGTTCCAGCTTGGGGACACTACTGTAACTTTCACATAGTCACCTTCCGGTCCTTCCCAATAATAAGGATTTGGACCTCTTACATCTGCCTCTAATGATGTGTTGGCAGATAACATTAACACTAACAATGCAAATAATACTTTCTTCATGATTTTTCCTCCTTATTCTTTAGCCTTGAAGTTCCAGAAAAAAGCCTCTCCACCATCGCCATTGCCCGGCCTAGGCGCGCATAAACGTAAGTGATTCTCATCAGTGGAGATGATATGGTATTCATATTGTTTCATGTTTCCATCATTAACTTGTATACCTAGTAATGGAATCGTTCCACTAAATGTCAATGTACCTATATCATAGCCATCTTTCAAAGCTTTAGAAAGATCCCAGGAGATAGATCCGGTTTCTCCGCGGCTGACTTCTACTTTCTTGCCACCTAAGGTGAATATCATCCATCCTTTGTCGATAGTATCATCCGGATACCCTTTCTCTATGGCCTGTGCATCAAAGTCTGCTGCTTGTACGATCCACCAGCCCGGACCAACATTCGTTCCATACTGGCCATTGCCCCAGACACCATCCGTTGCTTCCGTATCCCAAACCCATGTGCGGGTATTGTATTCCGGACCGAAGAGTTGTTTGTAGATAGAAGGCACATCCACGTATTCCGTGATCGTCACGTCGTTAGAGAAAGACACGATCGATGCGTCTTGGTTCATGGCGCGTACCGTGAGGCCGGTCAATGGGGGAGTGCCTACGATTGAACCCTCGGTGCCCGTGGCGAGGATAGCCCCGTCTTGATCCAATACCTGTACCGTAAGGGTCGGATTGGTGGAGAAGGTGAACTTGTTTTGTCCGGCTACTGTTTGCGTGAGGGTCACGCGGCTTTGCAGTTGCTCGGCGGTGATATTGGCCGACATGCCCGGATCACTCTCTGTGATCGGATCGCAGGAAATCGTCATTCCCGTGATCAAGATCATTGCTGCATATATTTTCTTTATCATGATTGTATATTCTGAATTTAAAGGTTATTAATTAGCCCAGCCGTTGTATTCGGCATCCGCTCCCCAGCCATCGTTCTGTTTCAGCTCGCTGGATAGGGAAATCTGGCTTTCCGGTATCTTCATGAATCCTGCGGAGGCATTGTAGCGAGCGGCGTAACCGCCGTTTTGCGGAGTGTTCGTGCTGGCGGCACCCGCGTTGTATATGGGTGTGCCGTTTTGTTTTTGCAAAGCGCTGGCGGCTATGTGCCAACGGCGCATATCGTTCCAGCGGGTTCCCTCGCAAGCCAGCTCCCAACGGCGTTCGTTTTGTAACGCTTGTAAGGAGTAACCAACGGCGGGCAGACCGGCGCGTTCGCGTACCTTGTTTAAACCGGAAGCTTCGCCTTTCAACTCGGATTGCATCAATAATACGTCAGCGAAACGAATGAGGACGAGGTCATGGATATTTCCAAATACCTTGTCGTCCACAGGGGCTTTCCATCCATCGGTGCCGAACATCTCGTACTCGAAGCAACGGAAGTAATCGCTACCCTCGTTATTGGCGGTTTTACAAGCTACCGGCGACCATTTGATGGCGTAGTAGTCTGTTTCCTGAATGAAGTCTGCCCATCCACCTTTAGAGTAAGCTGGCAGTTTGTCGGTACGGTACGCGGTAGCCTCACGACGGATATCGGTAGGTTCCGTGCTTTCCCAATCGTTCACTAGGTTCGGTGCGACGGGACCAGCTCCCCATCCTTGTCCGAAGGGGAATGTATTGGCTATGTCTTGGTCGCCACGTAAACCGAAATGCAAGGCGTATCCGTTGGCGTATCCCGTGGAGTTTCCGGTATCCCAGCTAGCTAGCTTGTTGAACTTGATGGCGAAGACTGTCTCTGGATTTACAGCGCCGTCATTCTCTACCCATTTCAATCCTTTACCGGTCGTGAAGTCGAAATCTTCCACGGTAGTCTTGTTGGTAT
Organism: Parabacteroides sp.; assembly: GCA_028689545.1. GTDB lineage: Bacteria > Bacteroidota > Bacteroidia > Bacteroidales > Tannerellaceae > Parabacteroides. Next base: position 10,012 of record JAQVCX010000090.1, read on the forward strand.
AGGCCCACAGGTTACGGAAGTCGGAAACCAAGGAGTAGCCAGAGTTGTTCACGCAATCATCTATATAGCTTGCCACTTGATCTTTGGTCAGCGTGGAGCCGTCGGGTAGCGCTACCGAGGTCAGCGGGCTGTAAGCTGCGCTGGTCATGGCGGCTAGGTCTTCACCATTGCAATACATGCCTGTGTAAAACAACCAAGCGCGGCCAAGCATGGCCTCTGCCGCATATTTATCGGCATGACCCGTAGGCAAGACAGATGTGCCGGCACGTTGGGCGGGCATGAGGTCTGCCGCTGTTTTCAGGTCGAGCAGGATTTGTCCCCATAGCTCGGCCGAGGTAGCTTGCGGCAGGTCGCTCGTCTCGGACGAGATTACCAACGGCACGCGATTATACATGCTGCACAGCTCATAGTAGAAGAAGGCACGGAGGAAAAGGGCCTCACCCATTAACTGGTTGCGTACCTCTTGTGAGGGATAATCCTTGCAGTTGTCTAATGATTCGATAGCACTGTTGGCACGGAATACACCTGCGAAACGGTCTTTCCAGAACTGGCGTGTCATGTCTGTTTGGTAGTTGCAAATCAAGTCCATGGCCTGCATCAATTTATCGTTGGCACCACCACCTCCTAGTAAATCATCGCTGGCTAGTTGCGAATAATACAGGAAGGATTGTTGCGGGGTAGCACATACCGCATTCAAGTTCTGATAGATACCGGCAATCATTTGCTGGGCATCGGCGTATGACTCCGGGAAGGTACCGGTAGTCTTGTCGGTGTAATTAGTCGTGTCGAGCGCATCTTCGCAACCGGTGGATAGCACGGCTAAACCTATACATAATGAATATAATAACTTTTTCATGTTTGTTTTCTCTTAAAATTTAACGTTAACACCAATCAAATAAGTTCTCGGCGTAGGGTAAGATCCCAGATCAATACCTCTTGCCCATGGATTGTCATCTCTATAGCTGTCGTTGGTTCCGATTTCCGGGTCCATTCCTTTATATCCCGTGAAGGTGAACAGATTCTGGGCGGATACGTACAGACGCAATTGAGGTAGCGGGCAATTCTTCCAAAGGTTCTTGAAGTCGTAGCCCAATGTCACGTTCTGGATACGGAAATAATCAGCGTCTTCTACATAGATATCGGAGATTTGCTGGAAGTTGACACCTATGTTACCCGGAACCAAGCGCGGATATTTGTTGGATGTTCCCTCGCCGTGCCAGTATTCATATACCTCGGTGGTGTAGTTCTCGTATTGTCCGTCGGTGAACTTACGGTAAGAGCGCATGTTCTGTTGTCCGAAAGCTCCATATGTGGTAACGGATAGGTCGAAGCCCTTATAACCGAGGTTCAGGCTTAATCCCATCGTAAGATCCGGATGCGGATTTCCTACTTCAGTCTTATCATCTTCGTTAAGCACGCCATCGCCGTTCATATCCACGAATTTCAAGTCTCCCGGTTGGATGGAGCTTCCTTGCAGTGAGTTCGCCGAGTTTCCTCCGCAATTCTTATCCAAGTAAGCCTGCACGTCAGATGCGTTTTGCATAACTCCATCCGTCTTGTAGGCCCAGAAGTAACCGATCGGGTGACCGATCTCCATACGGGATACGGGACGGGTGTTTTCTGCTAATACCTTGTCTGGACCGAGGATATAACCATCTTTGTTATTAATCTGGGTAACCTCATTTGTATTGTGGGCAAGATTTAGGTTGATGCCATAAGTGAAATCTCCCGCTTGGTCGTTCCAGCCTAATCCGATCTCGATACCTTTATTCTCTACCGTACCACCGTTGATGTAAGGTGCGTTCGTTCCGTAGGAGTCTAGAATAGGAGCTACGATCAATAAATCTTTGGTTTTCTTGTTGTACCAGTCGAAGTTCAAGCTTAAACGACTGTTCAAGAAGCGAGCGTCAAAACCAAGGTCTAGCTGCTCGGAAGTTTCCCACGTCACATTCTCATTAGGCATGATACTGGCGTAACCGCCTTGCGTGGCTCCACCGTAGTTATTTCCGAAGGTGTACTTTCCTTGGTCATCGAAGGCGACATTGGATACATACTGAAAGTTATCAATGTTACAGTTACCATTTTGTCCCCAGCTGGCACGAATCTTTAAGAAGTCCATCCAATCGTGTGTCTTTTCCATAAAATCTTCGTTGCTGACAACCCAACCTGCTGATACGGAAGGGAAAGTTCCCCAACGATGCCCGCGGGCGAAATTAGAGGATCCATCTGTACGAAGGATCAAGCTAGCCATGTACTTCTCGTTGAAGTTGTAGTTGATACGTCCGAAGAAGGAGGCTAAGGTATTGTCACCTGTTGGATAACCCTTGCCTTTTGTCGGGCTGGCCGCAAGACTGTTGCTGATATAGGCACGATCCCAGTCAGTAAATAATAGATCGTTTGCTGCAGCCTCAAGGTACTCGCCCATACCGAAACCGCTCTTCTTGAAGGATTGACCGGCCAATATGTCAAAATTGTGTTTTGCGATGTTGAATGTATAGCTGATCGTATTCTCTATCTGCCAGTCCCAACCAGTACTCATGTTCTGTGTAACCTCGTTGGTGAGTTTTTGATCTGAGCTGGTCAATCGATAGGCGGGGCTGTAGCCACGATAAGAGCTGGAGTTTTGCTTGTAGCTCACCTGTCCTTTATAAGTAAGTCCCTTGATCGGCTGAACTTTTAAGTAGCCTACCATGGTCAAGCCATAGTTCTTGCTCTTGTTGTTGCCACGGGAAGAGTTGACCATCGCCGCGATCGGGTTGCTCGTATAAGAGTTATAGTTAAACCAACCGGCCTTGTTTAAGTCATCATACATATAATAATCTCCATCTGAATTATAGATGGGAACCAGCGGGTTGGCGCGCAACATCCAAGAGATATCATTGCCGTATTGGTTACCCTCGGAGATACCGGAGGTCTCATTATGATTATAGTACAAGTTCTCTCCGAAAGTGATGATATCCAAGTCTCCTTCTTTCCATAGGATATGCTCGGAGTTCATGCGAACCGTGAAGCGTTGGTAGTCGGAAGCGACCGGCTTACCTAGCGTACCTTCCTGTTTCGTATAGGATACACCGGTGGAGAATTTGGAACGTTCCGTACCACCGGCCAAGTTCAAGGAGTGGCTGGTCGTGATGGCGTTCTTGTTGCGGATCGCGTCAAGCCAGTTCGTTCCCTCGTCCTCGCCACTCATGTAGCGGTTGTATTGTTCCTGCGACATGTAGTTTGTCCACGTGTAAGGTTGAGCGCCCGTGTTGAAGTTTAATTGATCCATGACAGCCATATATTCCTTGGCGTTCAGCAAGTCCGGCATCTTGTACACGTTTTGCATACCTACATAACCATCGTAAGTAACTTGCAACTTGCCTTGCTTGCCTTGCTTCGTGGTGATCAATACGACACCATTGGCGGCACGCGAACCGTAGATAGCGGCGGAAGCGGCATCCTTCAATACGTCCAAGCTCTCGATATCGGCGGGGCTTAAGGAATTGATGTCGCCTTCGACGCCATCAATGATGTATAGCGGAGTCGTGCTGCCGTTCGTGCCGGCACCACGAATGTTGATATCGAAACTCTTACCCGGCTGGCCGGAGTTCGCTACGATATTGACACCCGGGCTTTGGCTCTGCAAGGCGCCTAGCGGGTTTGTCGTGTTTAGTTTCTGGATATTCTCACCCTTTACTTGAAGGGTCGCGCCAGTCACCAACTTTTTCTTTTGTACACCGTAACCTACTACCACTACCTCGTCGAGGCTCTGGGAGTCTTCTTTCAGGGAGATTTGCAGGTTGGATGTTTGGGCGGTTACAGGGAACTCTTGGGTCATATAGCCGATGTAGGATACTTCGATGATCTGCCCGGGGGCTACATCTAAGCTGAACTTACCATCCAAATCGGTTATCACACCATTTGTAGTTCCTTTTACTATGACATTGGCACCGATGACTTCCATTCCTGTCGCGTCTTTCACGATACCAGTGATTCTTCTTGTCTGTTGCTGGACTTCCATTGAAGTACTAGGTGCGGCTAACATTTGTGGTATGCCACCTAGTTGGAAAGCCATGCATGCGCCGAAAAACAGCGTCGTTTTCTTAATTTTTGAATTCATTTTTTTTACATTAAAATCATATAAGGCTAAACTAATATTTATTTACTCATTAGGGTCATTAGCGGTTTATTGCTAAAAACATTAGATCCTCGGTCCTTTCGCATAGGCAATTGTTTTTTGTTGTTAATATGTATTGTTAATTTCTGTCGCAAAAATACGTCGGATATGAAGCGCATTCAAATACTATTTTATCTAAGAATAATACTTTCCTGCGACGGCGTGTTTTTAACACACTTCTTCTGCATGAACGACGTGATCACTCTCGCAATCGGAGGCAAAGATAGACGTGAGTAATAAAAGAGAAGGGGGAGTTTTGTATAGAATTAGGGGGAATTATGTATTCAAACCTACTAAAAACGTCTCTTATACAATGATTTTTGTCTTTTTGTAGTTATCCCGGAATTCTTTGGGCGAGCAGTTCTTCTTTTTCTTGAAGATGCGGTTGAAGTTCGAGAGGTTGTTGAAGCCGCAGTCATAGCAAATCTCCGCGATGGATCGCCCGGTGTCCACCAGCATGCGGGCGGCGTAACCGATACGGATGTCGGTGATATAATCGGAGAGGGTCTTCCCCGTCCTCAGCTTGAAGAAACGGCTGAAAGCGGAAGGGGCCATACCTGTGAGTTCCGCCAGCTGGTTCAGACGGATATCCTGCTGATATCGCTCGTTGATGAAATTTTGTACTTTCTGGATGCGGCGGCTCTCGGAATGTATATCCGTTATCTTGGCGAAGGAGGAGCTGGCCAATACCTTGTAGTTCTCCTCTACGGAAAGCTCATATAAGATCGTGAAGAAGTTGAGTACCGCGTAAAAGCTTTGCTCCTCGGAAACCAGCTTTTCCAGCAAATGGTGAATCTTCAGGATGGAAGACATCGGGAAACTGATGCCGCATTGGGCTTTCTCCAACATTTTCCGGATGCTGTTGAATTGGTTTTTCTCCAACAGGTTATTCCCGAAGAGATTGGGGGAGAACTGGATCGTGATCTCATGGATCAGAGGCGATTTACAGGCGTTCTGCTCCCAGACATGCTCCAGTTCTTTTCCGGTGATCAATACCAACTCGTATTCCCCGATCACTTCCGCCGAGTCGCCAACCACACGCCTCACCCCCGGAGCGTGCTCAATGAAATTGAGCTCATACTCCGAGTGGCAATGGATCGGATAGGTAAATTCGGTCTTACGCCGGTCTACGATGTAAAAGCAATCCTTTTCCGATAGCGGGGTTATCTCGTGGATAATGTCCATGTTCAGTTGACAGTTGATAGTTGACAATTGACAGTTAGTGGGCCTCGGTAAGCTCTATTACCTTGCTACTGGTATGGGCCGTAGAGAATACGTTGAGGCCTATTTTCATCAAGAAATCTCCGCTGAAGGTTTTCCCGTCGGTAGCCAAGGTGGATTTCTTGCCCGGCATAAGGTTAATCTCCTGTACCTTATATTTCTTATTCGGGTCCAATCCTTGTAGCTTTACGGGGAAAGTCTTTTCGCCGAAGCGTGGGTGGATATCGTAAGCGAACAGGACGGACTTGCTTTTTGCCTTATCCACGTACATCATGGAGGAATGGTTGGTATCGTAAGGGGAGACCAGACGGTACAGGTCGCCGTCGAGGATCGTGCCCTTTAGACGTTTGTAGTTGGCAACTGCTTCTTGGCAGTATTTCATCTCGTCGTCGATCATCTCCTTCAAGCTGATCTCGAAGC
>JAQVCX010000091.1 GCA_028689545.1 Parabacteroides sp.
ATGCCCGAAAATAGCTCGTTTTTCACAAAAACACTATTCTTGACAGAAAAGCATTTCGCTATAAAGCCACTATTTCAACTACCAGATACTATTTTTTGATTTGGGTGGCGCATTGACGAAGTCAAGACTTCTTTTATTGCCTGCTAAATATTAACAGTCCTTGATATAGGCTTAATATGATTTTTTTCATTAATATTGCAAAAATATTAAGAGTAGAGCCTATGTGAAAAGCACTAAAGTAGGAAAAGTCCGACATCGTCGGCATTATAGAAAAGTCATCAGTTAATCCTTTAAACAAAAAACGTATGGAAAGAGAATGCAATAACATTGCTTCTATTAAATGTTTATGTATTGGTGTAACATTATGTTGTGCTGTAGGGGCACAAGCCGCACCAATCGGTAATGTGTTAGGAGCGGTCAATGAGATCACAGCTGTAGCACAGCAAACCAAAAAAATCACAGGAGTTGTAGTAGATGAGACCGGTATCCCGGTCATTGGCGCGAATGTAGTGGAAAAAGGAACTACGAATGGTGCGATGACGGACTTGGATGGAAATTTCTCCTTGATGGTCCCGGAGGGAGCTACCATCGAGGTCAGCTATATCGGCTATGCGACTCAAGAGATCGCGGTGAAAGGGCAGACTAAGTTCTCCGTGAAATTAGCGGAGGATAGCCAAAAGATCGATGAGGTCGTAGTGACGGCCTTGGGTATTAAACGCCAGTCTCGTTCCTTGGGCTATTCTACGACCCAAGTAGGTGGCGAGGATTTCACGATGGCACGTGACCCGAACTTGGGTAACGCGTTGTCTGGTAAGGTAGCCGGCGTAAGTGTATCTGGTAACGCTACCGGTGCCGGCGGTTCCAGCCGTGTGATTATCCGTGGTAACGCCTCCTTGACAGGTAACAATATGCCTTTGTATGTAGTAGACGGTGTTCCTTTTGACAACTCCAACCTGGGTAGCGCCGGCACATGGGGCGGATTGGATATGGGTGATGGATTGAGTAATATCAATCCCGATGATATCGAGTCTCTCCAGGTATTGAAGGGTGCCGCCGCTTCCGCCCTATATGGTTATCGTGGAGGTAACGGTGCGATCTTGATTACTACAAAATCAGGAAAGAAAGGAAAGCCTGTGTCTATCGAGTTTAATAATAACTTGACATTCAATACTATTTATGATTATCGTGATTACCAGCAGGTGTTTGGACAAGGTCTGGAAGGCAAGCGCCCGATGGATGTCACCTCTGCCTTGGCTTCCGAGATGAATAGCTGGGGTGAGGCTCTGGACGGAAAGGATGCGGTCAATTTCTTGGGCGATACCTATGCGTATTCAAATGTAGACAACTGGTCTAACTTCTATCGTACGGGTATCAACAATGCCTCTTCGGTAGCTATCAGTGGCGCGGGGGATAAGATCTCCTATCGTTTTGGTATCTCCAACGTGTATGAGAAGAGTATATTACCGAACTCAAGCAACAACCAGCAGGGTATCAACTTGAATACGACGTATGATATATTTAAGAACTTGCATTTGATGGTGAACGCCAACTACGTATTTGAGAAATTCAACGGCCGTTCAAACTTGTCCGATGGTAATGGTAATACCAACGCTTCCTTGATCCACCGTGGTAATTCTTTCGATGTACGCTGGCTGGAGCGTGGTAGCGCTGACAGCAATTGGGGTACGACCGCTTCTGGAGCGGAGTTGCTAGGTGGTACCAACGTCTATTTCAACAACCCTTATTGGTTGCAATATAGAAAGACGAACGATACGAATAAGAATCGTCTGACTGGTGCCATGACCTTGAAATGGGATATCACGGATTGGTTGTATGCACAAGGCTCGGTTCAACGTGATGGCTATAACTTGGACTTTAAGCAAGTTCAACCCGTAGGTGCCGCCGCAGACCCTTCCGGATGGATGACCGAGTACTCTAAGTCGTATTCCGAGATGAACTTAAACTATTTGCTTGGGTTCAATAAGCAATTCGGCGATTGGTCTGTAGGGGCTACATTCGGTGGTAACCGCCAACGTAATATCACGAAGCAATATATACCGACCGATGGCGGACGTCCTTTCATCGTAGACGGCTTGTGGTCTGTGAATAACTTGGGCGATAAGCGTTCGGCTAAGAATTATCAAGAGTACCGCGTAAACTCTATCTACGCTACGGCAGACTTAGGATGGAAGAACCAAGTGTTCTTAAACCTGACCGGACGTAATGACTGGTTCTCTACGTTGGCTCCGGAAAGCAATCATTATTTCTATCCGTCGGCTACGTTGTCATGGGTATTCTCCGATACCTTCGATATGCCGGAATGGTTCACGTTTGGTAAGATCCGCGCCTCTTATGCGTCGGCTTCCAATGGAACTTCCGCTTATCAGAACTTGTTGCTTTACAAGTTGAGAGACTATACGGTAAATGGACAGAACGCGGTTACCCAGAATAATAATAACCAATATCCGAATCCGGGCTTGAAGCCTGTCAGTATCTCCGAGGAGGAGATTGGTTTGAATTTATCTTTCTTCCAGAATCGTTTGTCGTTCGATATGGCCTACTACATCAAGAATACGAAAGACGATATCGCGGTGGTTTCTACCTCAAGTGCTTCCGGTTATAACTCAAAGGTGATGAACGTCGGCGAGATCCGTAACCAAGGTTTCGAGTTCATGGTAGATATCGTTCCGGTTCGTACGAGGGAATTTATGTGGAATACGACCTTGAACTTCGCGTACAACGATAGTGAGGTAAGATATCTGGGTGAAGGTGTGGACCGATTGCAGATAGACGGAGCTTCGGCTCGTTCGGGTAATGTATCCGTGCAGAACGTGGTTGGCTCTTCTTATGGAGAGTTGATCGGTTACAAATACAAACGCGACAATCAAGGTAACATCGTATTTAAGGATGGTATCGCCCAACGTGAGGATGAGTTGTCTAGCTTGGGTAATGGTGTCTATAAGGTAACAGGTGGTTGGTCTAATAAATTCAACTACAAGAACTTCACCTTATCTTTCTTGTTAGACTTCAAGGTGGGCGCTAAGTTGTTCTCCGGAACGAATTATTCCTTGTATGGTGAAGGCTTGCACAAGAATACGTTGGTAGGCCGTACGGCTCAAGATCCGAACGCTACTATCGTTGGGGTAGGCGTGATGGAAGATGCTAGCGGAAATTACGTGACGAATACCGTAGGCGTAGACGCGCAGAACTACTACAAGGGAATCTGCAACAACAATATCGGTGAGGAATTCATCCAAGACGCTAGCTTCTTGAAATTACGTGAGCTTTCTTTGGGCTACGAGTTCCCGCAAACCTTATTGAACAAGATGAAGGTAGTGAAGGGGTTGAACCTTTCTTTGGTAGGACGTAACCTTTGGACCATCATCAAGCACACAGACAATATTGATCCTGAATCCGCTTACAATAACTCTAATGGCCAAGGCTTGGAGTTGAACGGTTATCCCGCTACAAGAAGCATAGGTTTCAATGTAAATGTTAAATTTTAATCTCAAATAGACTATCATATTATGAATAAATATATTAAATATGCATTTGCTGCGATGTCGCTCATGGCACTCCATACAGGTTGCAGCGACTTCGGTGATGTGAACATCGACCCGGAGCACATGAATGAAGGGAATGTCCCTTATGAGATGGTATTTACCAATGCGCAGCATCAAGCCTTGGGATCGGATTGGGATATTTGGCGTAACGGATGTATCTATTCAGGGCAATGGATGCAGCATCTTACCTCCATCGACTGGTGGTGGACCCATAACTTATACGTTTACAGCGATGGCTATTCCGCCGCTTTGTGGGATGGTATCTATTCGGGTGATCGTGGTGCCGTACGCGACGTGACGACTGTCATGGATCTGTGGAAGGATAAAGATGGATACGGCATTGATTATAACATAGCGCGTATCATGAGAGTGTACACGATGCACCGGTTGACAGACTTATATGGTGATATTCCTTACTCTGAGGCAGGTCGCCCGGGAGAGTTCTCCTATCCTAAATACGATACCCAGCAGGATATTTATACGGATATGTTGAAGGAGCTTGACGAGGCACAAGGAAACTTGGCTTCCGGTACCGCTAGTATGGGTAGTCATGATGTTTATTTCGCGGGAGATGCCTCCAAGTGGAAGAAGTTCGCCAATTCATTGATGTTGCGTCTGGCCATGCGCTTGTCTAAGGTTGATCCGTCTACCGCTCAGACATGGGTGCAAAAGGCCGTGGCCAATGGCTTGATCTCCTCTAATGCGGAGAATGTCAAGTTGGAGCATCCGGGTGCTGTGACAACCGATGACTCCTCGGAGCCATACGCTAAGATTTTCGCGCATGAGGATAAAGAGTTCTTCTTGAGTGCTACGTTCGTGGATATGTTGGCGAATACGAAAGACCCGCGCTTGGCCTTGATCGGTTGCGTATGTGAGGATCCTTCTATCTCTATCCAAAACTCGGCCTACCAGTTGGGTAATACGGATCCTGCCGTTCAGAAAGGTCTGCCCGGTGGATTCAATAACACCAAGAATAGCGCCTGGTTTATTGGTAAGAAACATTCGGAATTCAATGATGATGCTTATCTGGCAAAGTACCAGAGCCTATATTCTGTGCCGAACCGGTACACGTATTCCGATCCTACTTCCCCGACCTTTATCGTGACTTACGCCCAGACTCAATTGTTGCTGGCTGAGGCGGCTGTTCGCGGTTGGGTGAGCGGAAGCGCTAGCTCTTATTACGAGAATGGCGTGCGTGCGGCTATGGAGCAGTTCTCACAATTCCCGAACGCTACCAAATTGTATCAGGAATACTTGACACCGGAGGCTATCAATGATTATTTGGCCGCTAATCCGTTTGACGGCTCCTTGAAGCAGATCAATACTCAATACTGGATCAACTGTTTCTGCGATGAGTATGAATCTTTCGCTAACTGGCGTCGCTCTGGATATCCGGAATTGAAATCTACGTATGATCCGGCTAATCCGTACGGACAAAACGCTTCAGACGGTGAGATCCCACGTAGGTTCGTTTATCCTTCAACTGAGTCTCAGGTGAACTCGGCTCATTACAGCGAGGCGGTCGGACGCTTAGATAATGGCGATCGGTTTACTTCTCGCGTATGGTGGGATAAGAAATAAGATAATCAGGTATTTTACCTAAATTCAAGAACAGCCGGTTTCCTTAAAAATCGGCTGTTCTTTTTTATTATGATGTAAACAGAAGAATGTATTCCTATAATAAGTGTATTATGAAATTAGTGTATTGTGTGATATTATTATTATCTTTTTGCTCTTTCGCGTCCCCCCGGGAAATCCCTCCTTATAAGAACCCTAAATTACCGGTAGAGGAACGGGTCCGGGATCTGCTTGGACGAATGACCGTAGAGGAGAAATTCTGGCAAACCTATATGATGCCGGGTGACCTGGATCAAGGGAAAGAACGATTCTCCCATGGTATTTTCGGGCTGCAGGTCTCTACGGTAGGGGCGAGTGATCCGGAACTTCGGCAGCTGCTACAATATAATCCGAAACTAACCGCGAAGGAGATGGCTAAAAAGGTCAACGAGATCCAACGCTATTTTGTAGAGGAGACCCGTCTGGGGATTCCTATCATTGCCTTTGATGAGGCTTTGCATGGATTGATACGTAGCGGGGCGACGGCGTTTCCGCAATCTATCGCGTTGGCTGCTACGTTCGATACCGCGCAGGTGCGACGGGTGTCTCATGCTATCGCTTTGGAGTCGAAGACACGAGGGATCCGACAGATACTCTCCCCAGTAGTCAACCTAGCCACGGATGTTCGCTGGGGACGTACGGAAGAAACCTATGGCGAGGATCCTTACCTCTCGGCTTGCATGGGCGTTAATTTCGTGAGGAGTTTCGAGGAGATGGGCGTGATCACTACCCCGAAGCATTTCGCCGTCAATTCCGGTGATGGAGGACGGGATAGCAATCCGATCCATTTCACGGAACGTTTTCTGGAAGAGACCCACTTTAAGCCGTTTAAGGCCTGTTTCCAAGAAGGACACTCTCAGTCTGTCATGATCGCTTATAATATGCTGGATGGAACGCCTTGTACGGCCAATCCCTGGTTGTTGATCGATAAACTTCGGAAAGAGTGGGGATTCGATGGTTTTACGATCGCGGATGCGGATGCTGTGGGTATCATCCATAAGTTGCATCATACGGTTCGCAATTTCTCGGAAGCAGGGGCTGATGCCTTGAATGGGGGATTGGATGTGATTTTCCAGACAACGTATGAGGAGCATTTGCCGTTTCTGCAAGCTTGTCTGGATGGGCTGGTTACGGAAGAAGCCTTGGATAGGGCCGCCGGCCAAGTATTGAAAGCCAAGTTCCGCTTGGGATTATTCGAGCATCCTTATATCGATGAGACGGAGGCCGAGAGATGGAACGCTTGTGCCGAGCATCGGGAGCTGGCTCTTGAGACCGCCCGAAAATCAATCGTATTACTGAAAAACGAGAATCAGGTATTACCCTTATCCAAGCAAGTGCGGAGAGTTGCCTTGATTGGCGAGGATGCTGTTGAATCCCGCTTGGGTGGATATAGTGGGCCGGGGGTTGATAAGGTCAGCATCTTGGAAGGCTTAAAAAAGAAATTGGGGAATCAGGCCGTGATCCGTTATGAGGAGGGCTGCAAACGGGTGAATGTGGCGTATCAGACCATACCTTCATCTTGCTTATCTACTTCGATGGGACAACCGGGATTGGAGGGTTCCTATTTTAATAATATCACCTGTGATGGCATACCGGACTTGAAGCGTATCGATAAGCAGGTTCAATTCTCTTGGACCTTGTTCGCACCGGACTCATGCTTGGCTGTCGATTGGTTCTCCGTGGAGTGGAACGGAAAGCTGAAATCTCCCGTGTCCGGAACGTATCAATTAGGGCTGGAAGGGAATGATGGTTATCAACTGACCGTGGATGGCATGGTATTGGTAGATAAACGGGATAAAACCTCTTTTGGCCATACGTTGAAGCCTTTTACTTTTGAAGAAGATAGAGAGTATGATATCCGTGTCCGTTTTTATGAGAACACGAAAAACGCGAGGATACGGCTGGTTTGGAATGTAGGTGTCCAAGACGAGGACTCTTCCCTGGAACAAGCCGTGCGGGCGGCCCGTGAATCGGATGTGGCGATTGTCGTGGCAGGCATCGAGGAAGGGGAGTTTCGCGATCGGGGCTATTTAACCCTTCCCGGACGTCAAGCGGAGCTGATCCGGAGAGTGGCGGCAACGGGCAAACCTATGGCCGTGGTTTTGATAGGTGGTAGCGCGGTTGTTATGTCGGACTGGCTGGATCAAGTTCCTGCGGTGCTAAATGCCTGGTATCCGGGTGTAGAAGGAGGAAACGCGGTAGCGGATGTATTGTTTGGTGATTATAATCCCTCGGGTAAATTACCGATTACCTATCCGATTGATGAGGCTCAGTTACCATTAAACTATAGCCATAAGCCAACAGGGAGGAGCGATGATTATCTCAACTTGACGGGAGAACCTCTTTTCCCCTTTGGGCACGGGTTGAGTTACTCCGAGTTTGATTATTCCGGTTTGAAGATAGAGAAAGCCCCGGAGGGTACGGCGTTTCAAGTCTCTTTTTCCGTTAAGAACATCGGGAAATACGCGGCGAACGAGGTCGTGCAACTCTACTTGAGGGATCAAGTAGCGTCTGTTACCCAGCCCATCATCCGGCTGATTCATTTCAAGCCGGTTTTGTTAGCCCCGGGTGAGACGAAGGAATTGACATTCACTGTGGATGAGACCGATCTTTCGATGCTGGATAAAGGGATGAACCGGGTTGTCGAGCCGGGAGATTTCCGTTTGATGATCGGCCGTTCCTGCAAGGATATCCGTCTGAAAACAACATTGAACGTTCAAGAAAAGACCCTTTTAGAGACGAGACAAGCAGTGGATTAGTCTTACGATTGAAAGAGTGGTTAGGGCATATCGCTTCATGTAGGGTATCGTGAGATTGTAGTTAACTTCATCAGTCAAGTAAGTTAATTGAAATGCCAAGGTTAGTTAACTTACTTGGTCGATGAAGTTAACTTGTTATATTTTTCTACCTTTGCCGCTTATTTAAGTCCTTTAGGGGATGAGGATGAAAGAATAAAATGTATGGCAAGAGGAACAACTTCATATTACGGACGTAAATATACGATAGCGACACCTATGACCCATTTGTACATGCTTTGCGCTTGTATCTTTTGTTGGATCGTAGGGTATGTGGATTCGGTAGGCTATCCTGTGTATGGCGAGGTGACGGCTCCTCCTTTATGGAATGCCCTTTGTCTGATTCTTCCGGGTAAGCTGTTTACCTATTTGATCGGTTTCTTGTTGATGGCTGGCGGCGCGTTTCTGGTGCATCGGGCAAACTATGTCCTGGTGCTGATCCGGGAGAAGACGCTGCTACCTTTCCTTTTCTATGTGTTGCTGACGAGTACGAATCCGGACTTCTTCCCGTTAAAGTCTACTTCTGTCGGAGTCTTTTGTCTGATTTTGGCTCTTTACCAGTTGTTTACATCTTATCACGACCCCGGGTCTACCGACAAGGCCTATAATGCGGCCTTGATGATCGGTATAGGAAGCTTGTTGTGGATACATATCCTATGGTTCATACCCTTGTTTTGGCTGGGTATGTATAATTTCCGGTCTCTTAATATCAAGACTTTTATCGCCTCTTTATTGGGGGGCATAACGGTCTATTGGTTCGTGTTGGGTTGGTGTGTCTGGCAGAAGGACTTCACCGTGTTCACGATCCCCTTCGCCTCTTTGTTTAAGATCCATTTCCTTACGATATTGGGAGCTGGAATCGTGGATTGGCTGCAAATTATCTTAGTGACGGCCTTGATGATCATCGCGTCGTTAAACATCATTACGCATGAGTTTGAGGATAATTTGCGTACCCGTCAGTTCCTTTCTTTTCTGATTGTCATGGCCATTTGGTCATTTGGATTGTTCTTTATCTATGAGCAGTCGTCCGAGGAATTTCTGGAAATAGCCTGTGTGCCGGCATCTATCCTGATCGCTCATTTCTTTACGGTAAACCGGGGGAAATATATCTTTTGGCTGTTTCATTTCTCGGTAGCTATGTTTATCGCGTTATTAATTATACGTATATGGAATTTCTTATAGCCTATGGGTATATTGGGGTGTTCATCGCCTCTTTCTTGGCGGCCACGATCTTGCCGTTTAGCAGTGAGGTCGTATTGACGGGCGTATTGTTGGCGGGTTCGGCTTATTGGCCTTGCATGGTCGCCGCTACGCTTGGCAACTTCTTAGGTGGGATGAGTTGCTATTGGTTGGGGATGCTGGGAAAGGTGGAATGGATCGAGAAATACTTGAAGCTAGACGCGGCGAAGCTGCAGAAGGTGCAGAATTGGATCAAGGGAAAAGGCTCTTGGATGGGCTTCTTCGTTTTCCTTCCCGGTATCGGCGATTTCATCGCTGTCGCTCTCGGTTTCTTGCGGGCGAATATATGGATCGTGGCGATCTCCATGCTCTTAGGAAAAGCGGTCCGTTATTGGGTCTGGATGGAGTTTGTCTATAAGGTGCAGTCCATGCTTTAACTTATTTGTGTAGAAGGGATAAGTAAAACAAAGATTTCATACACATGCTATTAGGCTTGGAATATGAGATATACTCGTTTTCCTTGTTAAACTCTTTCCTCCTGATTAGTTCTCCTACGATATCTAACGCATTCCTATCTTGGGGATAGGCGTAGAGACCTATTTCCGATAGTCGCCTTTTAATCAGAGAACGTTCTCTTGCGGGAAAGATCTTTCGTAAGATACGGATAAAGAGAGGAAGGGAAACCTCGGAGGATGGTTTGTAGTAATTAACCCCATAGGGTTCGAAGAACTCCTTGAATAAGTAATCGGTATACAAGCGCGAGCCTATACGCCGTTGACAGGGTATGGCATTCCAGAATTGCTCGAATTCATTATCCCATAAGGGCAAGTACCAGTCTAATCCTTTTAATTCGTAAGCTCTTACGGAATTGATGATGAAATTAGCCTGTCGTGTACGAATATTCCAGGCATGGAATGCTTGAAGGCAATCCTCTTCCGTATGGAGCGGGAAATAACTCGCTATGGTTTCGTTGAGATAAGCTATGATCTCCTTTTGATATTTGCGCTTTAATACGTTAATTTCAAAATATTTCTCATAGATTTCCTTTCCGATCGCATTTTTCTTGATACGTGCAGGTAAATGACTGCCACCTATCGCGTCTCCCGTATGTCCGGGAACCACCATCGCTCCTTCCGGGATCGAATGGTTATTTAATAATTCCGAGATAGCTAATAAATCTTGGATATGTGGGATCGTGTTTAGGTTGCCTCCATATCGTATATACGCTTCAAAAAGCGGACTATTAATGAGGCGTGCCCATTTTTCGGACGTATATTCGACATAAAACCAAGGGAGAGAGAGTTTCTCGGCGACCTTACGTGAGATCTCTATTTCAGGGCTTCCTTTAATCCCGTATGTATAGCAAATTACATTTGGAATCTCGTATTTCTTGCAAAGGCAAGCGATAAGCCTGGAGTCATATCCACCGCTTAACGGGATTACGATTGTTCGCCCATTCGCTACTTGACGCATCCTCTGCATGACACGCTCAAGTATGGGGTTTAATGATGAAGCGATCCTTGTAGCCTCGGTCTCTTGTATAGGAACCAATAGATGCTGCGAATAATAGCGGGTCTCCGTTGTATGTCCTTCCTCGATACAGACAAATGAGGCCGTGGGCACGATTAAGCAGTCTCGCAACAAGGTCTTATTCTCACTTACATAACCCGCGGAAACGTATTCTTTGACGGCAATGGGGGCAAGGGAGGCTGAAGAGATCTCTGCTAATACCGTATCACTAAGGTCCGCGACCCCATAGCCTTCCGGTGTCTTAAAATAGAATAGAGGGTATGTCTTAAGCTTATCCGCTATTAAGATCGTTCGCTCTCCCATAGACAAGATTATACTGAAATAACCGTTTAGTTCATGAAGAAACTCTTTTAGCTTGTTATGAGAATAAGCCTCTGAGCAGCGGTAGTATATTTCATCCTCTGTCAGTAGCGTTACGCCTTCGAACGCATAGCCTTTTACATATCCGTTCGTGTATTTCTTCCACGTATGGACCTTATTATTATTTAGAGTGATACTTACCATATGCGAATCAACCAACAAATAAGTATAAAACAAATATAGGTAAGGATTAGTATCTTTTGGGTATTACTGGCTTTAATTTCTAGTACACGGTAAATAAATACCCCTTCTATAAGCCAAAGGAATAATCCGGTGATGCTATAGAGTAGTAACGTGATGTCGAAAGATAATTGGAGGTATCCGCCAAGCAATATGACGAATGTTCTGGAAACAAACATTCCTATGTTCAAATACATCTCCGTTCGTTGCTGATCCCGGGCGTCAAATATCCAACCCAATGGAGAGATACAAAGGACGGAGATTAACCATGGACAGAGGTAAATGGCGTAAAGGCCTACAATGCTCCAGTCCTTTCCTAGTAGGAACATGAATAATCGTTCCCCCCCAGATAAAAGGATACCAAAGGTGATTAGCCCGATAACGGAATTGAGCGTTAAGAATTGGATGGCAAGGGCGTTGGTTTGTCGCGGTTGCCAAGAAGATGCTTTTTTATAAAAGACTTGTCCTAGGGCATTCCCTATTAAAGAGATGGGTAAGTATAAGATACTAATAGCCATGGAAAAGTGTCCGATACTGTCTTTCGCGTAAAAATCAGCGAGGAGGATTACGGGTAGGTTTGTTGATAACGTGTTTAATAACCCACTAGGGAGTAGGTATTTGGGGAAATTATTATAGATCTGCATTAATTCCTTTATCCGTTTCCATGAGAAACATCTCCGTAAGGATCTTAGCAGGTGGATCTTCCGGGTAAATGTGAGGCAACCGCCTAAAAGCCCGATGATACTGCCGGTTATTAATCCGGTTCCGTAATGTAGGATTCCGAATATGATACGGGAAAAGGCTTGCGCCAGGCTTCTTGTGATCGAGGAGATCGCGAGTACCTTATAGTTCTCTACTCGATTGGCGTAATTGCTGAAAATCTGTAAGGTCGCTATACATATAATATATATAGGTAACCAATTTTTCCCGGGAAGACTATTTATCGTATCAAGATCCATCCAATCAGAGAGGATGAAGAGCAAGGTTAGGATAATACTGATCGAGATCGCTATGATACCGCATAGCGTAATTAGATTGAAAGCATCTACATTTCGTTTGGGCCGTACGATAGCATATTCATATCGGAGGGATATGAATACGGCGATAATTCCCGCGCAGTTAATGAAGATACTGAAATCTCCGTAATCCTTAGGCGTATATAGCCTAGAGAGAATAAGGGACATCACGACAGGTATAATTTGGGAAATAACGCTACCTGCGCTTAACGTCGCTATGTTATGGGTGATTTCTGAACTTTTGAACTTTTCTATGCCAGCTTTAATATCTATGTTCATGTGGTAAGATTATATATTCAAGCCGTCCAACAGCCGTACGTACGTATCGATCGCCTCCCGGATCTCCATGCCTCGGATAAACTCGTCGGCGGAATGGGAGCGTGCCGAATTTCCCGGTCCTATCTTGACGGAAGGGAAACGCATGAGTGCCTGATCGCTAAGCGTAGGAGAGCCGAAAGGCTCTTTCCCCATCAAGATCGCCCGCCCGACAAAAGGATGATCCAGATCCGTGCGGGTGGAGCTGAGGCGGAAGCTACGGGCCTTGATCTCGCAATGAACCTTTTCCTTGATCAACTCAAATAACTGTTCGTTCGTGTAAAATTCGTTGGTGCGGATATCCACGGTGAACTCGCATTTATCGGGAACGACGTTGTGCTGTGTACCGGCATGGATAATCGTGACAGTCATCTTCACCGGCCCGAGAAAGTCGCTTTTCTCCGGGAATTGATAGGTGCTGAACCATTCGATATCCTTCATGGCTAGCGTGATAGCGTTGATACCCTCATCGCGGGCGGCATGTCCGGCTTTCCCGATAGAGGTACAATCCAGTACCATAAGCCCTTTCTCGGCTACGGCGGGTTGCATACCCGTGGGTTCCCCTACGATAGCGAAGGCTATGGGGGGTAGCTCGGGCAATACGCTCTCTATGCCGTTTTTCCCGGATACCTCTTCCTCGCAGGAGGCTAGGAAGATCAAGTTGTAAGGCTGTCCTTTTGGGCTTAAGACACAGAACGCCTCATAGAGAGAGACTACGCTTGCGCCTGCGTCGTTGCTTCCGAGTCCGTATAAGGTGTCGTCGTCGGTCTCTTCGGGGAGGAAAGGATCTTTGGTCCAACCGGAAGCGGGCTTGACGGTGTCTATGTGAGAGTTGAGCAAGAGGGTCGGTTTACCGAAATCAAAGTTCGGGGCGATGATCCATAGGTTGTTGCCTTTACGGAACACCTTGTGCCCGGCCTTTTGCCATTCCGCTTGCAGGAAGTCCGCTACGGCGGTCTCGTCCCGGCTGAAAGACGGACGCGAGATCATACCTTTTAATAAATCAATCGCTTCGTAATATCTTTCCATATTATAATAAATTATTTACGGTGCATCTGTCTTTCTCCAACTGGGCTTTCAATGCTTCTAAGGAGTCGAATTTGATGTCCCCACGCACGTATTGAACGAATGAGACGCGAATACTATCATTATAGATATCTCCGGAGAAATCCAGGATATTGACTTCCAGGGATCTGTCCGTTCCATTATTGAGTGTCGGGCGATCGCCGATATAAAGCATTCCCTTATATCGTTCACCTTCCACCTCCACCCATACGGCATATACGCCAATGCCCGGAATGACCTTAAAAGGCTCATCTACCTTGATATTAGCTGTGGGAAATCCGAGTGTGCGTCCCACTTTATAGCCGCTTACGATATGCCCTTTCAGTTGATACGGATAGGAAAGGAGGTATGCCGCCTCCGCTACATTCCCGGCTTGTAGCAGTTTACGTATCTCGGAAGAGCTGACGGTCGTATTCCCTTCGTCGTAGGGAGATGCCTTCAGCACCTCGATGCCACATTCGGCGCCATAAACCACGTATTGCTCGAAACCATCCGTCCGATCATGTCCGAAGCGATGGTCATATCCGATCAATAAGGTCTTTATATGCAGGCTATTCGCTAAAATGGAGGTGATGAACTCCTTGGCCGGAAGCCGGGACAGCTCGACCGTGAAATCTAATACGATGCAATAATCTACTCCGGTAGTCTCTAATTGCTGTAACTTCTCCTCGAAAGAGTTTAATAGCTTCGGTTGGTAATCCGCGTGCAATACAGCCCGGGGATGTTCTGGGAAGGTGATTACGGCCGATGGCAGGTTACGTGCTTTGGCAACCTCTTTCATCTCGTTGATAAGGAAACGGTGCCCTACATGTACGCCATCGAAAAATCCGATCGTAGCTACCAGTCCCTTTCCTTTCAGTCTGTCAAAATCTTTTACAACAATCATTACGCCTTATTCATTTCAGTTCCAATCGAAAGACAAATGTACGGGATAATTTTTAATAATCTTGTCTTTAGGAAAGTATACTTGATGCTTGGAATTTTAAACGTATATTTGTCGCCATGTGTACGAATAAGGATACCGAGGTGTATTGTCGGCATATTTACCTGGAATATGCCCCTATGTTACTGCGTTTTGCCGAGAAGTTCGTATCAAGTTTCTTCGCCGAGGATATCGTTCATGATGTCTTCCTTAAGCTTTGGGATCGTCAGGTTTTCTTACTGCCCGAGAATGAGCTAAAACGGCTCTTGTATGTCTCGGTACGGAATGCTTGTGTCGATTATTTACGTCGTTTGACTTTGGAACAGGAAGTCGTGGATAAACGTGCCCTTCAATTGAAATTGGATGAGCTGGATTTCTTTGAGGCATCTGATGAGGTATTCATGCGGAAAGATTTGCTGGATATATTGATGCGGAAAGTGGACGATTTGCCCGAAAGGAGCCGGGAGATCTTCCGGTTGTCCTATATAGAAGGTATGAGAAACGCGGAAATCGCTGATAAACTAGGACTTTCTGTTCGTACGGTAGAGAATCAGCTATATCGTTCTCTCTCTTATTTGCGTAAGCAATTTCCGAACCTGAGATTCATGCTTCTGATCCTTTTGATTCATAATTGTGAATGATAACTTTGATAAGAAAATCAAGGCA
Organism: Parabacteroides sp.; assembly: GCA_028689545.1. Lineage (GTDB taxonomy): Bacteria > Bacteroidota > Bacteroidia > Bacteroidales > Tannerellaceae > Parabacteroides. The sequence continues at coordinate 15,209 of JAQVCX010000091.1, forward strand.
ACCGCATCAAATTTAATCCTTAAAAAATACAATAAGTCCAATATATTGAGCTTGCGACTTACCTGCCTTATAATCAGACGTTAGCGGAATAGTACCGATAATGGAGCCGATTTCTATGGATAGTATTCTGAATTTCTATTGATAGTAATCGTGATTTCTATCTAGGGTAGGGTAGATTACTATGCGACCCGTTTCTAAAAAATATACAATAAAAACGACGAATGGTGTGAGTACTTTTCTTGTGCCGTTCGTTGTAGTAATAAAGAGACACAGAAATTGACACATACTTTATGAGAAACGAGGCGTCAGAATTAATAATGGGATACCTTCAAGGGCATTTAACCCGTGAAGGGGAAGACCTGTTCTACGCTTGGTTGAATGAGGATGATGAGCATAAAAAGTTATTCTTTGAGATCAAGGCGGTCTATGATGCCTGCCGCTCCCTGGAATCTCCCCGGGACATGCGGGTGAGTTGGGGTCTGCGGATAAATCCGGTTGTTTTCATATTCCTAATAAAATATTTATCTTTGCCTCATGACATCAGATAACATACTACGAGATATCCTCCCCGATATCCTTATTGATAATTTTGACATAGT